>CAZHCN010000086.1:0-9914 GCA_964530895.1 uncultured Methyloceanibacter sp. | reverse complement strand
CGAGGAACTCGAAATCAGCAAGAATCTCGTCGAAGCTCATGGAGCGTGAGTCTGTGACCGTGTCCATGAACTCAATATAGCGATCAACGGCGTCAACCGCGACGGGGTTGCGTCAAAAAGGATAGGGCGCGCAGTTTGGGAGGGAAAGGGCAGAAACCTTCCCAACTGCGCGCCCTGTTGGCAGGCGGGGGGCTGCCAAGGGCTTTTTCATGTTCCGATCGCGGGGCGATCGGCTGAGAAACTCAAGACTGCGCCGTACGATTATGCGCGTGAGTTGCTAGACACCGGGTCCGCCCCAAGCCGCTTCGCGGTCGTCCGGCTTGAGCGTGTCTTGAGTGTTCCACGTCGTGGGCTCCAATGGCACGGCCGACGGGACGGGCATCACGCCGCCATCGCCGGGCATCGCCACGGGCTCGGGCAGGCGGTCGCCGAAGCCATCCGTCTTTGCCTCGACAAAGCCCATGATCAGCTGCGCGCCGTATTGAGCCTTCTGGACAAGCACCTCAAAGGCATCGTGGCCAGTGGCACAGGTCTGCGGGTTCCGATCGCAGAATCCCGCTACGTCGTTTACCGTCGCCTCGGCGGTGCCATAAATCTTGGCCTGCTGGTCCTGGTCGGTCGGAAGCAGCAGCACCAGGATCAGCAGCCAAAAGGCCGACCTGATAAGAAACATCATCGTTTTGCCCTCTCTGTTAACGCGCGGCTTAGTTGCCGCGTCACGACCTCTGCAATTCCCCTGCAGTCTGCATCACTATATCTCAGAGAAAATAAGGGACCTTCACTTCAATCGATAAATTTTGAATCGAAAATTAGATTTGGTTCTGAGCCACATCTGTTTATGACTTTGCTAGTACTTCTTTCTAATGCATCTTTATTTTGAATCAGATTTGCCTAAAGTTGGATTCAAATCAGCAAGGATCGTGCCTGGCACCGGCGGTTTTCTTCGGTTCTGTAACGCCCGCCCTTTCTGGGCGCCGGCAATCGGGCGGGGAGGCGCTTTATGCTTTCCTTAAGCGCGCCCACCAATAATCCGCTTTCGAGACAATCGGGGACGTGGCGGGCAACGGCCCGCTCCGAGATGCGTGTGTTCAGTAGTGAAAGTGTTCGAGGGCTTGCCACCTATTTCGGCTCGCTTGTCCACGATTCGGCGCGCGGCGATGCCCTAACCCTCGCCCGCCATCAGTCTTTCATCGCATCGCGCCTGCTCGGGGGCCTCCTCGCCCTGTGCGTCTTTCCCATTTACCTGGTGGTCGGCGGCAAGCCGTCGCTGCTCGGCGCGGCTGCGTTCTTGTGGCTCTTGTCGCCCATCGCCATCGCCATCTTCCTGTCGCGGACCGGCCGCTTCGCCGCCGCGCATTTGATCTCGGCGGCGAACCTCGCGGGCCTTGTCACCTATTGCGCCTGGCTGACAGGCGGCCTCGCCTCCGGTCTCATCGCCTGGCTGGTGGTCGTGCCGCTCGAGGCGGGCCTTGCCACCGATCGGCGCATCGTGGCCTGGGCGGCGGGCGCCGCCGGTTTCGGCCTCGCTGTCCTCACGGCACTCGGCCTACTTGGTCTCGTGCCGGTGGGGCCGGAATTGCCCTTGTCGGCGGCAGAATTCGCTCTGGTCGGCACCGCATCGGCGACCGCCTACGCGGCGGGCTTGGCGGTGATGGTGCAAATGGTGCACCAGCGATCGGAAACCGCAATTCGTGCGGGCGAGGAGCGCTACCGGCTGCTGGCCGAAAACGCGAACGACCTGATCACGCGCCACGACGACAAGGGCCGCGTGGTGTTCGCGTCGCTCGCGGCGCAGCAGCTCCTCGGCGCGCCGGCACAGAAGATTCTCGGCGATGGCCTCTTCGAGCATGTGCATGTGGCCGACCGGCCGGCCTATCTGACGGCGTTGTCACGTTGTCAGGCTAGCAACGAAGCGGTCGCGGTGGAGTTCAGAGTGCGCCGGGCCGGAACCGGCGAAACGGCGCGTTATGCGTGGGCGGAAATGCGCTGCCGCCCGATGCCGCCGACGGATGGACTTGAACGTCCCGGTATCGTCGCCATCACGCGGGATATCTCGGATCGTAAGGCGCAGGAGAACGAGTTGCTGCGTGCCCGTGATGAGGCCGAGAGCGCGAGCCGGGCCAAGACCCAGTTCCTTGCGAGCATGAGTCATGAACTTCGTACGCCTCTGAACGCCATTATCGGCTTCTCGGAGATTTTGAACCGCGAACTCTTCGGGACGCTCGGTGAGGTCCGTTATCGGGACTATGCGCGCCTGATCCACGAAAGCGGTGAGCACCTCTTACATGTGGTCAACGACATCCTCGACATGTCGAAGATCGAGGCCGGCAAATTCAAGATCGTGAAGGAGCCGTTCGACGTCGCATCGCTGGTCAACTCCTGTTGTGACACCATGCGACACATAGCGGAGCAAAAGTCGCTGTCTCTCAAAGTCGATGTCGCGCCCGGTATCCCCGAGCTTGCGGCCGACAAGCGTGCCTGCAAGCAGATGCTGCTCAACGTGATCTCGAACGCGATCAAGTTCACCGAACCTGGCGGATGGGTACGGGTGTCGGCGCGGCTGGCCGACAGCGACGTGGTGTTCTCCGTCACCGACAACGGGATCGGTATCGCCGACCAAGACCTGCCGCGGCTCGGCAGTCCGTTCGTGCAGGCGAACAGCTCCTATGACCGGAGCCACGAAGGCGCCGGACTCGGCCTCTCGGTGGTGAAAGGTCTGGCCCGTCTCCATGGCGGAACGATGGAGCTCACAAGCACGCTCGGCAAGGGCACGACGGCGACGATCACCCTTCCGGTGGATTCCCCCTCCGAATCGGTCGAGGCGCCGCTGCATGCGCCGACGGTCTCGGCGGCATGAGGCGTCTCCCCCCGATACCGAGCGTGTTTAGTCTCTCTTTAGTTTCGGACTCCAAGATGCCCGTGGAGGGGCAAGGCGCTTCTCTTTCCTGGACTCACAACGGCGACCGTGAACGATGGGCGTAGTAACCGCGCGGATCGTGTTCCTGGCCTTTCTCGGCCTCACAGGAACCATCATCTACAACGCGCTCTATCTTCAAGAGCACGCTCCGAGGGGCATGGCCGCCGCGGTGCCGGCGACGGGCACGACCACCACGGCGCAGATCGTGCATGTCGAGCCTCCACCCGACCCGCAGGTCGAGCACGCCGCCTCGGTTCAGCCCAAGAGTGTCGCCCCGGTCAGCACCGACCTAGCGCCCCTGGACGCCGGTAAGGGCGAATCGCAGCTCGTGGTCAGGGCCGTGCAACGTGAGCTTTCCGCGCGCGGCTACGATGTGGGGCAAGTCGACGGCAATCTGAGCGACAAGACGCGTGCGGCAATCTCGGCCTTCCAGAGCAAGGAGGGCCTTCCCGTGACGGGCCTCCCCAGCGACGATCTCCTCCGCCAGATCCTGCTCGGCGACAGCGTCACGCCCGCGGCGGCAACGGGATCCGTTGCCGCCCCCGATAGCATCGCGGCGAACATCACCGAGAGCGAAAAGGTGAAGGGGGTGCAGCAGACGCTCGCCGATCTCGGCTATGCGCCGGGTCCGATCGATGGCGCCTGGGGCGCCAACACGTCGAGCGCAATCAGTGCGTTCCAACGCGACAGGGGTCTTGCCGAGACGGGACAAATCACGCCGGAGCTGCTCGGCGAGCTTCAACGGGTGACCGGCCACGACCTCACAAGGACCGCCTCACATCTTTGATGTTTCGCGCTAGGCTCCCTGCCCATGCGTGTGAAGAGCGAGATTTGGGTCAGTGCGTATCTGCGCCGCTGCCAGGCTGAAGCCGTTCCCGTCGTGGTCGTGCGCCGCGGGGATGCGGCCGCCGGCGCGATCTTCATCTCCGTCGACCTGTTGGATGGCACGGTCTGCCTCTACGGTCCGGCTCCCGCCGGACTTGAGGGCGGCGCGACGGACAGACGTTGGGTGCGCTGTCTCGGAGCGGGCGCCGTCGCTTCCGCGGAGGCGGGCCTCTACCTGGCGCGGCAGATCGAGTTCGACCCCGATCTTTGGATCCTCGAAGTGGGGGACAGGGCCGGCCGCCACTTTCTCGATGACGAGGTGGTCGAGACTTGAGGCCTTGTCTGTGGTTAGGGGTTCGTTAACCTTACCCGGGTCTTAATTTGCCGAGAGGCGCATCGCCGCCCGTGATTGCGCCTCACCGCGAGGCACTCCGTGGAGATCAGATCATCATGGCGACCATCTTGGAATTCCGCCGAATCGAGGACGCCGCGGCCCGGATCAGAAAGCCCGTCGAGGGCTCGCTTGGTGAGATCATCATTTTTCCAGGCGTGCGCATCGAGCGGCACACGTCCAGCCACGCACCACTGACCACCGGCCCGACGAACCGGCGGCGAGTCCCGCGCGTGCGGAAGAAGTCGCGCGCCTAAGAGAGGCTAGCTCGAACCCTTGTGCGGGCCGCAATAGGCCGATTTGAGCGCGTGCTCGGCTTCCGCGCTCCGGCTCGGACCGCTGAGCGGAGCGCGGATCATCGCGATCCCCTCAACAGCCGGCGAAGTCACCACCACGACATTGTCGAAGGCTTCCGGAGAGTCGACACCAACTTCAGCGACGTCTTGGTCCTTGGTGGCGACGATCAGGTCGAGGTTGGGTTGTTTCATGTCAGCGCCGACGATCGCATAGTAATTCTCGCCGAGCGGCGTGTAGAACGCGATCACCCAGAGCCCGTCAGCGATCCGCGCCTTGAGGCGCACCGGTCCCTTGGAAAGGTCATACCGGCATACGGCGTAGCGAATGTCCGGCGCCATCAGCGGCATCACTTGGTGCCCCGGAGCGGGCGGCGGCAATTGGATCATCGTGTTGGCTGGACCGAGCGCGGCTAGTCTCGCTTGGGCGTCCCTTGGCGCGAGCATCGGCAGCGTGAGCACGGCCACCACGTGGATCACGCCCGCAAGCACCACGCAAAGTGCAATATAGAGTCCTGGAAGCCTTACCCGCATCGCACACGCTCGATCTTCGGTAGACGCTCAAGTGGAATTTGTCCGATGCCGCTGATGTCGGTGTCGCGGGCGCCATAGACGCGCAAGATCAGGACGAGGTTGCGGTCCGGTCCGCTTCCTTCAGGCAACCAATTCTCAGGACGGGCATTGCGAGAGAGCGTGATGTGGAAGCTTCCGTCGGAGCGGCGAATGGCCTCCTCGCTATTGAAGCTGTAGCGGTGGGAGGGATTGGCGATAAGCGAGCCATTCGCATCGTAGAGGGCGAGCGACCACCAGCGCGCGTCGAGGGGAGCACCGACGATCGAGTATTCGCACCCTGAGTACAGGGACCTGCCGCGGCTGTCGGTATCCGCCATGAAGTACCGGGCGACGGTGGAGGTGAGGGGAAGCCTGCCACTCCGTGCAAGATGTGCACGCGTGTAGGGGTCGGCGTTTGGATTGCCTTCGCTGAGCCAGCTCCTCCACGGCCCAAAACTGGCTGTCGTCAGCGGGGAGCCGCGCTCGATCATGTACCAGGCCGACCCGATCCCAAGGATCAAGGCCACGGCGAACGTTCCGATGAAGTAGCCGAGCGCACGCATCGACGTGCTGCCCTCTTCGCGCCAAAGGCTGGTACGCGTCGAGGTGCCCGATAGCGGCATGTTTGGTAGGGCGCTGGTCAAGCGGACATCGTCTTTCGATCGCGAGTCGTCGTCGCCTACTGAGGAACGGCGACGTCGGTGCTACGCCTAGCGGACGCCGTGTTTTCGGAATCGATCGCCGTCGGCGGGGGCTCCGGACGTGGGGTCCCGTCCGTATTCGCCGCCGAAGCTAGGCTCGATTGTGCGGGCGTCGCCGCAGGTGCCTCGGCGCGGCCCTGACGGGGCTGCTGGTTCGGCTTCAGGGGTGGCGCATCCTTCAGAAGCTCACTGAGCTTCTTGAGCACTTGGCGCGTCGCGGTGGACATATCTTTGACGCTATCGGCGGGGGGTGGCACCGGCAAGTCGGCCGTGGTGTTTTGTGCCAAAGCGGCGGCCAGCCTCGCCCGTTCTGCGACTTGGACCGGATGCGTCGCGATACCGGGAATGTCCGGGATGTTGTCGGTGTCGTGGGCCGCCACCATGAAGTCATGCCATGCTTGCGCGGGGAAGCTGCCGCCGGTGACCCGGGCCATGGGCGAGAAGTCGTCATTGCCCATCCAGACACCGACGACATACTCGCCGGTGAAGCCCATGAACCAGCCGTCGCGCCATTTCGAGCTCGTGCCTGTCTTGCCGACGTTGTAGGTGAAATCGAGCTGGGTCCGCCTGCCAGTTCCGGATTGCACGACGGCCTGCATCATGGTGTTCAACTCTTCCACGGCTTTGAGGTCGAAGAGTCGTTTGCGCGGCTGCTGCGCCTCGCGTTCATGGGAGTAGAGGAATTCTCCTCTCAGCGTGCGGATCTCCTCGATACCGTACGCGTGCACCGCCAGACCGCCAGAGGCGAACACCGCATAATTCTGTGTATGCTCCAGCGGGGTCATTCCCTGGTCGCCGAGCGCGAGGGAGCAAGTCTTCTTTAGCCGCGTGATGCCCAGTTTGGCCAAAGTGGCCATCACCTTTTCGCGCCCAACATCAAGGGAGACTTTGACCGCAATCGTGTTGATCGAATGTCTGAGGGCATCGATCAAGGTCATGCGGTTACCCTCGCCGGCGGCATAGTTGTGAGGCGACCAGTTTCCGCAACGGGCGCCATTACCGTTGACGACTGTCCTTGGCGTATAGCCGTTCTCGAGTGCAGTGATGTAAACGTAAGGCTTGAAAGACGAGCCGGGCTGGCGGTATGCGTGTGTCGCCCGGTTGAACTGGCTTGTACCGTAGTCCTTGCCGCCCACCATGGCGCGCACCGCGCCTTCCGGCTCCATTACCACCATGGCGCCCTGAGAGAAGTGGCGGGCGCGGCCAAACTGAGCGATCTGTGTGGTGACGGCGGTCTCCGCCATCTTTTGCAGACTGAGATCAACGGTGGTGCGAGCCAGGAGGATACGCTCCGGCCTCCCATGCATCAGCCGCTTGACCTCCTCGAAGGCCCAATCGAGGAAGTAGTCTGGCGTATTGGAGTCGCCGCGCTCGACGATTCTGGCCGGGTTCAGCCGGGCGCCGTAGACTTGGCCTTCGCTCATGTAGCCCGCTTCGACCATATTGGTCAGCACCTCGTTGGCGCGAGCGCGCGAGGCGGCGAGGTTGACGTGCGGCGCGTAGCGTGTGGGCGCCTTGAACATGCCGGCGATCATGGCCGCTTCCGAGAGATTGATGTCGCGGACGGATTTGCCAAAATAGTATTGGCTCGCAGCCTCGACGCCGTAGGAGCCCCCGCCGAGATAGGCACGGTCGAAATAGAGCTTGAGAATTTCGGGCTTCGTGTAGTGCGCCTCGAGATAGATGGCGATGAACGCCTCTTTGATCTTTCTCGACAGCGCGCGCTCGGGCGAGAGGAACATGTTCTTGGCGAGCTGCTGGGTCAGCGAGCTACCGCCTTGCACCACGGAATCGGCGCGGGCGTTCTCAGCGAGGGCGCGGAGCGTGCCCATGACGTCAATGCCGAAATGGTCGAAGAAGCGCCGGTCCTCGGTGGCGAGCGTTGCCTTGATCAAGACGTCGGGAATTTCATCCAGAGGTACCGAGTCGTCGCGCAACAGACCCCGCTTGCCGATCTCGTTGCCGTAGCGATCGAGGAAGGTGACGCTGAACTCGTCGGAGAGATTGATTTTCCCTTGGGCGATCTCGAAGGCGGGCAGGGCGAAGCTCAAGACGACGAGGAAGCCGGCGACGCTCAGGGTTAGAGTCTCACAGGCGAGTTCGTTACAGGCGCGAAGGAAGCCTTTGACCTCGAAACGGCCGAAAAATGAGGAGTAGGCGCTCCACCAGTCGCGGAATCCGATCCACGCCCCGTAGAGGCCGGAATCGATCCAAGAATCGATCTTCAGCCAATCGATGAGCTTGCCGCGGCGGTTGCCTTGTAGGAAGTCCCGCACTGTACCCCGACCTCTCGTTGCGCAGGCCTTGAATTGGCGCGCCAAAACCGGCCGTCCGAAGGGGGCGAACCTGGCCGCACCGTACACCTTGATTGCGGCGTTTTATAGAGATTCTGCGGGGTTCCGCAGCCCCAAAACGCTTCGCCGGACGGTACCGCCTGAAATTGCCAGAGACGCCGCGCAACGCCCCTAAGGATGCGCAAGCCGGGGACTGACCCGCCTAATCGTCGACCGCGGAGAAGCCTTTCCCCTCCATGCAGTCGACGTAGTCGGATTTGGACACCTTGCCCCTGAGGAGAAGGATCCGCGTCACCGAGGCGATGCCCTTCCGGCGCGCCTCTTCGAGGCACACCACCTTTGCGGCCTCGAATGCGGTCTTCGCATCGGCGGTCTCTGCCACAGCCTTTGTCGGCAGGAAGCCGACATCCGGCGCCTTGGGCCGGCTGCAGGCAGAAAGCAGTACGGCAAGAAGGCCGGCTGCAAGCAGCGCCACGCAGAGCCTCGACACGATGACCAATCCCCCGACTCTTCTTCTTACGGCCGCTTCCTCCGCGATAGACGCAGAGGTGCACGGGGTTTCGTCCCCGCCGAAGGCCGTCCTCACTTCCACGATAGCGCCTTCCAGCACCGCCTTGCACCGAGAGGCCGGTCGAAGGTTAAAGCCGGAAGGCGAAGCGCCGTTTGCCGGTCGCCGTGGGTCGGCAAGGGGCTCGGGGCCAGTTTTGCCGGAAACCGAGGCGGCATCAAGGACAAGCGGCGGCGCGGGCTACCGAACTTGCGGCAGGACGCGGTCGTGAACGCGGCCGCACCGTCCGCGTCGCGCCGGAACGGGAGCTTGCGCGCCCCGCAAGCCTTACCAATCGGTCACGAACTTCACGGCATTGTGCGCGCACGCGCCGGAACCGGCGGTGGAGGTGCACGTTTTTCGGGCAGCCCCCCCTCATAAGGGGGCCTCTAACCCCCCGAAGACATAAGGAGGTTCACAATGCGAACCTATCTGACCTCGCTCCTCGCCGGCGCTCTCGCGCTCGGCTTCTCCACGGTTGCTTTCGCCGCCACCGGCCAGTTCAAGGACATGTGCGCGTGGGGCCTCGCCAACGACAAGGAGGTCCACACGAACTGCAACGTCCACGCCCAATACGAGGGCAAGACCTATTGCTTCTCAAGCGCTGAAGCGAAGGCCAACTTCATGAAGGACCCGAAAGCGAACTTGACCAAGGCCGAGGCGAACTACAAGACGCTCGAGAGCAAGTCGTAATCCGACGCCCTCTGGAGTCATCTCGGAACGATGCAAGGGCCCGCGCCGTCGAAGCGGGCCCTTCGCATTTATGGCGGCGGCAAGTCTGTGGTAAAAGCGCCCTGGAAAAGAGGCCGAACCATTGCCACGCCCAGGGAGGAATTTTGTCCATGCCGAAGGTCGCGTTGTCAGTCCGTAGCCTCATCTTGAGCGGCGCCGCGGTCGCGTTGGCGCTGCCGGCGCTCGCCGAATCCATGGCGGAGAAGCCCATGCAGAACGCGCCCGAGGCCGGGCCGCCGCCGGGCTTCGAATGCGCCGCCGAGCCGGTGACGGGCAGCGGGCCCGGCTTCCTGAGCGCGCGCGATAAGTCGGAAGATGCGGCGCGGGCGGACTGGGTGAAGAAGGCGCAAGCGGTCTACCCGGAGGCCACGTGGGAGACCGCGTACCGGTCGGGCATCAGCTGCGCGGTGCAGGGGCTCTACTCGAAGTGCTTCGCCGAGGCCATTCCCTGCAAGCCGAAGCCGGGCAGCGCCGAAGGCGACACTGCGCCGGACAAAGCGGCGGCAGCGCCGAAGAGCGAGTAGAGATCGAAGGGAGAGGAATGTGTGCGTGGGCTCCACGCAACGGGGAACGCCGCCAAGTTGGCGACCATACTCACCGGGGGTCACCCACGCACTGTTGGGAGTGTGCGCCCTTTCCGGGACCGAGGCGAGTCATTCCTG
>CAZHCN010000085.1:0-9924 GCA_964530895.1 uncultured Methyloceanibacter sp. | reverse complement strand
CGTCCGTGGCCGGTAGGTCACAGAGCGCCGGGTGCAGCCGCCGCCTTGGGCAGGAAGCACCCTATTTATACTCGACCTTGATGATCTCGTAGGACTTGCCGCCGCCGGGCGTCGACACCTCGACCACGTCCTTCTTGCGCTTGCCGAGCAGCGCACGGGCGATCGGCGAGGTAATGGAGATGCGGCCTTGCTTTACGTCGGCCTCGACCTCGCCGACGATGCGGTACTTGACCTTCTCGTCGGTGTCCTCGTCCACGAGCGTCACGGTGGCCCCGAACATCACCCGGTCACCCTTGAGCTTCGACACGTCGATGATGTCGGCTCTGGAGAGCTTGTCCTCGAGGTCGGCCATGCGCGCCTCGGTGATGCCCTGCAGCTCCTTGGCGGCGTGATATTCGGCGTTCTCCGAAAGGTCGCCATGGGACCGGGCGTCGGAGATGAGCTTGATGATCCGCGGCCGCTCGACGGTCTTGAGATGCTTGATCTCAGCCTCCAGCGCAGCGAAACCCTCCGCGGTCATCGGCACCTTTTCCATGTCAGTCAAAGCTCCTCTGGGGCTTCCCCTCGAATACTGTCGAGGAATTAGCCCGCCCAAGTCAAGAATCTGTTGATTTTGACCGCTTTTCCCTAAGCCGTCTCGGCCAGCTCTTGTGGGCCCTTGCCGACATAGCTTTGCAGGGGGGCGACGGTCAGGCTGCCTTCCCGGAGGGCCTTGATGGCCTCGGTGACGGCTAGAGCGCCAGCCAGGGTTGTATAGTAAGGAATATGGTGGAGCAAGGCCGACCGGCGGATCGACATGGAGTCGGCCATCGCCTTGGCCCCTTCCGTGGTGTTGAACACGATGTCGATCTCGCCATTGGTGATGGCGTCGACGATATGGGGCCGCCCTTCCAGCACCTTGTTGATCTTCTCGCAAGGGATGGCGTGGGCGTCGAGGTGACGCTTGGTGCCCCGCGTGGCGATGATACGGAAACCCATCTCCACGAGCTTGCGCACTGGCGCCACCAGCCGGTCCTTGTCGGAATCCTTGACCGACACGAACACGGCGCCTGAGAGCGGCAGCTTGGCGCCGCCGCCAAGCTGGCTCTTGGCGAAGGCGATGGCGAAGTCCCGGTCGATGCCCATGACCTCGCCGGTGGAGCGCATCTCGGGCCCGAGCACCGGATCGACGCCGGGGAAGCGGGCAAAGGGGAATACCGCCTCCTTGACCGCGATATGGTCGAGCTTCGGCCGCTTCAGACCGAACGAGGCAAGCGGCTTGCCGGCCATGACCTCCGCCGCGATTCCGGCGATGGGTAGCCCGATCACCTTGGCGACGAACGGCACCGTGCGCGAAGCCCGCGGGTTGACCTCCAGAAGGTAGATGTCGTCGTTCTGGATGGCGAATTGCACGTTCATCAGGCCGACGACGTTGAGCGCGCGGGCAAGCTCGATCGTCTGCCGCTCCAGGTCGGCGATGATCTCAGGTTTCAGCGAATGGGGCGGCAGCGAGCAGGCGCTATCGCCCGAATGCACGCCCGCCTCCTCGATATGCTCCATCACGCCGCAGATGAAAACGTCCGTGCCGTCGGCGAGCGCGTCCACGTCGACCTCGATGGCGTCGCGCAAATAGGAATCGATCAGAACGGGGCTCTTGCCCGACACGACCACGGCTTCCGCGATGTAGCGCGCGAGCTGCGCCTCGTCGTGCACGATCTCCATGGCGCGTCCCCCCAACACATAGGACGGGCGGATCACCACGGGGAAGCTGATCGCTTTGGCGATGGCGACGGCCTCGTCTGCCGAGCGGGCGATACCGTTATTGGGCTGCTTCAGGCCGAGCCGCTCGATCAGCGTCTTGAAGCGGTCGCGGTCCTCGGCCAAGTCGATGGCGTCTGGCGAGGTGCCGAGGATCGGCACTTCGGCACGCTCGAGCGCGGCGGCGAGCTTGAGCGGCGTCTGACCGCCGAACTGCACGATGACGCCTTTCAGCGTGCCGTTCTCCTGCTCTTTCCGCACGATCTCCAGCACGTCCTCCTCGGTGAGCGGCTCGAAATAGAGCCGGTCGGAGGTGTCGTAGTCGGTGGAAACCGTCTCGGGGTTGCAGTTGACCATGATGGTCTCGAAACCGGCATCGGACAACGAGAACGCCGCATGGCAGCAGCAATAGTCGAACTCGATGCCTTGGCCGATGCGGTTCGGCCCGCCGCCGAGGATGATGACCTTGCTGGCCTCGGAGGGGCGCGCCTCGCAACTCATCCCTCCGGGGAAGTCCGTCTCGTAGGTCGAGTACATATAGGCCGTGGGCGATGCGAACTCCGCCGCGCAGGTGTCGATGCGCTTATAGGAGGGATGCACGTCGAGTTCGCGGCGCCGCTTCGCGACCTCGGCCACGTCGAGCTTGGCAAGTGTCGCAAGCCGCTCGTCCGAGAAGCCCATGGCCTTCAGCCCGCCGAACTGATCTGCGCTCGTCGGCAGCCCGTGCTGGATCACCCGCGCCTCGACATCGATGATGTCTTGCAGCTGGCGGATGAACCACGGATCGATCTTGCAGGAGTCGTAGATCTGCTCGTGATCGACGCCGAACCGCAAGGCCTGCGCGACTTTGAGCAGCCGGTCGGGAGAGGGGGTGCCGAGCGCGGCGCGGATCGCATTCTTGTCGTCGCCTTGGCCGAGCCCTTCGAACACCACGTCATCGAGGCCGGTGAGCCCGGTCTCCATGGAGCGCAGCGCCTTCTGCAAGGACTCCGGGAAGGTGCGGCCGATGGCCATGGCCTCGCCCACCGATTTCATCGACGTGGTCAGCACGGGCGTGCTCCCTGCGAACTTCTCGAAGGCGAAGCGCGGGATCTTGGTCACCACATAATCGATGGTCGGCTCGAAGCTCGCCGGCGTCGCTCCGCCGGTGATGTCGTTGGCGAGCTCGTCCAGCGTATAGCCGACGGCGAGCTTGGCCGCGATCTTGGCGATAGGAAACCCGGTCGCTTTCGAGGCTAGCGCGGATGAGCGCGACACCCGCGGGTTCATCTCGATGATGACGAGACGGCCGTCGGCGGGGTTCACCGCGAACTGCACGTTGGACCCGCCGGTCTCCACCCCGATCTCGCGCAGCACCGCGATCGAGGCATTGCGCATGATCTGGTATTCCTTGTCAGTCAGCGTCAGCGCCGGCGCCACCGTGATCGAGTCGCCGGTATGCACGCCCATCGGGTCGATATTCTCGATGGAGCAGATGATGATGCAGTTGTCGTCCTTGTCGCGGACGACCTCCATCTCGTACTCCTTCCAGCCGAGCACCGACTCCTCGATCAGCACCTCGCAGGTCGGCGAGGCGTCGAGCCCGCGCTCGACGATCTCCAGGAACTCCTCGCGGTTATAGGCGATGCCGCCGCCGGTGCCGCCGAGGGTGAAGGAGGGCCGGATGATGGCCGGCAGGCCGATATCCTGCATGGCCTCGAGCGCCTCGATGAGGCCTTTCTCGACATAGCGCCGGCGACGCTCGCTCTCATGCCGCGCCCAGTCAGCCTCGAAGTCGAGCATGGCTTTCGCGCGCGCGTCGGCCTCCGGATTCTCCGCCTCGATGCGCGCGACCTCTTTCTTATAAGTCTGCCGGTCGGCGCGCTTGAGCGAGGCGGCATCGGCGAGCCGCGAGCGGGGCGTCTCGAGCCCGATTTCGTTCATGGCCTCGCGGAACAGCTCGCGGTCCTCGGCCTTGTCGATCACCTCGGCCCGGGCCCCGATCATCTCGACGCCAAACTCTTTCAGCACGCCCGCGCGGTCCAGGCTGAGCGCGGTATTGAGCGCCGTCTGGCCGCCCATCGTGGGCAACAGCGCGTCGGGGCGTTCCTTCTCGATGATCTTGGCGACCACGTCCGGGGTGATCGGCTCGATATAGGTGGCGTCCGCGAGCTCCGGGTCCGTCATGATCGTGGCCGGGTTCGAGTTCACCAGCACGACCCGGTAGCCCTCGTCCTTGAGCGCCTTGCAGGCTTGCGTCCCCGAATAGTCGAACTCGCAGGCCTGGCCGATCACGATCGGTCCGGCCCCGATGATGAGAATGGACTTTATATCTGTGCGTTTGGGCATGGTCTCGGTGACGTCACGAGCCTTTCCGCGCCGTCATCAATTCGACGAAGCGGGTGAAGAGATAGTGGCTGTCTTGCGGGCCGGGCGAGGCCTCCGGGTGGTATTGCACCGAGAACACCGGCTTGTCCTTCACCTTCAGTCCGGCATTGGAGCCGTCGAACAGCGACACGTGGGTTTCCTCGACCGTGTCGGGCAGGCTCTCGCGATTGACCGCGAAGCCGTGATTCATCGAGGTGATCTCGACTTTGTGCGTGGTGAAGTCCTTCACCGGATGGTTCGCGCCGTGATGGCCTTGATGCATCTTCTCGGTCGTGCCGCCGAGCGCAAGCCCGAGCATCTGATGGCCGAGGCAGATGCCGAACACCGGAACGCCTGAGTCCACCAGCTTCTTGATCTCCGGTACGGCATAGGCACCGGTCGCCGCCGGATCGCCCGGGCCGTTCGAGACGAACACGCCGTCGGGGTTGCGCGCGAGGATCTCTTCTGCGGTCGCGGTCGCCGGCACCACCGTCAACCGGCACCCCGCCGTGGCGAGCTCACGCAGGATATTGCGCTTCAAGCCGAAATCGATGGCGACCACGTGAAAGCGCGGCTGTTCCTGCCGGCCAAAGCCTTTGCCCCACTGCCACCCGGTCTCGTCCCAGCTATAGCTCTGGCCGCAAGTCACCTCCTTGGCGAGGTCGAGGCCGACCATGCCGTGCCAGGCGGCGGCTTCGCGCTTCAAGGCATCGACATCGAACACGCCGTCGGGCGCATGCGCGATCACCGCGTTCGGCATGCCCTTCTCGCGGATCAGCGCCGTCAGCGCGCGCGTATCCACGCCGGTGATGGCGATGATGCCGCGCGCCTTCAGCCACGCATCGAAGTCTTGGCCTGCGCGCCAGTTCGACGGTGCGGTGATCGCGGCGCGCAAGACGCAGCCGCGCACGCCGGACGACGCGGCGAGGTTCGATGTCTCGATGTCCTCGGCGTTGGCTCCGACATTGCCGACATGGGGGAAGGTGAAAGTGATGATCTGGCCGGCATAAGAGGGGTCGGTGAGGATCTCCTGATAGCCGGTCATCGCCGTGTTGAAGCAGACCTCGCCGACGGCGATGCCGGTGGCGCCGGCGCCATGACCCTCGATCACCGTGCCGTCGCCGAGAACGAGCAGCGCCGTCGGTGCCTGGTCCGCCCACGGCAGCGTGCTGCGCACGCGCAAGGTTGCGGCCTCCGCGGCCAGAGTTTCAGTTTCGTCAGTCATTGGCGCAAACTTTGGGCGGCTGCCGGCGCGGCCCGGTCTGTTCGGATCGGTTGAGGGCGCCGCTGTCGGGGCAGGCTCCTCAATCCCGCTCTTTACGTCAGGCGCGTTCCGGGAGTCAATGTATACGTCAAAATATTTTCCTGTGAAAACAATGCGTTAGACCAGCAAATTCGCTTGCGCCGACTGCCCCTGTCGATTACTTTGGGAGCTTCTTCCCTGAACGCCCGAAAAAAATCCATGCGCGAGACCATCACCGCCGCCGTGCAAGCTGCGACCAAGGCGCGTGATGTTCGCCGCGTCTCCACGCTTCGCCTCGTGAGCGCGGCCATCAAGGACCGTGACATCGCCGCGCGCACGGCCGGCAAGGAGCAAGCCTCCGACGCCGAGTTGCTCGAGCTCCTCGCCAAGATGATCAAGCAGCGCGAGGAGTCGCAGAAGATCTACGAAGAGGCCGGACGCGCCGAGCTCGCCACGCAAGAAGGCGAGGAGGTCGCCATCATCCGCGAGTTCTTGCCGAAGCAGCTCTCCGATGAGGACATGGCGAAGGCGATCGGCGAAGCGATCGCCGAAACGGGCGCTGCAAGCGTGAAGGACATGGGCAAGGTGATGGCTGTGCTTAAAGGCCGCTATGCCGGACAGATGGATTTCGGCAAAGCGAGCGCCGCGGTGAAGGCAAAGCTCGGCTAAGCATCTGCACAGCGAAACGTCATTCGGGCGCAACTGCGCATCGTCGCCACCAATGTGACAGAACGTCATGTGCACACACACTGTGCATGCACACGCGCGCATCACGATCACAAAAGCAAATCGAGTCTTCGGATAAATCGTGCGGCAGGCAGCCACGCGGCAGTATGTCAGTGCACTGCAACATGGATTTTTCGCAATGCAGCACTATGTATCGCTGCAATGCAGCACCGAATCATCGGTGCTGATCATGCGAAAGATTTGGAGGCCAACTCATGCTGAAGCGATCTCTGCGTACTCTCCCCATCGCCGCGGCGACCGCGCTGTCGGCTCTTGCCTTCACCCCGATGGCGTCGGCCGAAGACGCTCGGTCCAATCTCGGTCCTGTCGGTCCGAACGAGCCGATCATCGCCACGATCGGCGATAAGCGTCTGATCGCCTATTACGAAGCTGACGGCGACACCTGCAATGTCAGCGCCGTGGTGTTCGATGCCTCGCCCGACGGTCGCCGTGAGTCCCCGGCGCGGGTGCGGGTTGCCCTGCATCCGGGCGATCTCTTCTTTCTCGACGGCGCCGACGAGCGGCGGGCGATTCTCACCTGTGCCCCGAAAGCGGGGATGCTCACCGTGCTCAACAGCCAGGAGCTTCTGACGCAGGCGGCGCGCGTCAACTAGGACGATCGCGAGGAGGCCATGAGCCGGGCCGGGCGGAGACGCTCCGCCCGGCTTTCTTTTACCTTTTGGGGCATTTTCCACTGGCGCGGCGGCGTTCGCGACGGGATGATGCTGGCATCGATCTCAAGAGAGAGGGGTGTCATGCGAGTTTCGAAGTTCAACGCTTGGGCGCTGGTTGCAGGGATTTGCCTCGTGCCGATGCAGGCCTGGGCGGCGCCAGCTTACGATTGTCAGCTCACCGAGGTCTACGAGTGCACCGCCGCTGCCGGCTGCACGAAGACGACGGCCGCGGATCGGAATCTTCCGCCCATGGTGACGCTCAACGTCAAGCAGAAGAATTTGTTCTCCGGCCTGTTCGGCGGGCAGGGGTTCCTCGAGTCCGGCGATGTCTATGAAGACGATAAGGTGCTCATCCTACACGGGCGGAGAGCGCTGCAAACCTGGACCGCGGTCGTGTCCAAGGACACGGGAGCGTATTCCGGGTCGGTCTCCCAACTGGGCAAGACCTTTGCCGAGTTCGGAACCTGCACCGGCAAAGATCTGGAGTAGCGCTTAGCGCAAAGCGACGAGAGGAAGCCGGGCACCGCCCGGCTTTTTCTTTGCGGACTAGGCCGGCGGCCTTCCGCGGCGCTCGATCAGAAAGTAAAGGGCGAAGCCGCCGATCGCGAGCAGCACGATGCCGGCGCCCCAAGCGAACAGCGTGCCGTAATAATAGATGAGCCAAACGCCGACGATCGGGGAGACGACCATGGCCACGATGTCGGCGATGTCGATGTCGAGCATCCACCACGCCACGAGCGCGGCGAGCGCAAAAACCGTCAACACGACGATGAGGATCAGCTCCATCGCGCCCGCTCCAACCTCCGCCCGTTATGTCTGCCCGTCGGGCTGGCGATTCCGGTTGCTGAAGTGGCGATACCAGGCGAAAGCGCCGATGCCGATCATGACCAGCCCGAAAGCGAGGCCGGACAGGGAGCCGGCGCTCATGAAGAGAAAGAGAAGGACGACGCCGGCGATGCAGGTCGTGGTGCCGACGATCGCATCGGGGACTTGCTTGCCGCGTATCGCCCAGGCGCCGAAGACGGCCACCAGGACGATGACGACCAGTGGAATATAGGTGACGGCGTCCGACATTCGGCAATTCCCCTCTCGTGACTATCTCATGTCACGGCAGGGCTGTCCCGGCCACCGAAAGCCGGCAGTAAGAATCGCCACCAGGCCCTGAAGAAGGACGGCGGCGAATAGGCCGCTCGATAGTTCCCCCTTTGTTCGCAATCGGTGGATAATGGTGATGAGCGCGAATCGCATTTCGCGCCGTCCCCAACGAGGCTCCACTGTCGCACCAATGAAGTTCTCCGATTCGCTTCTGGACGAGATCCGCGCCCGGCTCCCCGTCAGCCAGGTCGTGTCGCGCCGCGTGCCCCTGAAGCGGGCGGGCCGTGAATGGAAGGGGTTGTCGCCGTTCAACCGGGAGAAGACGCCGTCCTTCACCGTCAACGACCAGAAGGGCTTCTATCACGACTTCTCCTCCGGCAAGCACGGCGACATTTTCACCTTCCTCATGGAGACGGAGGGCCTGAGCTTCCCGGAGGCCGTTGAGCGGCTCGCCGGCGAGGCGGGCGTGCCCATGCCTGCGCCCGACCCGCATTACGAACGGGCCGCGAAGGAGCGCTTGGGCCTGCTCGATGCGCTCGAGGCCGCCGCCAGACTGTTCGAGGAGGCGCTGCAATCGGACGCGGGCCGCGAGGCCCTCGACTATGCGCGGCGCCGCGGGCTCAAGCCCGAGACCGTCAAGGAGTTCCGCATCGGCTATGCGCCCGGCTCGCGCGAAGCACTGAAGACGGCGCTTCTCAAGAAGGGGTTCACCGAGGCGCAAGCGCTCGAGGCCGGCCTCCTCATCAAGCCGGACGACGGACGCGCCTCCTATGACCGCTTCCGCAACCGGCTGACCATCCCCATTCTCGACGCCAAGTCGCGCGTCATCGCCTTCGGCGCTCGCGCGCTCGATCCCGACGCGCAGCCCAAATATCTGAACTCGCCGGAGACGCGCCTCTTCGACAAGGGCTCGATGGTCTACAACTTCGCCCGCGCGCGCCAATCCGCCTTCGACAATGGCGAGCTCATCGTGGTCGAAGGCTATATGGACGTGATCGCGCTCCATCAAGCGGGCTTCAAGAACGCGGTGGCGACGCTCGGCACCGCCTTCACCGAGCGCCAGATGGAAGTCTTATGGCTGCTCGCACCCGAGCCCGTTATCTGCTTCGACGGCGACCGCGCGGGCGAGGCGGCCGCCGCGCGCGCCATCGACCGCATGTTGCCGCATCTGCGCGAAGGGCATTCCTTCCGCTTCGCCTTCCTGCCCGAGGGCCAGGACCCTGACGATCTCGTGCGCAGCGAAGGGCCGAGCGCGTTTGCCGCTTGCCTCAAGAGCGCGCATCCCCTCATCGACATGCTGTGGTCGCGGGAGAAATCCGCCCTCTCGCTCGATACGCCGGAGCGGCGCGCCGCTTTCGAGGCGCGTCTCGACGCGCTCCTCGGCGAGATCGCCAACGTCCGGGTGCGGGAGCATTACCGGCGCGAGATGAAGAACCGGCTCTTCAATCTTTGGCGCGAGCAGCCGGCGCGAAAGCGCGATGCGCGTCCCACGGGCTCGCGCTCGGGTGGCCGTCAAGACGCTCGCAAGCCGGAGCGGCGCGAGATGACGCCGCCGCCATCCCCTTACGGCTTCGCCACCATCGTGACGCTCGCGCTCGTGAACCATCCCTGGCTGCTCGACCACTTTGCCGAGGAGGTGGCGAGCGTGGAGGTGCACGATAAGCCGCTTGCCGCGCTGCTCGCCGCCGTCACCCGCGCGATCTTCGAGGAGCCCACCGTGACCCGCGACCGTCTCATCGCGCAACTCGAAGAGGGCCCCCACGCGAAGCTCCTGGAGCGCCTCTTCCGCGACAGTCCGTTCATGCGCGTCGCCTTCCTCCAGCCCGAGAGCCCGGCCGCCGAGGTGGAGCAGCAGTTTGCCGACGTCATCTATCGCTGGCGGGCGCTGCCGACCCTCAGCCGGGAGATCCAGGAGAGCGCCTTGGATCTCGCGGAAACGTCCGAGGATGACTTCGAGCGCTTCGTTGCGCTCCAGCAGCAACTGGCCAGCATCGGCCAGCATCACGAGGCGGACGATGCCGGCGAGCGCGACGCCAACAAGCGCTTCGAGGACATGCTGGCCCGCCTCAAGAAGGAGCCGCTATCCCGCGGCCGCCGCACCGA
>CAZHCN010000084.1:2658-10087 GCA_964530895.1 uncultured Methyloceanibacter sp. | reverse complement strand
CCTCGGTGAAGGTGAGGCGGTCGCAGACGAACCGCGCCTTCTTCAGCGGCTCGATCAGCACGTCGAGCGCGCCGGCGTCCTTTGGCGTGACGCTGGGGCAGCGGATCAAGCCTTGCGCGAGCGCGACGGCCTTCTCGCCGAGCGTGGTCATTGAGCGATACCTGGTTCGAAGGTGACGGAGCGCCACCGATGAGAACATGACGGCGCCGCGCCCGGCTGGCAAGCGAGCCAACGCCAAAAAAACGTTGAGCTTCTGCGATTTGCCTTGCGCAGGCGTTGAGCGCCTCGCCTAGTCGATCGCCGCCAGCGGGTCGCCCCCGAAATGGTTCTGGCCCGGCGTCCCCTTGAGAATGCCGAGATCGATGAGGAACCACAGGCCGACGCCGAGATTAATGAGTGTGCAGAGCCAGCCCAGCCCGTTCGGCTGCCCCGGGCCCCCTGTCAGCCCCCAGGTCGTCAGCAGATTGGCAATCAGCACGGGGACCAAGCCGTAAAGTGCGGTTCTCCCCGGCCGGTCGCGATCCTGGAAGCGCTTCGCGGCCACCGCGTAGCTGGGATAGAAGAGGGCGAGCGCCAGCAAGGCGAGCAGGAAGCCGCCAAAGAAGCCCCGGCCGAAAATCATCGCGATGATGAAATTAAACACGAGGCTGACGATCGCGAGGATGACCATGCCGGCCCACCATTTGGCCCGGTTTATGCGTCCGTCCAGCGATGCGAAGAGGTATTGCAGGTCCATCGCGTCCCCCTGGTCCAGCCTCGAGTCCCCGTCTGCTTTTAAGACCGAAAGGTGGGCTTGCGAAGGGGGAATGATCTCATCCTTGTGAGCAAGGCCCGTCAGCCCAAGCTTGCGTCCGGCAGTTCTTGGCCCAGCGGGTCGGACCCGTAGCGATTCGGGCCCTGGCTGCCCTTGAGAAACCCAAGCTCGACCAGAAACCAAAGGAAGATCAGGGAAATGACGACATCGATCCCTTGCGCCAAGGGGCTTGGATCGAGGGTATCGAACACTTCGAACGTGTAGAGCAGGTTGGTCGCGTAGACGGGCACGAGGCCGATCAGGGCGAGCCAGCCCGGCTTGCCGCGGTCCTGAAAGCGCTTCGCCATGACCGCGTAGGACGGATAGGCGAGGGCGAACGCCACGGCCGCGCTGAGGGCGACGGCCCCTTGAGACACGCCGATCAGCAATACGATCAGATACGTGGCGGCAAAGCTGACGACGGCGAGGATGACCGTGCCGAGCCAAAACCTGGCCCGGTTGATCCGCCCGTCCAGGGACAAAAAGAGAGAGGAGAGGTCCATGACGGTCTACACGGCGGTCCGCCCAAGAATTCCCAAATGCGCGATCTTGGCCGAGAGATCGTAGGCGTCCTTGCTGCGGCGCAGGCTGCGCGTGAAGGCGATGCCGCCATCCGGATCGAGCCGCGCGCAGATTATTGTCTCAGGCGCTGCGACGTTCCAAGCGTCTTCCCATTTGGTGCCGGCAAATGCCGCCCTGGTGTGGTCAAAACGCTTCACGATGTCGTCCTTTTGCCTCTTGAGCCAAGAACTCTGCCAAAAGCCCGGGAATGGCAGTACCGGCGGGAACAGGATGATCAACTTATCAGCGAAGCCGCCCTCGATGACGCGCTTGAGCTCCCAGCCGACCCAGTGGGTCGTTCCCGCATACATGACGATAGCGCTTGAGGTCTCCATCCACTGGGTAACCGCCGCTTGCCATGCGTCGTCGGAGAGCTTCACCCGCGCCGCGCCGATCTGGGGCACGGTCTCTTGGGGCGAGCCAATGGCGATGAACGGGCCGAAGCGCATGAAATAGTTGGCGAGACGCGTCTCCACTGAGAAGTCGACCAGTTGTGCCAGCCCTTCATAGGTGATGCCTGCCGCGG
This sequence comes from uncultured Methyloceanibacter sp., assembly GCA_964530895.1. Classification (GTDB taxonomy): domain Bacteria; phylum Pseudomonadota; class Alphaproteobacteria; order Rhizobiales; family Methyloligellaceae; genus Methyloceanibacter. Next base: position 8,207 of record CAZHCN010000084.1, on the reverse strand, counting down.
CGGTGACCTTGGGATCGTCGCTGAAGGAGCGCAGAAAGAGGATCGGCGGGCGCTTGTCCTTGCCGAGCAGCGAGTCCGCGGAGACTTGGAAATATTGCTTGGCGCGGAACAGCGCGAGGAACACCGCGACGCCGCAAATGATGCCGAGGAACGTGCCGAGCCCGAAGGAGAGCTCCGGCAGGAGAAGAAACTGCACGGCGATCAAGCCGAGCGCGGCCAGCAGAAAGAGGAAGCCACGTGTGCGGTTGACCGGCTTGCGGCCGAACCATGGCGGCTTCTGCTTGCGCCCCTCCCGCGCCGCCGCGTCGAGATAGGTCATGGGTGTCTTGCCGGGGTCAAGCGGCGTGCCGGCAAACTTGAACAGGCCCCAGACACCGAGCACGCAGGCAATCGCCGCGCCGATACCGAATTCGGCAAGAGCGATGCGGGGGAGAGCGGCCTGCTCGATCGCCGCGGCCCTCACCGGCTTCTCGGCAGTGTCTTGGGCGATCTTCTCCTTTAGCTCTGCGATCTTTCTTGCACGCTCCGTTGGCGACATGCCGAAACCGAGCCCGACATCGAAACTCAGCGTCGCGAGCTCCAAGACGTATGGCGAAGGCAAGGTCCTGATCATCATCGCCCGGTGCATCATGCGTTCGCCTTGCATGCCGAAGATGACGCCGACCACCAGGAAGGCGGTCGCGGCGATGGGCAAGAGAACTTTGTTCCGCCGCAGGGCGTTCGCACGGAGTTTGCCTGCCGTTCGATAGGCCAGGATACCGACCAGAATCGCGACGGCGAGCGCTACGAGCGCAATGGTGATGTTGCCCGAAGAAAAGCCGGAGCCGTAGTGGTCCTCCAAGTCGGCGGACGTGTCGCGTAGCGCATAGAGCCCGGCGAACACGGGCACCGCGACGATCGCCAGGAAGACGAGGACGAATTCCGCGAACCGGAAGAACCGGAGCTTGGCCACCGCCGGACCAATGTCGAGACCGGGATTCTGCTTTTGTGCGTCCAAGAGAGACTCGCTATCTTGGCCCGGCATCCGCTCCTGCCCGGCGACACCATAGCGTGCTTCTTAGTCGCGCAACAACTCGTTGATGGAGGTTTTCGCGCGGGTCTTCTCGTCGACCGTCTTCACGATGACCGCGCAATAAAGCGATGGGCCCGGCGCGCCATCGGGGAGCGGCTTGCCGGGCGCGCTGCCCGAGACCACCACGGAGTAGGGCGGCACGCGGCCTTGATGCACGAAGCCCGTGGCGCGGTCGATGATCTTGGTGGATTGGCCGAGATAGACGCCCATGGAGAGCACCGAGCCTTCGCCGACGATCACGCCTTCGGCCACCTCGGCGCGGGCCCCGATGAAGCAATTGTCCTCGATGATCACGGGGTTCGCTTGCAAGGGCTCGAGCACGCCGCCAATGCCGGCCCCGCCGGAGAGGTGCACGTTCTTGCCGATCTGCGCGCAGGAGCCGACCGTCGCCCACGTGTCCACCATGGTGCCGGAGTCGACGCGCGCCCCGAGATTGACGAAGCAGGGCATCAGCACTACGCCCGGCGCGATATAGGCGGAGTGGCGTACCACGCAGCCCGGCACCGCGCGGAAGCCCGCCTCCTTGAAGTCCTTGGCCTTCCATTTCTCGAACTTGATCGGCACCTTGTCCCACCACGAGGAGTCGTCGGGGCCGCCTTCGATCTTGTGCGGGTCGTTCAGGCGGAACGAGAGCAGGATCGCCTTCTTCACCCATTGGTGCACGATCCACTCGTTGCCCACCTTCTCGGCCACGCGGAGCTCGCCTTTGTCCAGCAGGCTCAGCACCTCCTCGACCGCGTCGCGCACCACGCCCTTGCTGTCGGGTGTGATCTCCGTGGCGTGATCGAATGCGCCGTCGATGAAGCTCTTGAGATGGTCGTAAGACATGGGACTCCCGTCAGGTCAGGCAGAACTGTGCTTGAGGTGTGGGGATCTCGGCGCGCTCCGTCTCGTGCGAAAGCGCCACGGCGATCGCGTCGAGGAACGGTGCAAGCCTCTCGGTGCGGTGGTGGACATGATCTGGCAGCGCGGCCCAGCCCGCGCTCGCTTGGTGCTCGGGCCGCGCCGAGCGGCAATCGACGAGGACCGTAGTCATGCCGATGGCGTGGGCGGTCGCCAGATTGTGCGGCAGGTCGTCGAACATCGCCGCGCGCGGCGCCGCGATGCCGTGCGCCTTGATGAACCTGTCAAAGGCTTCGCGCGTCGGCTTCGGATAGATGTAGTCGAGCGCGTGAATGTCGTAGATCGCCTCGAAGCGGTCGATCACGCCGAGCCGTGTCGCCACGGCTTCGGCGTGCTTGCGCGAGCCGTTGGTGAACACGAATTTCCGCCCCGGCAGTGCGTCGATGGCAGCCGCGAGTTCCGGTGCGGGCGACACGGCGCCGAGGTCGATATCGTGCACGTAATCGAGAAACGCGTCGGGGCAGACATCGTGCAATTGCACAAGGCCGGCCAGCGTCGTGCCGTGCTCGGTGTAATAGCGCTGCCGCAAGGCATGGGCGTCTTCAAGCGTCAAGCCGAACGCCTCGGCGATGAACGCCCCCATGCGCCGGTCGATCTGGGCAAACAGGTCGCAATCGGCCGGATAGAGCGTGTTGTCGAGGTCGAACACCCAGGTGTCGATATGGCCGAAGCCGCGCAGATCGCCGGTCCCGGTCATAGCGGCGCCCTTGCGGAGCCGCCCCTAGGGCGCCGCCGCTCGATCAGCGTGCCCGCGCCATGCTCGGTGAAGAGTTCGAGCAGCACGGCGTGAGGCACCTTGCCGTTGATGATCACGACGGCCTCGACGCCTTCGGCGATCACGTCCATGCAGCTTTCGATCTTGGGGATCATGCCGCCGGAGATCGTGCCGTCCTCGATCAGGGCGTCCGCTTCCGCCGTGGTCATGGAGCGGATCAGCTGACCGTCCTTGTCGAGCACGCCGTCGACATCGGTGAGCAGCAGGAGGCGCTTCGCCTTCATCGCGACGGCGAGTGCTGCCGCAAACGTATCGGCGTTGATATTCAGGGTCTCGCCGTCAGGGCCGACGCCGATCGGCGCGATCACCGGGATCAAGTCGGAATGGATGATGACGTCGACGATATGCGGTTCAACCACGGCCGGATCGCCGACGAAGCCGAGATCCATGATCTGCTCGATATTGGAGTCCGGGTCGCGCCAGCGCCGCTCGAGCCGCTTGGCCCGCATCAGATTGGCGTCCTTGCCGGAAATGCCGACCGCCTTGCCGCCCTGGTCGTTGATGGCCGAGACGATCTCTTTGTTGACCGAGCCGGCGAGGACCATCTCGACCACATCGACCGTCTCCCGGTCGGTGACGCGCAAGCCGCCCTTGAACTCGGACTTAATGTTGAGCCGCTCCAAGAGCGCGCCGATCTGCGGGCCGCCGCCATGCACCACCACCGGGTTCACGCCGGCCTGCTTGAGGAGCACGATGTCCCGGGCGAAGTCGCGGGCAAGCGCCGGATCGCCCATGGCGTGGCCGCCATATTTCACCACCACGGTCTGGCGGTCGTAGCGCTGCATATAGGGCAGCGCCTCGGACAACACCTTGGCCTTGGCGTGCACCGAGGCGAGCATGTCGGTGAGGCCCCCAGCTGCCTCGTCGGGCGCGGGATCCTTCGACTTTGCCGGGGATGTCTTTGTCTTGGCCACGTGCGCCTTATACCGGCGCTTTGCCTCAAGGCACAACGCCGTTTGGCGCCAAGGCCGCGATCGCCGCGCGAAGCTCCGGGATGCCGGACCCCGTCCGGGCCGAGGTGACGAGCACTTGTGGATAAGCCGCCGGGTGTTTGGCGAGCTCGGCTTCGGCCTTGGCGATCACCGCCTCGAGCCCCGACGCCTTCGGCTTGTCCGCCTTGGTCAGCACCGCCTGGTATGACACCGCCGACTCGTCCATCAGCTTCATGGTTTCCCGGTCGTTAGGCTTGATGCCGTGGCGGGCGTCGATCAACAGGAACACACGTTTCAGCTCCCGCCGCCCCCTCAGATAGTCGCCGATGAGCCGCGTCCAGCCTTTGACCGCCGATTTCGGCGCCTTGGCGTAGCCGTAGCCCGGCATGTCCACCAGATAGAGCGCTCCGGTAAGTCCTAAGGTGAAGAAGTTGATCTCGCGCGTACGGCCCGGCGTCACCGACACGCGCGCGAGCGTCTTGCGGCCGGTGAGGGCATTGAGCAGGCTCGACTTCCCCACATTGGACCGTCCGGCGAAGGCGATCTCGGGGCGGCCGTCATCCGGCAACGCCTCGATGCTGGTGACGCCCTTGACGAACACGCAAGGGCCTTTGAACAGCGCCTCGCCGCGGGCGATCTCCTCGGCGGTGAATTCGGGATCTTCCATCGTCATTGGATTGCCCGCCTTCGCGGGCAATGACAAGAAAGATGACGGGCGCCCCTAAGCCGGGCGGTCCTCGTCGCCCGTGTCCTCTGTGGGCTTGGAAGGCTCAGTCTTCGCCGCGTCGGCTTCTGGCTTCGGGGTATTAGCCTCCGCACCCGCCTGCTTCGCCGCCCGCCGCGCCCGCCGTGAGGCCTTGGCGGACTGCTTCTCGTGCGCCACCTGTTCCGCCTTTTCTTCCTCGGGCGCTTTCTTCGGCTTGATGCCGAGATTCTCCAGAAGCGGGATCTCCACGCCCTGGCGCGCCATGATCACCGACTGCTGGATCACCGAGAGCGTGTTGTTCCACGCCCAGTAGATCACGAGGCCCGCCGGGAAGGACGCGAGCAGGTAGGTGAAGAACACCGGCATCCAGGTGAAGATCTTTTGCTGTACGGGGTCCGGCGGCGCCGGATTGAGCTTCATCTGCACCCACATGGTGAAGCCCATGATGATTGGCCACGCGCCGATCATCAGCACCAGGGGCGGGTTCCAAGGGATGAGCCCGAACAGGTTGAACACGCTCGTCGGGTCCGGCGCCGACAGGTCGTGGATCCAGCCGAAGAACGGCGCATGCCGCATCTCGATGGTGACGAACAGCACCTTATAGAGAGAGAAGAACACGGGGATTTGCACGACGATCGGCAAACAGCCCGAAGCCGGGTTCACTTTCTCCTTCTTGTACAGCTCCATCATCGCCTGCTGCTGGCGCATCTTGTCGTCGGCGAAGCGCTCCTTGATCTTCTGCATCTCCGGCCCGAGCTTCTTCATCTTGCTCATCGCCACGTAGGACTTGTTGGCGAGCGGGAAGAGAATGAGCTTGATGCAGAGGGTGACGATCAGGATGGCCACGCCGAAATTGCCGACGAGCTTGTAGAAGAAGTCGATGGCGAAGAACATCGGCTTGGTCAGGAAATAGAACCAGCCCCAATCGATCAGAAGGTCGAATTTGTGGATGTCGTAGGTCTTGGCGTAGCCGTCGACGACATTGACCTCTTTGGCGCCGGCGAACACGTTGCCTTTGACCTCCGAGGTCGCGCCCGGCTCGATCGTGACCGGGTCCATGAGGTAATCCGATTGGAAGTGTGGTTGGGCGTCGCCCTTTTGCGTGCCGCTGAACTTCGCGTCGAAGCTCTTGCCCTGCTCGGGGATCACCACCGTGGCCCA
>CAZHCN010000084.1:0-2558 GCA_964530895.1 uncultured Methyloceanibacter sp. | reverse complement strand
CGGGTGAATTTGAGCCCCTTGCCGTTGTCGTAGGTGAGGACCGCCGGCGACTGCGGCGTGAGCGGACCCTGGCTCTTTGCGGTCCACAGCGTGTCACCCGCGGGAAGCGCGAGATCCTCTTTGCCTGAACCGACGAAGCCGCGCTCGGCGTAATAGGCATCAGGCTCGCCCTTCGGCGACAACAGAATGACCTGGGGGCTGTCGGGGTTCACGGTGACCCGGTAGTCCTTGAGGATCACGTCATCGAGGCGCGCGCCTTTGAGCGCGATCGAGCCTCTGATGCTCGGCGTGTCGATCTTGACGCGCGGCGAGGCGGCCAGCGCCTCCTCACGGGTCAGCCCAGCGGGGGCGCCTTCGGGCTGAGGCGTCACGCCCACTTGCGGCGTCTCGCCGGGTTTGGGCGTCTCGCTTCCGGCCGAAGAGGCGGGCGGTCCCTGCTCGGTCTGCTGCTGCTCTTGCGCCGGCTCCTGCTGATCCTTCGGCGTTTGCGGCACGAAGAAGAACTGCCAGGCGAACAGCACGACCATCGACAGCACGATGGCGAGGATAAAATTACGGTTGTTCTCGTCCATGTCGCTTTCAGCTCAAGGGCCGGTTTCGTCCGCGAAGCGCGAAGGGAAGAAAGCTAATCTGTCTTGGCTTTACGGCGTCGTTGTCGAAGAGGGCTCGTGCACCTTAGCGAGCGCGCGTTCAAGGTCCTTGATCAGCTCAGTGAAGGGCCGTTGTACCGTGCCTCCCCGCGCGATCAACACATAATCATACCCCTTCGCCGCGTGGGCCGCCCCCGTGAGGCGCACAGCCTCCTTGAGACGCCTGCGTGCCCGGTTGCGAACGACTGCGCCGCCGAGGCTTTTGGTCGCGGTGAAGCCGAACCGGGCGAGATGGGGTTCTGCGGCCGATCCCGCCCTCCGGCGCCGCGCCTGAAGCACGAGCGAGGGTGTGGCGAAACGCGTTCCCCCCTTCACATAGAGGAATTCAGAACGGTTCTTGAGACGTCCGATGGCCGTCACCGGGGTGAGGCGGCTCGCGCCGCTTTAGGCTGACAGGCGCTTGCGCCCCTTGGCCCTGCGCCGCGCGAGCACCTTGCGGCCAGTTTTCGTCGCCATGCGGGCGCGGAAACCGTGGCGCCGCTTGCGGACGAGCCGCGATGGTTGATAGGTGCGTTTCAAGGACTTTCTCCTGCCGTCCGGCCGTGGCCCAAGGACTTGGGGCCGGCACTTGGCGGCTCAAGCTCGGGGCGGCTTATAAGTTGCGGCGGCGCGCAAGTCAATCAATCGGGGCCGATTCCGGACCTTTTGCGAGGCCGCGCGCGCCTTCGTGCGTTTCATGCCCGAGAAGCCAGGGATGGCTCACATCCCGGGAGTTGTGGCGGTGCACAAAAGTCGGTTAATCAGGGGGAGCCTCTTCCGATCCAGGGCACGAAGCCGCCCCGTCCACGTCCGTCCTTAAGTCCGTTCGCACCGTATGCCAGACCGCCAGACTGCGCCGACAGGTCCGTTTTGCATCACGTCGAGTGACGGCGCATCACAAGGGCGCGAAGGGCCGTTTCCAGGGTGGATGGGGTCTGCCTATGTCTTGGCTGTTGGCAGCCAAGGAGTACGCTTGAGCATGGACACCGTCTCGGAGCTGACGCGCGACGCCGCAAGCTGGCTCAAGCGTCTTTGGCCGCTTCTTCTTCTGCTCGCGGCGGGCGGACTCGTCTTCGCCATGGGCTGGCACCGCTACCTCACCCTCGAGCAACTGGCCGACCATCGCGACACTTTGCGCGCCTTCATCGAGGGCAACCTTCTCCTCGCGCTTGCCGCCTTCGTCGCCCTTTACGCCGTCACCGTGGCGCTGTCGCTTCCCGGCGGCGCGGTCCTGACGATCGCCGGCGGCTTTCTGTTCGGCTGGATCGTAGGCGGCATCGCCTCGGTGGTTGCCGCAACCCTCGGTGCCACGGTCGTGTTCGTCATCGCCAAGAGCGCGCTGAGCGATGTGCTGGAGGCCCGCGCCGGCCCTTGGCTCAGCCGCTTCCGGGAAGGCTTCCACAAGGACGCGTTCAGCTATCTCCTGTTCTTGCGGCTCGTGCCGATCTTTCCGTTCTGGCTGGTCAACCTCGCCCCCGGACTGCTGGGCGTTCCGTTCACGACCTATGTCGTGACGACATTCCTTGGCATTATCCCGGGAACGTTTGCCTTTGCACTGGCAGGGAATGGGCTCGACAGCGTCATCGCGGCGCAGCAAGCTGCGCACCAATCCTGCCTTGCCAAGGCTGGAGAGGGCGGTCAAGAGTTGTGCCCGTACGGGCTCGATCCGAGCGCGTTGCTGACGCCGGAACTGATTGCGGGATTGGTGGCGCTTGGGCTCGTGTCGCTAATTCCGGTGGCGGTAAAGTGGTTCCGGCGGCGGGCGGCCTGAGACGGCTAAGGGGGATTAGGCGATCATGGAAGAGGTGCTGAAGCCCGACCTCTGTGTCATCGGCGGGGGTTCAGGTGGCCTTTCGGTTGCGGCGGCGGCGGCGCAGTTCGGCGTGCCGGTCGTGCTCATCGAGAAAGGCCTCATGGGCGGCGATTGCC
>CAZHCN010000083.1:0-10129 GCA_964530895.1 uncultured Methyloceanibacter sp. | reverse complement strand
CGCCGGTCCGGATCTGGCCGCGCGTGCCTTGCATGCCGTCGATGAGTTGGCCGTAGAGGTCGCGGACCTCGGCGGAGAGCTTGCGCTGGCCGAGATAGTAGTCGTCCGGGGCCGGCGGCTTGTAGCCCGTGAGGTTGAGGATGCCGACGTCGACCGCCGAGACCACGATACGTGCCTGCTCGCCGGCCGAAAGGTTCGCAAGCTTCACCGGCACGCGGAGCGTCGTTTCAGGCCGGATCAGCTCGGGCAGGTCGAGCGCGACGTCGATCGTGTGTTCCGCCTTGTCGACGCTGAACCATTGCACGCCGATGGCGCGGCCCGGCATGCGCTTCTCGGCCACGTCGAGCGGCCGCCTGAGCGTGGCGAGGACATAGGCGCCCGTGCCCCAGTCGTCGCCCACCGTGAGCGGCAGCTTGACCAAGCCCGGCTGCACGTCTGTCGTGGTCTGGGTGATCAATCGGTCGCCGATCACCGACAACGTCACGGTACCGGCGCTGCGCGCGGTGACCGCCACGGTCATGGTGTCGCCGGCCTTGTAGGCCGGCTTGTCGAGCGCGATCTCCAGGAGATCGGGCGTGTCGGCGCTCGCCTCGGCATACCAGCCGGAGTCGAAGCCATAGGAGGTGAGCGGCCCTTGCGGGTCGGCGCTCTCCACTTCGAGACGGTAGCGGCCCCACGTCACCGGCACCTCGATATGTCCCGGTTGATCGGGCGCGGTATCGATCGTGCCGTTCGCCACGCGCCGCGTGATCTTCACCGGCTCGTACTGCCACCGGCCGTAATCGCGGTACCACTGGTATTTGTTCTCGATCTGCAGCAGCTGCCACTTGAGTCCCTGCGTAGCGATCTGTTTGCCGTCGGGGGCTGCCATCACCACGTCGAACTTGGCGATGTCCTGATCGCCGAGGCTCGAGCCTTTGAACAGGGGTTTCACGCCGATCATGTTTGCCGTGGGCGTGATCGGCAGCGTCAGGCTGTGCTCGATCGCCCGGCCGCCGGGCTCGGCGAGCCGCACGACGACGGTCGCTTCCAGCGGCAGGGTCGAGGCCGGCACGCTGTCGAGCTCGACGTCGAAGGTCGCTTCGCCGTCGTCGTCCGTCTCCGGCATGCCTTCGAGCGGAAAGACCTGAGTTTCGAAGAATCCGCCGGGGGCATCCTGAGCGTTGAGGCCGAACACGTAGCCGGGGAAGCCCGGCCGCTCGGCGGCGGCGGCGATCTTCAACGTGCCGTCGAGCGGAAGGCCGGAGGCCGGCGCGCCATAGAGGAAGCGGCCATCGACCGTGATATCCGGGGGAGCTTCCGGCGACAGGCTCGTCGCGTCCGTCGTCATATCGAACTCGAGTCGCTGCGGCACGTAGTCCTCGACGAGGAAGCTCGTGTCGCCGATGGCCGATCCCTTCGGGTCGGAGTAGACCTGGACGCGCCACGTTCCGGTCGGCGCCGATCCGATGATCGGCACATCGAGAGCGCGGCCGCCGATCCCCTCGTCAGGCACGAGCGCGCGCCGGTACTCGATGCCGTCGGGGCGCTCGACCACCAGCGTCAGGTTCACATCGGGGACGGCCACGCCGGCTGCGTCGCGCAACAGCGTGGTCACGTGCACCGTCTCGCCGGTGCGGTAGACGCCGCGCTCGGTGAACACGAAGGCATCGAGCCCTGCCGGCGGCTCGCGTCCGGCCACGCCGCGATCGGTGAGATCGAAGGCCGACTGTTTCAGATCGAGGAAAGCGTAGTCGCCGCTCTTACCGGTGGCGACCAGCATGGCCGGGGACAGGCCGCCTTCGCCGCGGGCGAGACCGGGCGCGAAGGTGGCCGCGCCTTTCGCATCCGTGGTCTCAGTGGCAAGCACCTCATTGTTGCGCGCGATCAGGCGGACCTCGACGCCGGCAAGAGGCGCCGTCGTGGCGAGCGAGTTGGCGAACGCGTGGATGCCGTCGCTGCCGGAATAGGCGGTGAGACCGTAGTCGGAGACGATGAACCACTGCGTGGTCCGCTCGCTGTACTCATCATCATTGGGCACATCTGCGACCTGGGCGGCGAGCAGATAGACGCCGGGTTGCATCTTCGGCACCGCCTCGCCGATGGGGAACGCCGTGGTGATCTCCTCGTTGAGCTTCTTCTCGACCTTGAGTTCGCCGGTCCACACCTGTTGGCCCTTGGTATCGGCGATGTCCTCGAGGCTGTACTGATAGAGATTGCTCTCGAAGTCGTAGCCCAGAACGTTGTCGAGCAGGTTGCGGTCGCCGATCCGGTAGATCGTCACCTTCACCGCCCCGGTGTTCACGGTGACGAGCGGGATGCCCTGCTGGCCCGTGCTCGGCAGCACATAGGCCTTGGCTGCGAGCCGCACCGAGGGGCTCCGGTCGCGCACATAGACCGTGAAATCCGCGTCCTTGAGGAGGTCCTCGTCCACCGAGGACGGCAAGCCTTGGCGCAAGGTAATGTCGTAGGTGTCGCCGTGCTTCAGGCCCTCGACGCAGAGCTGCTGATCGTCGACGCTGAGCGCCGGCTTGTCCTCGCCCGCGACCGACACGAAGGGCGAGAAGTCCGCTCGCTTCATCAGCGGGTCGCTGAATTGGAAGCAGGCGCGCGGCGAGGCGGCGTCGGAATCGACGCTGAAATTGGAGACGCGGAAGCCGTATTTCTCGCGGAGCTGGTCGTAGGTCGCTTGCAGGCCCGGATTGGCGTCGAGCTTGAGCGCGAGCCTGAGTGCATTGAGCGCGTCGCGCCATTCCTCGCGCTTGCCCGAGGCGGTGGCGTATGTCGACAGCGCGGCAGCCTCGTCCTTGGGCGACGTCGCCCGTTGATAGGCGATATAGGCCGCTGTCCCTGCGTTCTCGTACCGGGTGCTGCCGTCGTCGTCGTCGTCCGGCGGAATGGCGAGCCAGATATCGGCGAGCCGGCGCCACGAGGCGGAGTCGTTCGGGGCGACGGTGACAATCTGCCCATAGAGGAAGGCTGCGCCTTCGAGATCGTTCGCCCGGAGCTTGGCGGCGGCCTGCTCCTTCAGCTTGATGACCGGCGACTCGACGGTACCGGACTCGTCCTTGAGGTTGGCCTCGAGGGTGATGGCAGCGTCGTCGAGAGCGTCGTCTTGGAAAGTTTTGTCGGCGGCGGGGGAAGGGGTGGAGACGAAAACCAACAGCGCGGCGGTAAGGCCAACGCGGAACCAGGTCAGCATGGATGTCCTCCGGACGCCCAGCCCTCGGCGGCAGGCGGGCGATGACCCCTAATTTAGTGGAGCACCGCGACGGAAACTAGTGGCTCCAAAGGTTAGTCCGGCAATGGGCCGAGCGGCGGCCATCCGTAGGCCGCGCCGGCGCGGCGGATCAGGGCCTCGGCCAGGATTGAGCCGTTGTCGGAGTTGGTCATCACCACCATCCCTTGGCCCCGCGCCGGGAACAGGATCAGGTAGCTCTGATAGCCGACATTCTGGCCGCGCTTCTCGAGCACGAGCGCGGCGCCTTTTCCGGAAATGGCGGCGCCGAGCCCGTAGGGCCCGCCAGCCTGCGGCGTCATCATCTCTCGCGCCGTCTCCGGGCGGAGAAACAGATGGCTCTCTCCCCGCCACGCACGCCCGACCACAATCGCGAGTTGGGCGACATCGGAGGGCGTTGACCAGAGTCCGCCCGCCGCATGCTCGGGGATAATGTGAAAGCCGCCCGGCACCTCCTTGCCGTCGGCGAAGTGTCCCTTGGCGGCCATGCGCTGCCGCGGCTGGGCCAGAGGCTGGGCGAACGTGCTGTGACGCATTTCGGCCGGCGCCAGCACGAGGCGGTCCATGGCCTCCACGAAAGGCGTGCCCGCGACGTCGGCCATCAACGCCTCGGCAATCTCATAGCCTCCGCCTGAATACTGGTAGCTCGATCCCGGCACGGCGATCACCGTCACCGGCGGCGAGTTGGCGGGCGGCGTTCCGTCGAGGATCTGGACCAGAGAGGGTAGCGGCGCCCCGACCGCATAGCCAGGGAAGCCCGGCACGTTGATCCCGGCCGTCATGCTGAGGAGGCCCCGCAAGGTCACGGGATGCTCCCGGTCGAAATCGTTGTCTGGCACTTTCCAGGAGGTGAGCCGCGTCTTGACGTCCTCATCGAGCGTGATGCGCTTACGATCGATGAGACGCATGGCCCCGACCGCCGTCACGAATTTCGAGAGCGACGCAGCTTGAAAGAGGGTCTCCGGCGTCGCCCCTAATCCGTAGGCCTTCGCCCAAGCGACTTGGTCCTGATCGATCAGGGCGATGCTGACCAATGGGATATTCAAGAGCGTCATCGCCTCGGTGAGGTTGACGCGCTGCGCCGTGCCGCCGGGAAGCGCGACACTGAGGCCGGCCGCGATGTCGGACGGTTCGGCCGCCATTGCCGGGGCGCCAGGCCATAGGCCCAGCGCAACGCAGAGCGACACGCGCGTCAAAGCAACGGCAAGGGTCCGTGCGTACTTCATGACGTTGGCCTTAGGCCGTGCCGGCGATCTCCTGGGCAATCTTGGCGAGCTCGCCCCGGACCCATTGATGGCACTCGTCCCGGTCATAGCTCGAATGCCACAGGAGTCGAAGGGGAAAGGCGATCGGGTCAACCGGTTGGGCGATGCGCACGAGCCCGAATTGCTTCTCGAGGATCGCGGCGAGCGAGGTGGGAAGCGTGAGGAGCGCGTCGCCGTTCAGCACCACGAGCACGCCGACCAGCGCCGACGACACGTGGGACGCGACGTTGCAGGACAACGCTTGTTGGAACAGCGCCCGGTCCATCAATTCGAGCGTCGGAAGCGTGTTCACCGCCACATGCTCGGCTTCGGCGAAGGCGGCGGCCTTCGGCTTCCGCGCGGCGAAGGGGTGCCCTGGCCGTGCCACCGTGGTCAGCGTGTCGTCGAACAGCTTGGCTTCTCGGACGTCAGGGGTCTGGAGCGGCGCGCCTTCGATATCGATGACGAAATGGCTCCGGGCGTTGCGCAGCGCATCGATGGTCTCGTCGCGGCGGTACGGGGTCCAGCTGACATGCACGCTTGGCGCAAGCGACTGGAGTCGCTGCCGCAACGGCTCGACCAGGATCAATTCGCCCGCCTCGCTCGATGCTGCGGCAAACTCGCGCACGGAAAGCGAGGGATCGAAGGGCTTGCTCGGCCGGAGCAGGCTTTCCATACCGGCGAGGATGACGTGAACCGTCGGCGCAAGCTCCAGCGCCTTGGCCGTGGGGACGAGGCGCTGGCCCGCCCGCACGAACAGCTCGTCGGCGAAAATTTCGCGGAGTTTGGCCAATGCGTGGCTGATGGCGGAGGCGCTGCGCCCCAGCCGTTCGGCCGCCCGGGTGACGCTCGCGTCCACCAGGAGCGCGTCCAGTGTCACGAGAAGATTGGCGTCGACCTCTTTGAGATGCATATTATGCAACTATTCTTCTGAAAAGAGTTCACTATGTGCATGTTAGGCCCTGGGCTACGGTTTTGACAAGACATTCGGCCGCCCAGCCCGGATGTCTGGAGCGTCTGAGCCCGAGCCTGGACGCTTCCTCATCTCAACCTGCGGCGGTCCAAAGGTCCCGGCCGGCGGACCGCTGCATTCTTCCGCCGATTGGTGGACCTGGGGGATAAGGGGAACGCGTGCGGAAGCGCGAGGCCCAGTGACGAACAAAGGGAAGCAGATGTTTCGAGGACCGTTGACTGCCATGCCGGCCGCCGCCTTGGCGCTCGGCCTTTTTGTTAGCCCCGCTGCGGCCGACAGCGCCAAGGACGTGCTGAAGACCTATGCCGATATCGCGCAGGCTGGGTACGAAGATTCGCGCGACACCGCGCGGACGCTGAACCTTGCAGTCGATGCGTTTCTTGCCAAGCCGACGGAGGCGAACCTGCGCGCCGCACGGGCTGCCTGGATCGCCGCGCGCATCCCTTACATGCAGACCGAGGCCTACCGCTTCGGCAACGCCATCGTCGACGATTGGGAGGGCAAGGTGAATTCCTGGCCGCTCGATGAGGGCCTGATCGACTACGTGGCCGGGAGTTACGGCACCGAGTCGCCCGAGAACGAGCTTTACGTCGCCGACGTCATCAAGAATGTCTCGCTGACCATCGGCGGTAAGAAGCTCGACACCTCGAAGATCACCAAGGCGCTCCTCGCCGACGACCTGCAAGAGGCGGGCGGCGTGGAGGCGAATGTCGCCACCGGCTACCATGCCATCGAGTTTCTGTTGTGGGGCCAGGACCTGAACGGCACTGGTCCGGGACCGGGCAATCGGCCTGCGACGGATTACGATCTCAAGAACTGCACGCACGGCAACTGTGACAGGCGCGCGGCCTATCTCCGCACCGTCACCGATCTCCTGGTCGACGATCTCGCCTGGATGGCGAAGCAGTGGGCGCCGGGCGGCGACGCGCGCAAGGTCATTATGGATGACAGCGACGAGGCGGGCCTCACCGCCGTCATGACCGGTCTCGGCAGCCTGTCTTACGGCGAGCTCGCCGGTGAGCGCATGAAGCTCGGTCTCATGATCCACGATCCCGAGGAGGAGCACGATTGCTTCTCGGACAACACGCACGCCTCGCATTTCTTCGACGCGCTCGGTATTCGCAACGTCTATCTCGGGCGCTACCGCCGCGCCGACGGGACGTATGTCGGCGGCCCGAGCGTGTCGGATCTCGTCAAGGCGAAGGCGCCTGAGGTCGATGCAGAAGTGCGCGCGAAGCTCGATGCCACCATGGATGCCATGAACGTGCTCTATCTGCGGGCGCTCACCACCGAGTCCTACGATCAGATGATCGGCGAGGGGAACGAGGAGGGCAACAAGGTGGTCCAGGCCGCGATCGACGCGCTGCTCGCGCAGACCAAGGCGCTCGAGCGCGCCGTCGCCGTGCTCGATCTCAAGTCCATCGAGTTCGAAGGATCGGATAGTCTCGATGCGCCTAAAAAGGTGAGCGAGGGAGGTTGAGACCCTGGGTTGACGCAAGCTGGGCGGTTCAATACGTTATAACATAACACCGCCTTGGGGGGCTGAGAACATGAAGACGTGGATCGCGCAACGCGACCTAACAGGACGACCACTATCCTCGGCAGGCCGATGGACGTGCCTTGGCCGCTCCGTCGCATCGAGAATTGCGAGAGCGGCAGGACTAGCTTCCGTGCTTGCCCTCACGTTGATGACTCTGCCCGGCGTGGCAAGCGCAAATTGCGAAGTGCCCGAGGAGCCGTTCGAATCTCCCGCCGGCGTTGCCTTTCCAATCGATGTCGCAGGGTCGCGGGTCGCGCTCGCCAAGGCGGGCATCGGTATTGGCGCCGACTATTACGGCGAGACGTTTTACAACTGGGGAGGCATCAAGGATGGCGGCCAGTATGACGGCGTGCTTGATCTCTACATGAACGCCGACATGCACAAGCTCGGGTTCTGGAGGGGGCTCTGCTTTCACACCAACGGCTATCAGATCCACGGCAACTCCATCACCGCGGAGAATGTCGGCGGCATCATGCCGATCTCGAACCTCGAAGCGGACGACTCGACGCGCCTGTTCGAGCTTTGGTTCGAGCAGCACCTGTTCAACGACACGGTATCCGTGAGGTTCGGGCAGCTCGCGGCTGATGCGGAGTTCATCATCAGCGAGGGCGGCGGCTACTTCCTCAACGGTATGTGGGGCTGGCCTTCGATCGCTGCCGAGGACAACCCGGGCGGCGGTCCGGCCTATCCGCTCGCCACGCCGGGCGTCCGCGTCGCGGTAACGCCGACCGAAAAAACCTCTCTGATGGTTGGCGTGTATAACGGTGACCCCGCGCCCCAATGCAACAAGGATGGGGGCAACCCGCAACGCTGTAACCCCCACGGTCTCGATTTCGAGCTCGACGACCCGCCCTTGCTCATGGCCGAAGGCGCCTACAGCTATGATCTCGCCGGTGGGCGTCTGCCGGGCACGATCAAGATCGGCGGATGGAACCATTTTGGCGAGTTCGAGCACCTCCGCGTCGACTCCGGCGGTGAGCTGATCGGGGTCTCCGGCAATGCCGGCAAGCCGCTCGATCATGATTGGGCCCTATACGGCATCATCGATCAGCTGATCTGGCGTCTGCCGGGCAACACCGGCGACGAAGACCCGAAAGGCGTGGCCATCTTCGCCCGCTTCATCGGCGCGCCCTCCGACCGCAACCTTGTCGACTTCACCTTCGACGGTGGCTTTACCTTCAACGGCATGATTCCCGGCCGGCCCGACGATGCGTTCGCCATCGGCTTTGCCTATACCGGCATCTCCGATGAGGCGTCCGCATTCGATATCGATTCAGGAGAGCCCGAAGCACGCGACTACGAGTCGCTGGTCGAGATCTGCTATACGTTCCAGATTAACGACGGCTGGAGCCTCCAGCCCGACTTCCAGTACGTCTGGAACCCTGGCGGCGGCGTGGCCGGTGTCGACAACGCGACCGTGATCGGAGCCCGTACAACCCTCAGCTTCTGACGCAAAAAGAAGAGTGCAACGAACGCGTTCAAAGTCTAACCACGTCAGAGAGTCGTCCCAGCAAGCACCGTCGAGCCAGGCCCACTGGCTTGGCGGTGCTGTTGCACTCGGGGCGGCTCTGCCTTTGCTTGCCGGCATGTGGGGCGCGCCCGGCGCGGGCGCGGCCACCGGCGTCGAAAGCCTGCTCGCGCCGACCACGGATTTCTCCAAGCTCGAGCAAGGCGAGGACAAGCCCGGCGGCGAAGCGACCTCGCGCGGCACCGTCGACACGTCGAACGCGTTCTCGCTGTCGTCCGGCAATATGGGCTTCCGGCGCGAGCTCAACTTCAAGATCGGCAATGCCATCTTCCGCAGGCATTGGGTCTCCGCCCCGTCATCGACGGAGGCCTCCGACGGCCTCGGGCCGCTGTTCAATTCCCGCGGCTGCCAGAATTGTCATCTGAAGGACGGCCGCGGCCACCCGCCGTTCTCCTCCGACGTGCCCGACGACACGGGCTCCATGCTGATCCGGCTTTCGGTGCCGCCGAAGACGGACGCCGAGAAGGCCATGCTCGCCGCGCACAAGGTGAACTCCATCCCCGATCCCGTTTACGGCGGCCAGCTTCAGGACTTCGCCATTCAGGGGTTCAAAGCCGAGGGTCAGATCAAGATCGACTACACGGAGAAACCCGTCACGCTTGCCGGCGGCGAGACCGTGAGCCTGCGCGCGCCGGCCTACAAGATCGTCGATCTCGCTTACGGCCCCCTGAGCCCCGACATCATGATCTCGCCGCGCGTCGCGCCGCAGATGATCGGGCTCGGCTTGCTCGAAGCCGTGCCCGAGGAGCAGATCCTTGCCCATGCCGATCCTGACGATGCGGACGGCGACGGCATCTCCGGCAAGCCGAACTATGTCTGGTCCATGAAGAACAAGAAGGAGATGCTCGGGCGCTTCGGCTGGAAAGCGAGCGTGCCCACGATTGCCGATCAGGCGGCGTCGGCCTTCTCCGGCGACATCGGTCTTTCGACCACGCTCAAGCCGTCAGGCGCGGGCGACTGCACGGAGAAGCAGAAGGCGTGCGTCGACGCGCCGTCGGGCAACTCTCCGCAATACCAGAACGTCGAAGTGGGCGATGAGTTGTTCAAGCTGGTGACCTTCTATTCGCAGAACCTCGCGGTGCCGAAGCGGCGTGCCCCGGACGATCCGGAGGTCTTGAAGGGCAAGGCGCTGTTCTACAAGATCGGCTGCGTGAGCTGTCACCAGCCGAAGTTCATGACGGGCGAGGATCCCGACGATCCGCACCTGTCGCACCAGCTGATCTACCCCTACACCGACATGCTGCTTCACGACATGGGTGATGGGCTGACCGACAACCGCCCCGACGGCGAGGCAAGCAGCACGGAGTGGCGCACGGCGCCGCTCTGGGGTATCGGTCTCACCGAGACCGTGAGCGGCCATACGCTTTTCCTGCATGATGGCCGCGCCCGCAACGTGACCGAGGCAATACTTTGGCATGGCGGCGAGTCGCAAAAGGCGCGCGATGCCTTCGCCGAGCTTCCGAAAGAGGACCGCGACCGCCTCCTGGCCTTCGTCAATTCTCTATGAGGTCTCCGTGACCGTTCTCCGTCCGCTCCGGCTCGTGCTCGCCTTCGCGTTGGTTTGGGTGGCGCCCGCCGCCCAGGCCGAGGCCGATCATGGTGCGATCGCCGAGGCCGCGTTGACCAA
>CAZHCN010000082.1:0-10162 GCA_964530895.1 uncultured Methyloceanibacter sp. | reverse complement strand
CGGCGTGAAGCTGTGGCGCGGCGACGGCGTGGCGAGGCAGTTGTAGAGTGTGTTGACGAACACGATGCGCCCGTCCTTGAGCAGGCCGACATCGTGGGCGTCGAGCTCGCCGGTGACATAAAGCTCGCGCGGCACAAAGCACTTGTCGAAGACGTTGTTGACCTCCTGGTCCGGCTCCAAAACGTTCTTGAACTTGACGATCTGGAACAGGGTGGCGAGCAGCAGCGTCTCCTGGTCGGGCACGCAGATGCCCATGGCCTTGCGGAAGAAGCGCTCGTCCACCAGCAAGCCGCCATCCTTGTTCTGACCGAGCAGGTAGAACTTGCCGGACTGGTAAGAGGAGATGGCTAGGCCGATCTTGTTGGCGCCGAGAAAACCGGAAAGCCCCGGCGACATCGAATACTTGACCTGCTGCTCGGGCGGCACATCGGCTGCGCCACCGGCTGCCTCTTGCGCCGGCGCGGCGCCGCCCTCCTGGGCCGCAGCCACATCCGGCTTTTCCTCGCTCAAGGCCTGCGACGACTCCTCGCTGTGACCGGCCATCCCGCCCCTCAAAATTGATCCGGGAGCACCTTAACAGCCTATGCGCTCTTCACCAGTGCCGTGAAGGGCCGCTTCACCTGGCTGCTTTAGCAGGTGTAGGCGCGGGCAATGCCGTGCTGGGCGACCGTCGGGACCGCGCGGAGATCGGGCGACGCGCCGACCACGCGATTGCGGCCGCCTGCCTTGGCGCTGTAGAGCGCCGCATCCGCGCGCGCGAGAAGTTGATCGACCGTATCGTCCGGCTTGGCTTCACCGACGCCGACGCTCCAGGTGAGCCTGATCTGCCCCTTACCGGTTTCGAACGGCCGCGACGCCAGGCGACGCCGCAAGTCCTCGGCAATCTCGACGGCCTCGCGCAATGAGCGTTGCTCGAGCAAGAGTGCGAATTCATCCCCGCCGAGCCGTCCGGTGACGGCCGCATCGAGACGCGCGGCCTGGGCACAGGCGCGGATCGCCTCGTCACCCGCTTCGTGGCCGTAGGAGTCGTTGATCTGCTTGAAATTGTCGATGTCGAGGAGAATGGCGGACAGGCTGCCATCGGGGACCGTCCGCGCGCGCGCCTCGATTGCCTGCTCGAAGAAGCCGCGCCGATTGCACAGTCCGGTCAGAGGATCGGTGGTGGCGAGACGAAGCAGCTCCCGCTGCATCGAGGCAATGCGCTCGGCGGCACGCAAGCGCGCAAACAGCTCCTCGGCCATTGGCGGCTTGCCGATGAAATCGTCGGCTCCGGAATCCAGCGCCTCGACCAGGTTCCGCTGGTCGTATTGGGACGACATCATCAGCACGTAAATCGGACGCTTGCAGCTCGCGAGCAACCTGGTCTCCCAGCAAAGCTCGAGACCGGTCATATGGGTGAGCTCGGCGGATGTGATCAGCGCATCGATGCGGAGGTCGCGCGCGATCTCTCCGAGAGCTTCACGCTCGTCGGCGAAGGGGACCACCTCGTGGCCGCGCGCTTCAAGCATGCGGGTGACGATCAAGCGCGTGGTGCGGCTCGGATCGACTAGCGCAATACGCATTCGTTGGATTCTCCCCCGTCTACTCAACCAACGCCGTAGTAAAATCCCCTTAAAGTTGCATTAAGCGCGCATCACGGGCATCTGATGATTGTCAGCGGCAGCAAGCAGAACCGTTCGCTGGACTTCCGCTCGCGCCGATAATCTTGCATCGTGTCGACATCGCTAAGTGTCGGAGCCAAGGCGACAATTTTCCCGCGCAAGTTTGCGATCGTGGCGGCGAGCGCGTCTTCCGTCGACCACGGAACGGACGCAAACGGGACAAGTCGTCGCGGCGATCTTTTCAAACCGACGAGCCAATAGCCGCCGTCGGTTGCAGGCCCGAACACCGCGTCGGCCCGCCCGAGCAGCGCGAAGGCGCATGCGATATGGGAGGCGCGGATCGCGGGGATATCGCTGCCGACGATGACGGCAGGGCCCGGCGGCAGACGATCGAATAGGCTTTGCATGCGCCGGCCGAGATCGCCTTCCCCTTGGGGGATGCGCACGAGGTTTCGCGATATGGGCCAACACCTGGCTGCCAGTGCTGTGTCCGGCGTCACTGCAAGATAGGTTCGCCAGCGCGGGTCGGCGCCGAGACGCTGAACGGTGTGGGCAAGAGTTGTGCGGTAGAAGCGGATCGCCGCGACGTCGCCGATCTCGCGCGCAAGACGCCGCTTCACCCGGCCCATGACCGGAAGCTTCGCCATGATGATGAGATGCTGAGCCAAAGAGGGGCGGCGCGGACCGTGTCTGCGCGGCCTAGCCATAGAGGCGCGCGAGCACGCGCGGCGGGACGCGAAGGAAATAGAGCAGCATGAGGCCGAGATTGCGGAAGCCCCGCGAGAGATAGCCTTCGCTCTGATAGCGCTTGGCGCTCGTCACGGCGCGCGACTTGAGGCCGACGAGCTCGCGCCGCTTGAGACGGCGGACGAGATCGACATCCTCCATGAGCGGGATCGAACGGAATCCGCCAAGCCGGTCATAAAGGCTGCGCGAAATGAGCAGGCCCTGATCGCCGTAGGGGAGCGCAAAGAGAAGACAGCGCAAGGCCACCAGCCCTTCCACCAGGCGCGGCATGAACCCGTCATCGTCGAGCACGAAGCGGAAATAGGCGGCGGCCGGCCGGCGGCGCCCGCTCTCCACGCGCTCTATGAAGCTGTCCGCCTCCTCGGCCCAGCCGGGCTCGAGCACCGTGTCCGCGTGAAGGAATAAAAGCCAATCCCCGCGCGCCAACTCAGCGCCGGCATCGAGCTGGGTGCCCCGGCCCCGCGGCGCCACGACCAGATGCGTGCCGGCGGCGTCGGCGATGGCGCAGGTGTCGTCGGTCGACCCGCCGTCGGCGATGATGGCCTCCTGGACCACGCCGTCCACCACGGCCGGGACGAGGGCCGCCAGCGTGTGGACCAATCCGGGCCCAGCATTAAAGGTGGGGATAACCACGGAAATCATGGGCGGACTATAGCGTTTACCTCCCGAGCGGCAATCGCCACATTCCGGTAACGCTGCCTTTGTTCTTGCTTTGTTCTATATCGGACCCTATATAGAACTCATGACCGTGAGCCTTCGAAAGTCCCGCGATCCGGATAGCTTCCCGCACGAGGCGGGCGGCGTCGCCTTCGGCCGGCGCCACGGCCGCGGCGCGCAGACCAATCGCTCCGGGCGCTTCGAGCCGATCGCCTATGAGCCGGTCGACGACGGCTGGGAGTCGCTCGGCGAGCTCGATGCGCTCGCCACCGAAGTCCAGGAGGTGCCGGCGCGGCGCATCATCACCAAGAACCAATCGCCCGATATCGGCTTCGACCGTTCGATCAACCCGTATCGGGGCTGCGAGCATGGCTGCATCTACTGCTTCGCGCGCCCGACCCACGCCTTTCTCGGATTGTCGCCCGGCCTCGACTTCGAGACGAAGCTGTTCGCCAAGACCAATGCCGCCCAGGCGCTGGAGCGCGAGCTCGCCGAGCCGAATTATCGGCCGCGCATGATCGCCATCGGCACGAACACCGATCCCTATCAGCCGATCGAGCGGCGCTACCGCATCATGCGGCGCATCCTCGAAGTGTTGAACGCCACCAATCATCCGGTGGGCATCGTCACCAAGTCGGCGCTGGTATTGCGGGATCTCGACATCTTGCAGTCGATGGCCGAACGCGGGTTGGTCAAAGTGGCGCTGTCGGTGACCACGCTCGACCGCAAGCTCGCCCGCGCCATGGAGCCGCGCGCAAGCACGCCCGAGAAGCGGCTCGAGACGCTGGAGAGGCTGAGTGCCGCCGGCGTGCCGACATCGGTCATGGTGGCGCCGGTGGTGCCCGGGCTGACCGACTCGGAGATGGAGCGCATCCTGGAGCGCGGCGCCACGGCCGGCGCGCGCGAAGCGGGCTATGTGCTGCTCAGACTGCCGCTCGAGATCGGCGATCTGTTCGTGGAGTGGCTCAGGGCCAACTGCCCGGACCGCGCCGACCGCGTGCTCTCGCTGATGCGCCAGACGCGGGGCGGCAAGCTCTACGAGGCCAAATGGGGCGAGCGCATGGAAGGCGACGGGCCCTATGCCTGGATGATCGGGCGCCGGTTCGAGATGGCGGCCGAGCGGCTCGGCCTCAACGACGGCAAGGTCGATCTCCGCACGGACCTGTTCACGCCCCCTGCCCGTCCGGGCCAGCAGCTCCGCCTGTTCTAGCCGTTTTTCCACACCCCTGCGGCCTAAAGGCCCGAGAGCGTTGCCAAGGGCGCGGCGTTTGGTGGAAAGTCCCGGGTCATGGGACTCCCTGCCGAAGCCATCAAAGGCCCAAGCCTGCCCAGCTTCGACTTCGAGGCGGAGATGATGGACCTGCACGGGCTGCCGGTGGCCGGCATCGACGAGGCGGGCCGGGGCCCGTGGGCCGGGCCGGTGGTGGTCGCCGCCGTGATCCTCAATCCGGACCGCATTCCCGAGGGCATCAACGATTCCAAGATGCTGACGCCCGAGGTCCGGGAGGCGCTCTACGCCGAGATCGTCGCCACCTCGTGCGTCTCGGTCTCCATCGGCCAGGTGAAGCGCATCGACCGCATCAACATCCTGCAAGCGAGCCTATGGGGCATGCGCGCCGCGTTCCGCGGCCTCGAAGTGCCGCAGGCCGCGGCGCTGATCGACGGCAATCTCGTGCCGAAGCGCTTCCCCGGCAAAGCCCGCGCCATCGTCAGCGGCGATGCACTGTCACTGTCGGTGGCGGCCGCCTCCATCATCGCCAAGGTCACCCGCGACCGCATCATGGTGCAGCTCGCGCGGCGCTACCGCCGCTACGGCTGGGAGAGCAACAAGGGCTACGGCACGCCGGAGCATGCGCGCGCGGTGAAGAAGCACGGCGTGTGCACCCACCACCGCAAGTCCTTCGCGCCGGTGGAACGGGCGCTCCGCATCCTCGCGAGCCGCGCCGAGCGCATGGAGATTGCAGAGGACTAGCGGACGTTCTCGAGCCAATCGGCGATGCGTGCGGCGATCTTGTCGGCGCCGGGCTCAATCAAAAGCATATGTGCGTGGTTCTTAAGCTCCCAGAATTCAGCCTGGGGGTAGGCGCGTGCCGTCTCGCGCGCAGTCTTGAGCGACACGATGTGGTCTTCAGCGCCCGACAGGCACAGGACCGGGCAGCGCACCGCGTCGGTAGCGACTTCGGTCGCGCCCGTCTGGTCGAACATCCAGAAGAACGTCTCGAACAGGGCGCGCCCCGATTCGGGCCCGAATTTTTCGAACACGCGGTGCTGCTCGTCCTTGGGCAGGAGGTTGAGGGTGTAGAGGCAGGCTAGGTCGAAATTGGGGTCGAGCGCGCGGGTCCAGAAATCGCCGAGCGTCATCAGGTCCCGGCAAAGCTGCTTCTCCGCATCCGTCGGAGGCACGATGCCGGCGCGGGGCGCCGGGCTCGCCAAGACCAGCTTCTCGGCAAGCCCGTCCGCTGCGAGCTGCTGCGCGATGATCGCGCCCATGGAATGGCCGAGCAGGATGGGGGACTGCGGCAGCTTCTTAACAAAGGAGGCCATTTGCGCGCGATAGTCGGCCATGCCCACGGCGGCCAAGGTGCCCTCCGCGGTCTCCTTGTCGGCGCCGTGGCCGATCCAGTCTGGCGCATGGCAGGTGAAGCCCCTGCCCTCGAACACCGCACGGAACCGGTCGAAACACCAGCCGCCGCAATTGGCCCCGTGCACCATGACGATGTCTTTGCCCATGGGCGCCCCTTTCCTTCGAAGCCTTACCTACCCCCTGCCCGCCCGCGGGTTAAGCCCACCTTTACCGTCGTCCGCCAGCATGAGCCGTCCCGCCCCTCTCAAGAGGCGGGCGCGTTCAGTATTGCGTACATAAAGAGTGGTGGCATGGGTGTGGGGGACACCGGGGAAGCGCGCCTTCCCCGTAACAAGATTATTGTCGGCGATTGCATCGAGGCGCTGTCCCGCCTTCCGCAAGAATGCGTCGATCTCGTCTTTGCCGACCCGCCTTACAATCTTCAGCTCGCGGGAGAGCTCTTCCGCCCGGACAATAGCCGCGTCGACGCGGTCGACGACGACTGGGACAAGTTCGGCAGCTTCGCCGCTTATGACGTCTTCACCCGCGACTGGCTCGCCGCGATCCGCCGCGTGCTGAAGCCGAATGGCAGCCTGTGGGTGATCGGCAGCTACCACAACATCTTCCGCGTCGGTACGATCTTGCAGGACCTGGGCTTCTGGGTGCTGAACGACGTGATCTGGCGCAAGACGAACCCGATGCCGAATTTCCGAGGGCGCCGCTTCACCAACGCGCACGAGACCATGATCTGGGCGTCGATGGGCCCGAAGGCGCGCTACACGTTCAACTACGAGTCCATGAAGGCGCTGAACGAGGATCTGCAGATGCGCTCCGATTGGCTGTTTCCCATCTGCTCCGGCGCGGAGCGGCTGAAGCAGGACGGGCGCAAGACGCATCCCACACAGAAACCGGAAGCGCTGCTCCACCGCGTGATCCTGGCGTCGAGCCATGTGGGCGACGTGGTGCTCGACCCATTCATGGGCTCAGGCACCACGGCCGTCGCCGCCAAACGCTTGGGCCGCACATTCATCGGCATCGAGCGCGAGGAGACATATGCCGAGGCCGCGCGCGAACGGCTGAAAGGTCTCAAAGCCCTCGATCCGGCCGCGCTGCAAGTCGCCAAGGGCAAGCGCGCCGAGACGCGGGTTCCGTTCGGCGCGCTGGTCGAGCTCGGACTGCTGTCGCCGGGCACGGCGCTTTACGATCCCGCGGCGCGCCACGAGGCGAAGGTCCGCGCCGACGGCTCGATCGCCTGCGCCGGCGCGCAAGGCTCGATCCATAAGATCGGCGCGCATGTGCAAGGGGCCATGGCCTGCAACGGCTGGACGTTCTGGCACTACGAGGCGGACGGCGCGCTCAAGCCGATCGACGATTTGCGCGCGGCCGCGCGGGCGAAGCTCTCGCTCCAGTCGTAATCCGCTATGGCTAGCTCCCTCTCCCCCTGTGGGGAGAGGGTTGGGGTGCGGGGCTAGAGCCGCTCGTGTTCCCCCTCACCCGGCCGTTTTACGGCCGACCTCTCCCCCGCGGGGAGAGGTGAACGCCCGAGCTTGCAGCGCGTGCGCGATGACCTTGCGCATGAGGGACGGCAGCGCCGCGCCGGCTAGGTCGCGGGCGTGAAGCCAGAGGCATCGGTCCGGCTCGGCGGTGTCCAAGATGGCGGCGTCCGCGCCGACCTCGGCGCGGTAGACGGAAAGCTCGAGATGGAAATGGGTGAAGGTGTGCTCGACGAGCCCGGGCACCTCGTCCCATGCCGCTTCGACCGGCGCGTAGCCGGCGACCGCATCGCCGTTGGGGGCTCGCTCTTCCCACGGTGTCGACGGCGTCTCCAGCATGCCGCCGAGCAGGCCCTTCAGCGGGCGCGTCCGTAACAGCACCGCGCCATCTTCACGATGTGCGACGAAGGCCGCGCCGCGCCGGGTGGGCCGCGTCCCTTTCTCTTCTTTATAGGGAAGCTGCTCGGCGATGCCGCGCGCATAGCCCAAGCAGTCGGGCCGCACGGGGCAAAGCCCGCAAGCCGGGCGGCGCGGCGTGCAGATCGTGGCGCCGAGGTCCATCATGGCTTGCGCGTAATCGCCGGCGCGAGACTTTGGCGTCAGACTTTCGGCGAGCGCCTTGATCTCCGCCTTGGCGGCCGGGAGCGGCGTCTCCACCGCGAAAAGCCGCGCGATCACGCGCTCGATATTGCCGTCGACCGGCGTGGCGCGCCGGCCGAAGGCGATGGAAGCGATGGCCGCCGCCGTATAGCCGCCGACGCCGGGGAGATTGCGCAAGTCCGCTTCGGTCTCGGGGAAGTGTCCGCCATGCGCCTCAGCCACGACGCGGGCGCAGGCGTGGAGATTGCGGGCGCGGGCGTAGTAGCCGAGCCCCGCCCAGGCTGCGAGCACCGCGCCGAGCTCGGCACGGGCCAGCGCCTCCACATTGGGCCAGCGGCGCAGGAAATCCGCATAGCGGGGCAGAACCGCCTTGACGGTGGTCTGCTGGAGCATGATCTCGCTGAGCCATACTTTATATGGGTCCTGCCGCACGCCCGGGGGCGCCCGCCAGGGCAAAGTGCGCGCCTCGCGGCCGTACCAGGCGAGCAGGCTCTCGGCGATCGATCCTCGGTCACCTTCCGCGGTGTGCGTTCTCTGCATAAATCCCATTCCGGGCGCCCGACCCTCGGACCATGGTGTAGACTCAGGCTGGGTGAAGGCAAGGGGAGCAGGAGCGCTCTCCACGGCGTTAAAGGGGTCATGGACCAGCGAAGGCCAAAATACGGCGCCCGCGCCATCGGCAGTTATGTGGCCAAGGCGCTCGATCCGGCTGCGCGAGCCCGCGGCTTCGCCACCACGGCCCTTCTCAGCGACTGGCCGGCCATCGTCGGCCGCGACCTCGCCCAGTTCACCATGCCCGACCGGGTGGTGTGGCCGCGGCGCCGGGACGAGACCGAGTCCGAGACCAAGCAGCGGGGCCACCGCGCCGGGGGTGCCACGCTGGTGCTCAGGATCGAGGGCCCGCGGGCCATCGAGGTCCAGCACCGGTCAGGCCAGATCCTGGAGCGCGTGAACGCCTATTTCGGCTACCGGGCGGTGACCGAAATGCGCTTCCTGCAAGCGCCCATCGCCCGCGCGGGCACGCGGGCACGCCCCAAAAAAGCGCCGCTCCTGGCCTATTCCCTGCCGAAGGAGGCGGGCATCGAGGACGAAGGCTTGGCCCGGGCGCTGTCTCGCCTCGGCGCTTGCGCAAAGGTCCCGGTCACGAGGGGTTGAGGACTTGCGGCCTTCTCGCTCTTGCCCGATGCGGGTCTATCAACGATTGTAGGCCCGCCAAGGCCCAAGGGGCACGATCCGACAGCAGCAGGTGGAGTAGCGACCGTGGCGAAGACTGAGAAAAAGACGACGGAAACACCCGACGAGGGCGGGAAGAGCAACAAGACAGGGCTCTATATCATCGGCGCGGTCGTGATCGCCGTGCTCGTCGCCGGTGGTGTCTATCTCCGGAGCGGCAGTGCACCCGACCCGAATGCGCCGAAACCCGACCCCGGCGTCGCCGAGCTAATGAAGCCCGGACCGCTACCGGACATCCCACTTGGCAATGCGGATGCGCCGTTCACCGTGATCGAATACGCCTCGATGACCTGCCCCCACTGCGCGCATTTCCAAACCGACGTGTATCCGGAGTTCAAGAAGAAATACATCGACACCGGAAAGGTCCGCTTCATCTTCCGTGAGTTCCCGCTCGACGGGCTCGCGGTCGCAGCCTCGATGCTGGCCCGGTGCTCCGGCCCGGACCGCTTCTACCCGATGATCCACGGCCTGTTCGAAACGCAGAAGACCTGGGCCGTGCCCGGCGAGGACGGCAAGGAAAAGCTGGCGTTGATCGCCAAGCAGGCCGGCTTCTCGCAAGAGGCCTTCGACAAATGCCTGGCCGACAAGTCGCTGTTCGACAAGATCGTGGAGGTGCGCCGCAGGGCCAACGAGGATTTCGGCGTCGACTCCACGCCGAGCTTCTTCGTCAACGGCAAGCGCATGACGGCAGGCCATGAGATCAGCGATTTCGACGCCGTGCTCGGAGGCGGAAAGACCGAGGATACGCCGCCGCCGAGCGGCTAGGACGCGGGATGATCCCTGCCAGAGGACTTGCTGCAGCCGTTCTGATCGCCGCGGCCCTTGGCCTGTCGGCTTGCGGCGGCGCGGCCAGCACCGCCCCCGACCCGGCCGCGCAAGCGCTTGCCTTGAGGCAAGAATTGCTTCAGCCGGGGCCGCTCGGGGAGCGTGACTACGGCAACCCCAACGCGCCGGTGACGATCATCGAATATGCCTCGCTGACCTGCCCCCATTGCCGGAACTACCACGCCAACGTGTTTCCCAAGGTGAAGCGGGCGTATGTCGATACGGGCAAGGTCCACTACATCATCCGGGAGTTCCCCATCGGGCACACGGCGGGGACGGCCGCGATCGTCACGCGGTGCGTGCCCAAGAACAAATATCTCCCCCTGGTCACGGCCTTCCTCGCCCGGCAGCCCGAATGGGTAAGCCAGGAGGTCCGCCCGGACGCCATCTACAAGGTGGCCAAATCGAGCGGAATCAGCCGGGCGGAATTTGACAAATGCCTA
>CAZHCN010000081.1:0-10414 GCA_964530895.1 uncultured Methyloceanibacter sp. | reverse complement strand
ATGGCGCCGAGCAGCCGTGCCATCTCGCGCCGGTGCAGCAGGAGCTTGCGGTGCCGGGTCGGCGCGTGCCCGTCGCGCGCCGCGCCCGGATACTCAGCGATGTGCGCGTTGATGAGGTAAAGCTCGCCGCCTTCGTTGGACGCGTAAGACTCCGCGATGGTCCCCTTACCGGCGCGCAGCGACTTCACCTCCGAACCGGTCAGAACGAGGCCGGCTTCGACGGTCTCCTCGATGTCGTAGTTGAAGCGGGCTTTACGGTTCTCGGCGACGAGCTTCCCGCTCTCGCGCTTCGGCGCCATGACAAGCCCTTTCGCAAAGCTAGACGGTCGCGAGGCCGACGGCCGCGATCGCCTCGTCCACGCGCTTGCGTGAGGCCGCCGAGATCGGCGCGAGCGGCAGACGGGTCGTACTCGAGCAAAGACCCAGCTTCTCGGCCGCGTATTTCACCGGGCCCGGGTTCGACTCCACGAACAAGGCTTCGTGCAGCGGCATCAGGCGATCTTGAATCTCCAGAGCCCGCTTGAAGTTTCCGCCGAGGCAAGCGAGCTGGAACTCCGAACAGAGCGCCGGCGCCACGTTGGCGGTGACCGAGATGCAGCCGACGCCGCCATGAGCCATGAAGCCGAGTGCGGTGGCGTCCTCGCCGGAGAGCTGGATGAATTCATGGCCGAGCGCCGCGCGCTGTTGGCTCACCCGCGCCAAGTTGGCGGTCGCGTCCTTCACGCCCACGATGTTCTTGAGCTGGAACAGGCGCGCCATGGTTTCCACGGACATATCGACGACGCTGCGGCCCGGGATGTTGTAGATCAGGATCGGGATGTCGGCGGCGTCGTTGATCGCCTTGAAATGGAGATAAAGCCCCTCTTGGGTCGGCTTGTTGTAGTACGGCGTCACCACGAGTGCGCCGTCGGCGCCGGCCGCCTTCGCGTGACGCGTCAGGGCAACGGCCTCAGTCGTTGAATTGGAACCGGTTCCGGCGATCACGGGCACCCGGCCGGCGGCCGCCTCGATGCACAGCTCGATGACGCGGCGGTGCTCGTCGTGAGTCAGCGTCGGCGACTCTCCGGTGGTGCCGCACGGCACCAGGCCATGCGTACCCTGATCGATCTGCCACTCCACCAACCTGCGGAAGGCGGTCTCGTCGAGCGCGTCATCCTTGAGGGGGGTTATGAGGGCCGTGATCGAGCCTTGAAACGGCGGCATAGACAAAGCGAAAGCTCCTAAAGCGAAGCGATTGTTGCAGGGTCCCGACGGAAAGTCGGGCGGACAATAGGGTCTCGGGGTAGAGGCGGCAAGCCGAGCGGGGCTCTCTTTCGAGCTATCAGCTAGGGATAAGTCGGCCCGCGACCCCAGAGTCTCTACTGAGAAAAGTATGATACCGGCAAGCGGCTTAGAGGGCTCTTCTAATCGCTGCTCTGACCTAGCGCGACGCCTCGCCAGTCATTTTTCCGCCGGAATCTTTCAGAGAGTGTTCAATTTAGGTACACTAACATGACTGTTATCGTCGCGGCTCCCCGGTCGGGGGACGTCCTGACCGCCTAGACGCAGGTCGTAACCGGTATCCGTTCGACGACATGAACCGCTTTTGCGCGCACACTCTACCCATTCTCGTTGCGTTGACATGCGTCGCGCCGGGCCTTGCTGCGGCAAAATCAGGGCCTATTCCGATTCCCGATCGCAA
This sequence comes from uncultured Methyloceanibacter sp., assembly GCA_964530895.1. Taxonomy (GTDB): domain Bacteria; phylum Pseudomonadota; class Alphaproteobacteria; order Rhizobiales; family Methyloligellaceae; genus Methyloceanibacter. Next base: position 8,733 of record CAZHCN010000081.1, on the reverse strand, counting down.
TCCTGAGCGCCCGACCCAGGTCGCAGAGCAAATGACGGCGGCGCCCGCGCCGGACGCCGCGAGTGGAGACGCCTCGCAGGACCCATCGGCTACCGCCGAGGCGACCCCGGCACCCGAGGCCACAGCGGCCCCAGCCGACGGGGGCGCCACCGACAAGAGTTCGGACAAACCGGCCGAGCCCGTCAAGAAAGCCGAGGCAGAGGCGCAAGCCCCCTCGCCCGAACTGGTGGACGTTCCGCCTCCCGACATCAATCCGAACCGCGAAGCACCGACCTTTCCGCCTGCGCCCAAGCCGGCGATGGACTATGTCGCGGTCCTGAAGCCGCTCCTCGACTACAACATCACCGCGGACGACGAGAACCGTCTTCGCTTCATCATGCATAACAAGGGCAGCGTCGATCAGACGGCCGCCAAGATTTCGGACCCGGCTGCGCGCGCCTTCGCCCTGTGGTACCGCTACCAGCACAATAAGAGCACGCTGCTGGACGCCGAGGCGGTCGAGCACTTCCGGGTCACCCATCCCGAATGGCCCGGCCAGGACGACCTTCGCGAGAAGGCCGAGACGTCGCTGTTCCTGACCGACGCATCGCCCGACGAAATCAAGATCTTCTTCGGCCCCACGGCCCCGCAGACGGGCGCCGGAAAGGCCGCGCTGGCAAGCGTCTTTCTCAAGCAAGGCAATGTGGCGGCGGCAAAGGATTTGGTGGTTTCCGCCTGGCGTGATCATCGGCTCAACGAGGACGTCGAGAAGAAGATCCTCGCCAAGTTCGGCAACATGCTCACGGCCGAGAACCACCAGGCGCGCATCGACAGACTGCTTTATCCCGACGACCCGTCAGAGACCGATGCGGCTCTGCGCGTGGCCAAGCTCCTGCCCGCCGAAGAGCAGAAGAAGGTGGAGGCCCGCGTCGCGGTCATCAAGCGGCGCAACAACGCCGGCACACTCCTCAAGGCCTTGCCCGATGACGCCGTCGAGGATGATGTGGGTTTGCGCTTCAACAACATCCAGTGGCTCCGGCGCACCAAGGACAAAGATCAGAGATTGCTCGCCTGGAAGCTTCTGCTCGATGCGCCGCTAGAGCCCAACATCCTGCTCGACCTCAACGAATGGTGGATCGAGCGGCGCGTCAATGTGCGGGCCGCCCTCAATGACGGACATCCGCGCACCGCTTACGAGATCGCCGCCAAACACGGCCTCACATCCGGCGACTCTTACATCGAGGCGGAGTTCCTGGCCGGCTGGGTCGCGCTACGCTACTTGAACGAACCGACGACGGCGTTGCGCCATTTCCTTGCTTTGCGCAAGGCCGCGACGGACTCCCGCAACATCGCCCTCGGCGAATACTGGCTCGGGCGGACGGCGCTTGCGCTCGGCGATCGGGGCTCCGCCGTCATCCACTTCCACGGTGCCGCCAAATATCCGCAATATTTCTACGGCCAGCTTGGGCGCCAGGCCCTCGATCCACGTCCGGCCCGACTCGAAGTGACGCCCACTCCGGTGCCGACGCAATCTGATATCGACCACTTCATGGCACGCGACGCTGTACGCGCGATCGGTGTCGCGCGTGCCGCGAATCTCGACTGGGTCACGCCGCAGTTCTTCCTCGCTCTGTCCCGAACGCTGAACAACGCGGCAGAGGTGGTTCTGCTCGCCGAACTCGCCAAAGCCATGGACAAGGATCAGGTCGCGTTGCGGCTGGCGAAGATCGCCTTCAACCGGGATCTGCCGCTGGGCGATTACGCCCTGCCCGTCGGCGTAATACCGTCGTACAAGAGTCTGCTCGACCAGCGGGTCGATCCGGCTCTGGTGCACGCGTTGTGCCGTCAGGAGAGCGAGTTCAACGCAGCCGCCAAGAGTCCGGTGGGCGCGAGCGGGTTGATGCAATTAATGCCCGCCACCGCGCGAGGCATCGCCCGCCGCTACAAGGTCAAGTACTCCCAATCGCAGCTCACCAGTGCGGCCTACAATACGCAACTTGGCGAGGCTTTCCTCAACGACCTGATCGACAGCTATGACGGGTCTTACTTCTTGGCGCTCGCCGCCTACAATGCCGGGCCGGGCCGCGTCAAAGAGTGGATGGAGATCTTCGGCGATCCACGCGATCCGGACGTCGATCCCGTCGACTGGATCGAGCGCATCCCCTTTACCGAGACACGGCGCTATGTGATCAAGATCATGGAGACGTTGCAGCTTTATCGCTCCCGTCTGGCCGGCCCCAAGGGTGCGCTCCATCTCGTGCAGGACCTCAATCGCGGTCGCCGGGTCCCACCCTCGGAGACGGCCTCCATCGCCACCGCGGTGCCAGCGGCAGCGGCGCCGTGAGCCGTACGCCACTTGCCAGTTGACTTTTCGAGGCTTGTTCCGCCATCAACTTTGCTGAACACTGCTCCCGCACGCGCCGCCGACACGCGGCGCTCAATACGTTCCCTAGGTTGCTTCCGTGACGATGCCAGAGCTTAATGGCGAGCCGTGGCGCGACATCTACTATGAGTCGTTCGACGACCTTCGGCTCTATGCCCGCCACTACCCGGCCCCGGACGAGAGATTCCGGAGCGTGATCTGCTTGCCGGGACTCACCCGCAACATCCGGGACTTCCACACGCTCGCCACCTATCTCTCCACGCACCCGGAAAAGCCCCGCAACGTCTATTGCCTCGACTACCGCGGCCGCGGGCGGTCCCAGCACGATCCGAACTGGCGCAACTACGTGCCTTATATTGAGCTCTTGGACACGCTTGACTTTCTCACGGTGCAGGGCCTGCATCGGGTTGGTATCGTGGGGACCTCGCGCGGCGGGATCATCGCCATGATGATGGCCGCACTCAGGCCTACGGCCATGGGCGCCATCGTTCTCAACGACATCGGCCCGGTGATCGAGACGCGCGGGCTGGCTCGCATCGTGGGCTATGTGGGCCGGATGCCGGTGCCGAAAACCTGGGCGGACGCGGTGCAGATCATGCGCGAAATCAATGGCCGCGGCTTCCCCCACTTCACCGACAGCCAGTGGGACCAGATGGCGCGCGGCGTGTTCGAGGAGCGCCGCGGGCGGCTCGTACTCGCCTATGACCGCAAGCTCGCCCGCGCCATCGGCACCGTAGACTTAAGCCGCCCGGTACCGGATATGTGGCCGCAGTTCGTGGCGCTCGGGCAGATTCCCGCCTTCGTGCTGAGAGGCGAAAACTCGGACGTGCTGAGTGCCGAGACGCTGGAAGCGATGGTGGAGCGCCATCCGAACTTGCGGGCGATGACCGTGCCCGAGCAAGGACACGCGCCGGTGCTGCAGGAACAAGAACCGGTGGAGGCGATCGGCGCCTTCTTTGCGGTGAACGATTAGCTTACGTGGGGGCCACGCACGCCGCTATTGCGCGTCGACCAGCGGCAGCAGCGGTGGCAACTCACCCCTCGGCCAGTTGCTGTTGGTTCGTGCGTAATCCTTGATCCGCGGCAAGACCCGCGCGGCGATATCGGGCAAAGCGCTCGCCTCTTTCCACTTGATGCTCTCCGACGTCGAAAAGAGCTTCGGCAGGTCGCGGCGCAGCTGATAGGAGACGGCGACGGCGGTTCCCTTGTCGGGCGCCACACCCTCGATCGTCACCGCGAGCCCCGAAAGGGCGACCTTTCCCGATTCAAGCTGGCTCAGCGCCCGCAACGCGGCGGTCACCGCCTCATCCCAATCCTTCGGCGCGCCGGAGGCGACCTCGAGCCGGTCGTCGAGTCCAGGCCGTTCGAACAATTGCCGTGACAGATCGCGCAGCTGCTTACGCGCATCCTCGCTCGGCACGCTGCCCGACAGGCTCAGTGCATTGGCGCCGAGATCGGCAGTGAATACGAACGGATCTGCGACGGGCGGCCGCACGTCATCGTCTTTGAGGGCGAGACCGCTCGGCAGCGGCCCGGCGAGCGCCTTCTTGATCTCATTATAGTCATCGGGGCTGCTCGCTTCGCCGACGACCCGCATCGTGACATTGGCAAGCCGCACCGAGCCACGCTTCAAATGGGAGAGCTGCTGCAGGCCGAAGCTCACGGCGCCGAGCCACTGCTCTTTCGGTGGTCCGCCTTGTGTGACCTTCAGCTTGTCTTCTACCTGAAGATCGGGAAAGTGCGCCTTGACCATGCCGAGCATGGTCTTGCGGTCCTCTTCCGACGGAACCGAGCCGCGCAGCTTGAGGCCGGCCTCGCTGCGCTGCACCAACCAGATGTAATCGGCTTGATCTATTTGACGGTCGTTACTCTTGTCGGGCGGTGCGGCTTGAGGTGCGCCGGCCTCGGTCGACGCTGCGGCATCCGGATCGGAACCCGCATGCGCCGCGAACGCCACAATCATGGCAAGCAATGCAACGAGACCAAGGAGCGGTCTCGGCCGGAATCGCGACAAGGAATCCTCACCTTTCATGACCCGGTGCCGCTTTGCTTGATTGCCTTATCTCCACACACTCTCGGTAACCCCGTCTTGCCGCATCGTTGTCGCACGGCACGGTCATCAAAGCTTACGAGGCCATTCGTCCTTTGGCCGATGTGATCATTAAACCCGCGACCTCGCCCCGTGGGCCATGCCCCTCCGACGTGCGGGAAAATCGGGCCCCGCGTTCCGGCGGGCGGTCGCTCTTTCGTTAACGAGCGCGACAGCCAACTATAGAACATTGGAAGTTGCGCTTCCAGGCCACTTTTCCCCATGTCACGTCAAATGTCTCGTCAGGCAGATGCGGTCAGCTGCCGCAGCAAGCCGCGCGCACCTAAACCGTTGAGATCACAATAATTATGACGTCGACGGACTATATGACGTCGACGGACTAATGGAGATGTTGCGCAAGCCCGATGATGCCGATGGCGATCAGGTAGATCGCCACGACGTAGTTCAAGATACGCGGCATCAGCAAGATGAGAATTCCAGCAATGAGCGCGATCAATGGGTTGAGTAGAACAGGATCCATGGCTGGCAAGGCTTCCTCCCCCGTAAGGCGCGCGGGCCTGATTCGTCGGTCTAACGCCAGCGAAGCATAAGCGATCCGTGGGCACTTGTCCTCGGCTCAAGCCCGCGAGTTGGGGGAAACTAAGTCCTTTCACCTCACCTTCAAATTGGCTCAGGAGAGCATATATGTCGTCTTGCCTTTGCCGCCTTTCGCAGCAAAGGGTAAGGACTTAGGCCGGTTTGAGGAGACCGGCCCGAGCGCGCTTATATCAGGGGGAAAAGCAGTGGCATGACCGTCGACGAACCAGGCTTTTGGCTCGCCGTATTGCAGATCATCTGGATCGACCTCCTGTTGTCCGGCGACAACGCTGTCGTCATTGCGCTTGCCTGCCATAAACTCCCACCTAGCCAACGTGCCTGGGGCATCGCCCTAGGAACGCTCGTCGCCATCGGCTTGCGCGTCGTATTCACCGGTGCGGTAACGACGCTCATGACCATGCCGTATGTGAAGCTGCTCGGTGGCGCGCTGCTCATATGGATCGCCATCAAGCTTCTCGGCGGCGAGGAGAACGGCGACCACAACGAGATCGAACCGGTCAATAGTCTCTGGCATGCGGTCAAGATCATCGCCATCGCCGACGCGGTGATGAGCCTCGACAACGTAATCGCCATCGCCATGGCGTCCCGCGGCAGCTACACGCTCCTGATGTTCGGCCTCGCCGTCAGCATCCCGCTAATCATGGCTGGCGCGGCGATCGTCATGGCGCTCTTGGAACGCTTCCCCGTCATCGTCTGGGCCGGCGCCGCCTTGCTTGGCTGGATTGCCGGCGAGATCATCGCCAAGGATCCCTTCATCATGGCGCATGTCGACCCGTCCATGGCGCATACGGTGTGGAAGGTGGGGGCCACGATCGGCGTGATCGTCGTGCTCGGCGTCGGCCTGTTGCGCCGACGACGGCTGAGGCGGGCCCCCGACCGCGCCTAGCGAACGCAAAACCCGCCCTCTCCTTGCGAGCTCCGCTCAACGCGGCCTTTGCCTTGGCCCGCCGTCTTCTACCCGGCGCGCCGCTCGAGCGCGGCGTTGATCTCCGCGCCGAGCAGAACGATGTAGAACGAGATGTAAAGCCAGAATAGCAGGACGATCACGGCGCCGAGGGAGCCGTACATGCGGTCGTAGTTGGCGAAGTTCGAGACGTAATACGAGAACCCAACAGACGCGAGCAGCCACACCAATGTGGCGAACACCGAGCCCACGCTGACCCAACGCCATCGCGGGCTGACGCGACTCGGGCCAAAGCGGTAGATCAGGGCAAGCATGAACATCGTGAGCAGCGTGAAGGCCGGCCAGCGGACGAACGTGGTGATGGTCTCGTAGGCCCCCGCATGTCCCGCGTCGGCAAACAGAATCGGCACATAGACGATGGCGAACAGCATGGCCACACCGCCGAGGATGCCGATGATGGTGTAGCCGATGGCGCTGAGATAGAAGCGCAACAGACTCCGCCGCTCCGGCTCGCCATAAGCGATGTTGAGGGCGGAGAACATCGCTTGCGTGCCGAGATTGGCGCTCCATAGTGCGATGGCGAGGCTGACGCCGAAGCTCCAGCCAAGGGTCTGCCCCGACGTTTCGGCGATCCTGCGGATCTGCTCGATGACGATCTCGTAGCCTTGGGGCGGCAGGACGTCTTTCAGGATGCTGAACTGCCGCTCGACGGTTGCCGGATCGGTGGTGAGCCCGTAGAGCGAGATCGATGCGGTCAGGGCGGGAAAGATGGCGAAGAGGGCGTAGAAGGCGCAGCCGGCCGAGACCACGGAGAGATTGTCGCTACCAATCTTGCTCACCACGTCTTTCACGATCTCCCACCACTCCCCGAGGAGGGAGTGAGAGGCGCGCGCGGCGTTGCGGGTGAGCGGGTTTGGCTTTTGGTTCATGCTCCTGTGAAGGATTGTGGGGGAAACGTGAAGATCAAGTAGATAATGCATGAAGCGCACAATGTTTCCGGCCAGGAAGAATAGCCGCTAACGGGCGTGCGAAGCGTCCGCCGCTCGCGGACACCGCTTCTCGCGGCCTCTGGAAAGTGCTCTAATCGGTGATGAGGCAATCATGCCTCAGGAGACTCCCCAATGAAGAAGTACCTGCTTGCAGCGACGCTGATCGGTGCTTTCGCAGCCCCCGTTCTCGCCATGGACAGCTACTACATCGTCTTCGACAAGACGACCAAGACGTGCTCGATGTCGCGCTCGGCCCCGACCGACACCGAGAAGTTCAGCATGATGGGCACCTACGGCTCCGAGGCCGACGCCAAGATGGCAATGGCCGGCATGACGAGATGTAACAAGCACTAGCGGCCTGCCCGCTTATTTTTTAGTTGACCCCGGGCGTCGGCTTCGGCCGGCGCCCTCTTTAATTTGTTGGGCATCCGCGAACTTGGCCCAGGATGTGAGCCTGCTATCCTCTTTGGCCGGGTTGATCCAATCGGCATTTGGCCGCAAATAGACCGTGGCGTCGCCGGCTTGAGCTTCTCAAGCAACGCGGATCGAACGGACTGCAGCGCATTGATGCCAACGTGGATGGGTGGCCGAGTGGTTGAAGGCACCGGTCTTGAAAAGCGAGACCTATCGTTTTTCTAGGATTTTCCCGTCACGCCCCGTCACCATCAATGCCCAATAATCAGGGGCTTTCGATACCATCCTGCAGAAAGCCTAGTCCTGTCGCGGTTGCAGTTTGGGTTGCAACGACGCTTACAGGCGGCCAGCCTGAACATCTTTACGATTAGCCTTTCTTTGTGCGACCCGCCGTAGCTCCAGGGGCCAATGCGTTGGAAGCACGTCAGGTCCTAGGGCCGCATCTTGCGCGACAGGTCAAAGAGGAAACCGGATACGATGGCGCGGCTGAGGTCCGTGACGGCGAAAGCGTCATCTTGGGGACAGTGCATCCGGCAGAGGCCATGCGCGTTCCCTTAGAGAATATCGGGGCGCTCCATCGCATCGTGGCTGCCAAGCGCAAGGACTCGTTAACCAAGTCAGGTGGAAAGTACCGAGTGCAACGCAAGCAGCTCTGGGAGAAAGTTCCGATGGTAAGCACGTCTGTGGACAAAGACGACGAGGAGCCCCTGGCCTGGTTAGACCTGCCCAGATCGACGCGAGAGCCCATGACCGTCAAGGATGCCAACGCGGCACGCAAGGCGCTCATCACCCTTGACGACCGCACACCGCAGCAACGCCTTCTCGGCGAGCCACCGACCTGGCGCAGTGCACTTGCACAAAAGAGCCAATGATGATGCGCGATGCTCCAGTTTCGGCAGCCTCGCCCGTTAACCGAAGAGCAGTTGCGCCACGATGATGCAGACTGCCAACGCGGCTGCGGCGTCGAACGTATTCATTGTTCCCTGAGCCCCCGAGAGTATCTCTCTCAGGTTAGTCACACTGCGCCTTAACAAGAGCTTATAGGAAACCTGTCACGTAGCCGCACGTCGTGCAGTCACGCTCCTGCTAACAACTCCGGCAACTCCGCCACATTGACGGCGATGCGTCTGGCTTCATCGAAGGTCAGCACCTTGGCTATGTCGGCTTCGGCCTTCGTCTCTCTGGCATAGATATACACGAGGGCTTGGCCGGAGGCGTCGAGCACCTTGAAGCCGCCCGGTATCTGCTCGACTGTCCAAGGAGCCGGAAACCGGCGTGATGATGTCATGGGAGCCTCGCTCAATAGCTCCCCCCGCTATGAAACGTTCTATTCGCCGCAAGTGAACTAGAGCAGCACGGAATCACGGCGGCGATGACAAAGCCTTATCGTGTCGGCTCCGGCCCACCGCAGTCAGGG
>CAZHCN010000080.1:0-10717 GCA_964530895.1 uncultured Methyloceanibacter sp. | reverse complement strand
CGTTCAACAAGAAATGGACGCGCTGGTCAGTCGGCGCAGTCCACCATAGGCGTAACACATGGGGGCACGGGGGACATGACTCCGAACAATTTCGGCCATACGGCCGATGTGCTGGTCTTGCGGCCAGTCGACCGCATCCTTGGCGATGTGCCGTCTTCCGATGCGCCGGCGCAGCCGGACGGCAGTGCCGACGCCGCGACGCTGCAAGCGCGTCTCGCAAGCGAAGTGCATGCTTTCGATCAGCGGCCGCAGCCACAGCCCGAATTTCCGGCCGAATGGGTTGCGCCGGGCGAGGCGCTGAAGCCCGACCCGGTCGAGGCGCCGGCGTCCAAGCCGCGCAAGACGGCATGGCGGATCGTCAAGACGCTGGTCGCGCTTGCCGCCGTCGTGGCGCTGGGGTGGACGCCGTTGCAGCGCGCGCTCGAGACCACGAGCGCCGAGGCCGTCGTCAATGCGCGGCTGGTCACGTTGCGCGCGCCGATCGACGGAACGGTCACGGTCCCCCGCAACATCACCGGCGTCGGCGAGACCATCTCGTCGAACGAGGCTCTTCTCGACATCAAGAACCCGCGCGCCGACCGCAGCCAGCTCGACGATCTTCGCCGGCAGGTCGCGGGGCTTCAAGCCGAGCGGAGCGTCTTGGCGAAGCGGAAGACCCAGCTCGAGGGCTTGCAAGCCCAGTTGCGCAAGCAGCGCGACGCCTTCCAGAAGGGCCGCGTCGAACAGCTCGAGGCGCGCGTGGCCGAGCTCGTGGCGGGAATCGCCGCGGCGGACGCTAAGGCGGACGAGACGCAAAGCACGCTCGACCGCACCAAGAAGCTGAAAGCGAGCGGCTATCAGAGCCAGGCGGCGGTCGACCGCGCTGAGCGCGATCACAAGGTCGCCGCCAACACGGCCGACGCGTTGCGGCAGAAGCTGGTCGGCACGCATGTTGAGCTCGACGCGGCCAAGACCGGCCTTTTCGTCGGCGACAGCTATAACGATATCCCGCGCACCGCCCAGCGTCTCGACGAGATCACCCAGCAGGTCATCGATCTCCAAGGAGAGATCGACGAGAAGGCGCTGCGCATCTCCCAGCTCGAAACCGATCTCGCGCAAGAAGAGAAGCAATTTGCCCTGCGCTCGGCGGCCGCCTTGACCGCGTCCGTCTCGGGACGGATCTGGGAAATGCTCACCTCCGACGGCGAAGAGGTGAGCCGCGGCCAGGACCTAATGCGCCTGCTCGATTGTGGCGGCGTGCTGGTCACCGCGGCGGTCAGTGAATCCGTGTACAACAAGCTCCGGCTCGGCCAGCCTGCGAGCTTCCATCTGCGCGGCGAGTCCGCCGATCGCGCTGGCCGCGTCGTCGCCCTCAACGGCTTGGCGTCCGTGGCAGCCAACATGGCGATCGAGCAGGACGCGCTGGGCCGCGAGCCGTATCACGTCACCCTCGAGGTGCCGAGCCTCGTCAACGGATCGGATTGCTATCTGGGCCGCACGGGCAAGGTGACTTTCGATACGACCGGCAAGATCCCAGGCGCTAATCCGGGCACGTCGGTTGCCAAGCTATGAGCTATGCGTCCGGCGTAACCTACTGGGAGGCCTTCCTACCGGGGCTGGCGATCGTGTTTCTTGCCGTCGCCGTCTTGCCGTGGCTCGCCCGCGAGAACAATTGGGCGCGCACCGGCGCCATCGCGCTCTGCCTCTTCATGTCGTGGCGTTATCTGCTTTGGCGCGTGGGGTACACGCTGCCGCCGCCCGGCCTGACCCTCGACTTCGCCGCCGGCGCCGTGTTCATGCTGGTGGAGGCGCTCGCCATGATCGGCGGCTCGCTCTCCCTCATGTTCTTGATGCGCACGCGCGACCGCACGCCGGAGGTCGAGCGGAATCTCTCCTGGCTGCGGAGCCTGCGGCACGCGCCAAAGGTCGACGTCCTCATCTGCACCTATAACGAGGACGAGACCATCATGGAGCGCACGATTCTCGGCGCGCTCGCCATCAACTATCCGAACTATCGCCTCTGGGTGTGCGACGATGGCCGCCGCGACTGGCTGAAGGCGCTGTGCGATCGCCACGGCTGCGGCTACATCACGCGCCCCGACAACGCGCATGCCAAGGCAGGCAACATCAACAACGCGCTGCGTCATCTGGCGAGCCTGCCGGAGCAGCCGGAGTTCATCTCGATCCTCGACGCCGATTTCCTGCCGAAGGCGCCGTTCCTCACGCGCACCCTGGCGCTGATGCGCGATGCGGACGTGGCGCTGGTGCAGACGCCGCAGCATTTCTTCAACGCCGATCCGATCCAGAGCAGTCTCTCGCTCGCCCGCGTCTGGCCCGACGAGCAGCGCTACTTCTTCGACATCGTGTTGGCGGCGAAGGACGCCTGGGGCTGCGCCTTCTGCTGCGGCACGTCCTCGCTCATCCGCTTTGCACCCCTGATGGCGATCGGCGGCTTCCCGACCGACTCGGTCACCGAGGATTACCTCCTCACCTTGCGCCTGAAAGAGCGCGGCTACCGTACGGTCTATCTCAACGAGATCCTTTCGGTCGGCCTCGCGCCGGAGGGCTTGCGCGAATATAACGGCCAGCGCAGCCGCTGGGCGCTCGGCTTCATGCAGATTTGCACCGGCGCGAGCAGCCCCTTGCGGTTCGGCAACGGGCTCAGCTTCATGGACCGCTTAAGCCTGATCGAGACCTTCCTGCACTGGACCATGAGTTTTAGTTTTCGGTTCCTGGCGCTCATCATTCCGGCCATCTACCTTCTGTTCGGCATCCAGGCCGTGCATGCGAATGTGGGCGATGCGGTCTCCTACTTCGCACCCTATTTCGTCGCACAGGTGGCCATCGCCATCTGGATCTCGCGGGGGCGCCTCCTGCCGATCATGTCGGATCTGAGCCAGCTGCTATGCGCCGGCGCCATACTGAAATCGGTGGCGGTCGGCCTGACCAAGCGGCAAGGCCACGCCTTCAAGGTGACGGCCAAGGGCCGCGCCCGCGCCGCGACGTCCGGCGAATGGCGGCTGCTTGCGAGCTTCCTGTTCTTTCTCACCCTGACGTCGGCCGGGATCTTGTGGGCCTATGTGCTCGACGATACGCGCCCGCTTGCCGACGCCGGCGCGCTGGCGCTGTTCTGGAGCTGGTACAATATCGCACTCCTCGTGCTCGCCTGCCTCGTCGCCGTCGAGGTATCTGGGGTCCGCGACGATCGCTTCTCCGTCAACCGCGTGGGCGGCGTCTCCTGGGAGGGCGGATCGAGCCTGTCGCGGGTCGCCGAGATTTCGGAGAGCGGGATGCGCCTGATGGGGCCAGCGCCGGTTCCGGTCGGCACGCCGGTCCGCGCGCAGTGCGGGACTTTGCGCATCGACGCGACCGTGACCCGCGCCGGCACCGAGGACTTCGCGTTGCGCTTCGCCGAGACCGCGGAAGCGCGCACCGCGCTTATCCGCCATATCTATGCGGGGCCCTACCACGCGAGCGTCGGACAGGTCCGGCCGACGAAGGTCGCCGCTGCCGTTCTCGATCGCGTCTTCCGGTAGCCACTCGACAAGATCGCCTATGAGCCGGCGGTCTGCTTTGGGGCTCGTCCTGTGGGCCTGACAGCCCGATCGAGGGTGTATTCCAACCGGAAACATCCCGGTATCATCGGCGCATTATGAGGCGCACGATCCCGCTGCTAGCCGCTATCTGCCTTGTGGCCGCGCTCGCGACGTCGCCTCCGGCCTTCGCGGAGGACGGCGGGCCGGGGCGGAGAGTCGCGCTGGTGATCGGGAATTCCGATTACGAACATGTCTCGCCGCTTACCAACCCGAAGAACGACGCCACGGCCATGGCCCAGAGGCTCATCGACCTGGGCTTCTCCGTCACGCTCGTGCTGGACGCGGACAAGGCGGATTTCGAGGAGCATATTCGAAAATTTGCCGACTCGTTGAACGGAGCCGAAGCCGCGGTCTTCTTCTATGCCGGTCATGGCCTGCAGATCGACGGACGCAATTATCTCGTCCCAGTCGATGCCGACATCTCAAACGAGGCCGATTTGCCCTTTCAGTTGGTTGCCGTCGACATTGCTTTGCAGCGCTTGGCGAGTCAGCGCATTACCAGCATCGTGATGCTCGACGCATGCCGGAACAATCCCTTCAGCAAGAGGCTCGCCAAGCAGCTCGGCAGGCGTGCAGATGCCGTTGGTAAGGGCCTCGCCAGCATCTATGCGAGCAAAGACACGCTCATCTCCTTCTCGACGCAGCCGGGCAATGTTGCGCTGGATGGCGATGGGCCGAACAGCCCCTTCACCGAGGCGCTGATACATCACATCGACGCGCCGAACGAAGACGTGCTCGACGTCATGCGGGATGTCAGGCGGGACGTCGTCAAGAGTACGAACGACCGTCAAGTTCCGTGGGACACGTCCTCGCTGGTGAATGACTTTGTGTTTAACCGGCTTGCCCCGACGGTCGTGGCGAGCGCCGATATCAACACGCAGAAGGCCCAGGGCGCTTCGCTGGATATCAAGCGCATGATGCCGCCCGAGGAGACGCCTGGGCTTGACGTGACACCGGTGCTCACGGGCAAGCCCCCCATCGGGCTGTGCGATCAGATCGCGGCAAGCCCGACCGATCCGGAGCGCGTCACCGAAGGCGCTGTGTTCGGCGATTTGGACGGGGCGGCTGGGGTCACCGCGTGCCGCGCCGCGCTGGCCAAATATCCCAACACCCCGAGATTCGAGTTTCAGCTCGCACGGTCGCTACAGAAGACGAAGGCCTACGACGAGGCCGCTGAACTCTATCGCAGTCTCGTGAAGCGCGGCTATTTCGCCGCCCTCGTCAACTATGGATGGCTGCTCAGCAACGGCGAAGGCGTCGAGCGGGATGAGAAGGCAGGCGTGCGCCTTTATCTGCTTGCCGCGCAGCAAGGCGACAAGTTCGGCATGTTCAACGTGGCAATGGCCTATGACAGCGGTCAGGGCTTGCCATTCAATCCGGCGCAGGCCGCGGCGTGGATGTACGCCGCCTTGCGCCTTGGCCATGACTATTCCATCAAGCAGATGAGTGGCGCGGCGGCCGGTTGGACGAAAGACTTCCGCATCGAGCTCCAGCGGCTCTTGCAGCGCGCCGGGGTCTACAAGGGCCCGCTCGACGGAACCTTCGGGCCTGAGGTTTGGAGTGCCGTCCGACGCGTCCAAGATCTGCCGTTTGCGCCTAACCCTGGCGGCTCCACGCCGCAGCACAGGTGGGATCCTTCTTCAATCCCCATCAATGCGCCGCTCTAGAGGTCACCGGCGACAGGATCGCTAATTCGGCGCCATCCCGTTGACGGGTTCGCCACCCTCGTAGCGCTTCGTCTGGGGTGGGGGCGCGGCATTGATCGAAATATTCTTAGGGTCGTAGCGCGGTACAGATGCGGATGGCGCAGGAGAATTGGCCGGGATGTTCTCGGGATCGTAACGCGGCTGAGACGTGCCGGCAGGACAGAGGCTCGCGGTCAGCTTGCACGTGCCGCCGCTCTTTTGACTGTTGCAGTAATCCAGCGCCTTCGACTTCGCATCGGGCTCGGAAGACCCCCGGATTGCAAACGTCTCGCCATACGTCGTCCTGCGATGCTTATAGCTCGTCGAGGAAAGTGCGAGACAGTCGGGATAGGCCGCCGAAAGAACCTTGTATTCACCCTTTGACTTTCGTCTCAGAGCGTCCGCAGCCTTCTCTTCGGCGACGCGTCGCGTGTCTGCCTCCAGCATGACGTTCTTCCCGAAAGCGTCGTAGGCCGCGGCGATCCAAGACTGGGGCGCGTTGGTCGAATCGATTTTCTCCACGGTCAGCTGCGTGAGCTGGCCCGTGGGCTGAAGCCCCGCCCATTTCTGAAAGAGTATCAGCGCTTGGGTCGTCTCCTGATTCAAGGTCCCATCGATGTGGGGCATGTAAAGTCCGAAATCGTAGAGCCGCTCCTGAATGCGTTGAACAAGATCCGGCGTCGGGTCGAGCGTGGCGTCGGCTACCGTCTGTTTCCCGCACCATTTCTTGTTGGCTTCCTGCGCATCGGCATCGCTGTCGTCGCCGCCGGCGATGTTGGCGTACGTCCAGGCGTAGAAAGGCTGCTCTCCGGCCGAAACATCCGAGTGGAGAAGGGCGCTTACCTTGACGAGCGAGATGGCACTCTTGCCGATCTGCCGCCGCTCGAGATTGCAGCGCAAGATGACGATGTCGTCTTTGGTCGGGCGCAGGCAGATTTCGTCTTGAAGTTTGGCCGCAAGCGCGAAGAGACGCTTCGCCTTTTCATCGTCGGACGCCGCCTGGGCCGCGATCGCGTGGGCAAGGACGGCCACGACGAGCTCGACGCTGTTCGTGTCCTTGCAGAGGGATGGCGTGGAGTCGCCCTCCAATCTGGTGTGCAGGGTCCACGCTGGATCGGCGCGCGCGGCCGCCACGAAAGTCGCGGCAACGAAAAGAAGCAAAACGGTTGCCCGTCCGATCATTCCGCACGACCTCAAACCGCACGAGAGCAAGCCCAATATTAAAAGCGAAAACCAGAGTTCAGCAAACCGAAAAGCTTTGCCTGGCACAAAACCGCGCTATTATTGGGCTACCGGATTGATGTCTTGAGCCAAGACTCCGCTAAGCAGAATTATCTGACGCCGATGTCTGTGGTTTTTGTCAAATACGTCAACGATGACCGCAAGACGGGCGATGCGATCGCGGCCGCCCTGAAGAAGGCGGGTATCGAGGTGGTCGGGCCGGACGGAGAGCGCGCGCTCGATCTAGCCAGCGCCCCCTGCCTGATCCTCTTATGGTCGGAAGCGGCCGCCAAGGCTCCAACCGCCCAACAAGACGTTCAAGAGGCCGTACAGGCGTGGTCGGGCGGAAGGCTGATCCTGGTGCGCGCGGACGACGCCGAATTGCCGGTCGGCCTGCGGGATCTCTCGGCGATCGGCGTTCCCTCGGACTTGTCCGGCTGGACGGACCTGATCGAACAGGTCCAGACGATCACGGCGCAGCCCGCATCGCCCGACCGGAAAGACTCGGCCTCCGCCGGCACCACGAACCGCAAAGCTTTCGTCCGGCCGGTGCTTTGGATATCGGCTTGCCTCGCCGTGGCATTGGGCGCGGTCCTGGGCTGGCGCAGCTACACGGCACCGCAAAGCCGGGACCTCACCGCATCGTCAAGCGACATCACCTATGTTTTGGCCTTCGCTATTCTTGGGATCGTCATTGGTGCGGCGGCGATGTGGGCATGGTCGAGATGGCCGCCGCGCCCTCTGCGGAGCGAGCCTTTGCAGGCCGGACCCTTGGGCCCAGAGACGACCACGATCGCGCCGCGAATCTTCGTGTCCTATAGCCGGCAGGACACGGCGGCCGTCGAGAAGCTCGTCAAGGATATCGAGCGGGCCGGGCACGAGGTCTGGATCGACCGCGACGTCGAGGGGGCGCAGCGTTACGCCGCTGCTATCGTGAGTGCGATCAAGAGCGCGGAGCTCGTCGCCCTGATGGGGTCGCGTAACGCCTTCGCATCCGATCACGTCATTCGAGAAGTCTACGTGGCCGGCGATCACAAGAAGCGGTTCGTCGTCTTCCAGCTCGATCAGTCGGAGTTTCCGGACGAAGTGCTGTATTTCACCACGGGCTTTCCGCGCATCAGCGTCGCGGCGTTGGACCACCAGCGGCTGCGCAACGAGCTGTCGCGGCTTCTCCTCGCCGGCAACGGTGCGTAACGAGTACCGAACGGGCGCGAACCTGCGGCACCGCGGACTTCGCGTTGCGCTTAGCCGAGAGTGCGGAGGTGCGCACCGTGCTCGTCCGCCACGTCTAGAATTGCGGTGCGCCTTTTCAGGGCTCTTAGTATCGCAAAAAGAATCAGCGACAGGGCGAACATCCAAATCCAGACGCGATCCTCCCGCTGCCAATGCATGAAGCTTTCCCGCCTGATCGCCAGATCGAGCACCAACTCCAACGCTAGATATGACGCTGCTACGGCAAGAACGCCGCTGTACTCCCTGCGGAGTACGGTGCGGAGGCAGAACGGCTGCGCCGGAGGACACCAAAGGGAGAACGTTGGTATGAATGCGGGGACTCTGCGTGCCCATTCGTCATACGCGGCACCAAATTTTTTGGAGAGAAACTGCTCTTCTGTTGCGATGATCCGCTCGATGTAGAGCCAGTAGGCGAAACTCGCCAATAGAACGAACCACCAAGCTTTCGTCGAGAGAGCGAGCCCCAGGATCACGACGAAGTTGCCGAGGTAGAGCGGGTTGCGAACAACCGAATACGCGCCTGTCGTATTAAGGACGTGCGCGCGCTGCGCCTGGGTATTGCGTCCCGACGTTCCCGGCGAGACAAACCCGACGGTTATCCATCGGATTGCCAATCCAATGAAGGAAAGCGACATGCAGGCGTAAGCCCACGCGTGGTCAGCAGTCTCTCCCCAAAGCGTCTTAATTCTGGAGCCATCTTCGAGCGCGAGGAGCGCAAATGGCAGTATCACTAATGGCAGATAGCTCCGCCATCTGAAGAGAAAGCGGCCTTCACGTTCAAACTCTTCGATAAGTCGCATGTCCACATCCCCCGCCCAATTATGACTCGCGCCGCCGAGGGGCTACAGAGGAGCCGAAGAAAGGTATGCTCGATCTGTGACTTACGCAGCCTAGAAAAGCTGCACTGACTTAGCACCAAAACCCACGCCCGTGTGCAAATAAAATCTGCGCTCTGGCAGCGCCTGGCCTCCTCCCGGGTTCACTAAGAGCCCGCGTGCCTACCGTTGCTTGCAATCGCCCGGCTTGACCGGGCGATCCAGTAAACGCAGGCGGAGGTTTTCGCGCGACGGAGAGGCGGCCGGTTGCCCAATGCCCGCCTTCGCGAGCATGACAATGAAGGAAAATTGTCGGGGAGGGGAGGGGAGGTCTATTCGGCCGGGGTGGCTTGGGCGACACGGGCCGTGACCGGGTCGAGTTGCATCAGAGCCTCGATGCGGCGGCGCTCTTTCTCGAACGCGGCAAGCTCGCGGCCAGCGAGTTGGAGGCCGCGCGGTACGGCGATGGTCATCGGGTTGACGAACTTGTTGTTGACCAGGACCTCGAAGTGACAATGCGGTCCGGTGGAGCGGCCGGTTGAGCCGACGAAGCCGATGACCTGGCCTTGCTTCACGTGGACGCCGGGCTCCATGCCGGGCGCGAAGCGCAGCATATGGCCGTAGCCGGTGGAGAAGCCGTTGGCGTGACGGATGCGGACGAAGTTGCCGTAGCCGCCTTCGCGCTGGGCCATTTCCACGACGCCGTCGCCGGCGGCGAGGATCGGTGTGCCGAGCGGTGCGGCCCAGTCGACGCCGGTATGCATGCGCATCCGGTGCAGCAGGGGATGCATGCGCATGCCGTATCCGCTCGTGTAGCGGCCGCCTTTGACGGGATTGCGCATCAGGAATTTCTTCGCGCTGTCGCCGTTCTCGTCATAGTAGTCGACCGTGTCGTCGGGGGTGCGGAAGCGGTAGAACTTGCGGGTCTCGCCGGCGACGGTCATCGAGGTGTAGAGCAGTTCGCCCATCTCGTCGTCGCCATCGCCATCGGCGTCGTCAAAGAACACTTCAAACGAGTCGCCGGGATGAACCTTCTGCTTGAAGTCCACATCGTAGGAATGGACGCGGAGGAGCTTGAGGATGGTGGCGGGGGGAATGTGCTGCTCTAGGGCCGTGTGGTAGAAGGCCTGATAGAGCGTGGCGCGGTTTGAGGCTTGTTGCAGCTTGGCTTCATCGGGGGCGCCTTGGGTGGAGGCGACGAAGTCGCCGTCGCGGTCGCGCGAGGCGGAGACGATGTGGCTGCCGTCCTTGTCGAAAATGCTGACGCGGACCGGCTCCACCTGACCCGTATCCGACGGTACCGGGACGACTCGGAATTGCACGTGCTGGCCGGGCTTGAGGTCGTCCGCCGAGAACACCGGCGCGATGGAGTCGAGAATGGTTGCGGCGAGGGTCTTGTCGGTGCCGGCCTTGAGGAAAAGGCCCATCAAGGTGTCGCCCTTGTCGACCTCGTAGTCCTTGGTCTCGGCGCTGGCGATCATCTCGTCGCTCACATCGTCATCGTCGTCCTCCGCCGATTTCTGGATAACCGTGGTGTTCGGCAGGAGACGCGGACGCTCAACCTCGTCGGGACGATACGAGGCGAGCTGCAGCTTGGCGTCGCCGTCGTTCATCGCCAGCGGCGCCTCGGCATAGGCAAAATTCTCGGCCGCCTCGGCGACGAGATGGTTCACCTGGTCGGCGGCGAGCTCGACATGATCGTTTGCCGGCAGAACGCCGCCGGGCACGTCGACCACGTTGACGACGAGGGATTGCGCGGCCGCGTCGGTCGCGTCGTTGCCGGTGCCGATCGGCGTGGCGTCGGAATAGAGCTTGAAGGGATTGAAGGGGGGAAGTTTGTCGACATCGTCGGGGAGGGCTGTGCCCAGGCTGGCAACGATGCGCAAGTAAGGTTTGATGGTGATGAACTCGCGGCTGCCTTGGCGCTCGACAACCGTATCGTGAATAACTTGGCGGCTGGTGAAGCCTGCGGAGGTGAGCTGGATGCGGTCTTCTTTCTGGCCCGTCGCGCTCTGGGCGTCATGGGCGAGGCGGGCGCTCCGAATCGGCTGAAGGGCGGCGAGGCTCGCCCGTTTGATCGAGCTCATCATGCCGGAGCCGTCGGACATGTTCATGGAGGCATAGATGGCGACCCCGATGAGGCAAACGCCGACCATGCCGGCGAGACAGGTGCTCGCCATCCATTTCA
>CAZHCN010000079.1:0-10818 GCA_964530895.1 uncultured Methyloceanibacter sp. | reverse complement strand
TTGATCAGGTCGCGCAGGCCGGCTTGACGCGCAAGCCGGCCTCCTCGATCAGGGCGAGATCGTCGTCCACGTCGCTATTGGCGGTGGTGAGCAGCTTGTCGCCATAGAAGATCGAGTTGGCGCCGGCGAGGAAGCAGAGGATCTGCGCCTCGCGGGAAAGCGCCGAGCGCCCCGCCGACAGCCGCACGAAGCACATCGGCATGAGGATGCGTGCCGTCGCCACCATGCGCACGAGATCGAGCGGATCGACCGGGGGCTGGTCCTCGAGTGGCGTGCCCGGCACCGGCACAAGCGCGTTGATCGGCACGCTTTCGGGGTGCGGGTCGAGCGTCGCGAGCTCTTGCAGCAGCCGCGCGCGGTCCTCGATGGTCTCTCCCATGCCGATAATGCCGCCGCAGCAAACTTGCATGCCGGCGTTCCGCACATGGGCAAGCGTATCGAGCCGGTCCCGATAGGTCCTTGTCGTGATGATCTCGCGGTAGAACTCGGGCGAGGTATCGAGATTATGGTTATAGGCCGTGAGCCCGGCCTCGGCGAGGCGGCCCGCCTGATCTTGCGTCAACATGCCGAGGGTGACGCAGGCCTCCATATCCAGCGCCCGGACGCCCCGCACCATGGCGAGCACGCTGTCGAAAGCTTTCCCATCCTTCACCTCGCGCCACGCCGCGCCCATGCAGAAGCGGGTGGCCCCGGCTTCCTTGGCGATCCGGGCCTTGGCCAGGACGTCATCGACGTCGAGCAGCGCCTCCCGCTCGAGTCCGGTCTTGTTGGCGTAGTGAGCCGATTGCGGGCAGTACTTGCAGTCCTCCGGGCAGGCCCCGGTCTTGATGGAAAGGAGGCTCGCAAGCTGCACCTCGCCGTCTGCATGGTGGCGCCGGTGCACGGCCCGCGCCTCGTCCACGAGGTCGAGCAGGGGGGACTTGAGCAGGCCGACGATCTCGTCGGTGCTCCAATCGTGGCGGGTGACGGCTGTGCCATTTTGCGCAGGTGGCGTCTCCGCCCGGTGGGCTCTGCCGTTGATAGGATTCAGGCTTTCCAAGGGTTAGGACACGCTTTCAGAGGGTTGAGATTGCTGGGCGGTGGGCCCTTCCGCTAATACAGGATCATGGTTGGAAGCGAAAGCCGGTACCAGGCCTTTCTCGACGCCCTTGGGCAGGATCGCTTGCGGCGGGGGCTGACCGCGGTGGCTGCACGCGATGCGCGCATGATCACGGCCGGCGGCCGCTCATATATCAACCTCGCCAGCAACGATTACCTGGCTTTGCGGTTTCATGACGCGCTGATCGCGCGGGCGTGCGAATGGGCGAGAGCCTTTGGCACAGGCTCCGGCGCCTCGCGCCTCGTCACCGGCAATCTCGACCTGTTCGACCGCATCGAGACCAAGGTAGCGACGCTGGAGCAGAAGCCGGCAAGCCTCGTCATGGCGTCCGGGTTTCAGGCGAACGCCGCTGTGCTCCAGGCGCTGCTCGACAAGACCGTGCTCGGCGCGGAGCCGTTGGTGTTTGCCGACCGCCTCAACCACGCCAGCATGCATTTCGGCTGCAAGGCGGCGGGCGTCCGCCAGCTCCGCTACCGCCACGGCGACGCCACCCATCTCGCCGAGCTTCTGACTCAGTATCAAGCGGATAGCAGGCCGAAATTCATCCTGACCGAGAGCGTGTTCTCCATGGACGGCGATCGTGCGCCGCTGCCGGAGATCGCGGCGCTGGCACGCACGCACGACGCGATGCTGATGGTCGACGATGCGCACGCGACGGGCATTCTGGGGAAAAGCGGACGCGGGCTTTCCGACGGCGCCGACATCGTCGTCGGCACGTTCTCCAAGGCCCTCGGCAGCTTCGGCGCCTATGTCGCATGCTCCGCGACGCTGCGGGACTACCTCGTCAACCGGTGCAGCGGATTCATCTACTCGACCGCGCTGCCCCCGCCGGTGCTCGGCGCCATCGATGCAGGCCTCGACCTCGTGGCCGGCATGGATCAAGAGCGCGCACACGTGGCAAGCCTTGCCGCGCGCTTTCGCAAGGGCGCTCAGTCGTGCGGGTACGACACCGGCGCCTCGACCACACAGATCGTGCCGGTGATTGCCGGCTCGGCGGACGCAGCGCTCGGCTTGAGCGTCAGGCTCCGCGAGGCGGGCTTCTGGTCGACGGCGATCAGACCGCCCACTGTGCCGCAAGGCACGGCCCGGGTGCGGTTCGCTTTCACCGCGGCCCACGACGAGGCCGACATCGATCGTCTGCTTGACGCCCTCGGGGACGTGGCGGCCCCCCAAGCGGTGAAGGCCGTCTCCGCCTGACGCCCATGCATTTCGTTCTGGTTCATGGCTGGGGCTACCACGCCGGCATCTGGGCCGACCTCATCGGTCATCTCGGCGATGCCGACGTGACGCTCGTCGATCTAGGCTTCGTCGCCGGAGGGCCGAAGGGCGGCACGGAATGGCCGGACGACGCCATCGCCGTCGGCCATTCGCTTGGGCTGTTGTGGCTCCTGAAAGAGGGGCGCGGCCGCTTCAAGGGGCTGGTCTCGATCCAGGGCTTCGACCGCTTCTGCCCTCACGTGCCGCCGTCGCGCCTAACAGCGCTCAAGCGTGGGCTCGAACGCGATCCGGCCGCCACGATGCAAGCTTTTTGGCGGTCTTGTGGGGCGTCGGGCTTCGCCCTGCCTGAAGCGCTGAATGTCGCACGGCTCGACGAGGGGCTCGATTGGCTGATGCATTGGGACGCCGCGGAGGCTAAGGAGAGGCTCGATTGTCCCTTGCTCGCCCTTGCTGCCCGCGACGACCCCATCGTGCCCTCCGCCATGACCGAAGCCGTCTGGCAGGGGCGGAACATCATCTGGTCGCCGGACGGCGGCCATGTGCTACCGTTGAAACACCCGCGTCGGTGCGCCCGCCATGTCCTTGAATTCGCCCATACTCTCCCGTCGTAGCGCCGAGATCGCGGCGCGGTTCGGCGCACGCGCAGAGAGCTATGATCGCCATGCTGACTTGCAGGAAGGCGTAGCGAAACGGCTCGCCGGCTTTTTGCCGAATTTTGACAGCCCGAACGTGCTGGAGCTCGGCTGCGGCACCGGACTCATGAGCCGCCACCTCGTCGCGCGCTACCCGCAAGGGCACTTCGTGCTGACCGACGCGTCGCCCGCCATGATCGCCCAGTGCCGCCGCAATCTCGCAGGGCGCGCGGACGGCCGCGTCAGCTACGAGGTGATGGATGCGGGCGAGGCCGGCGGCCGTGCCGGCCTCGACCTCATCGTCACGAGCATGACGCTCCATTGGCTTACCGATCCCGCCGCCAAGCTCGAACGTCTGCGAGCGCTTCTCGCGCCGCACGGCATGCTGCTCTTCGCCACGCTCGGACCGGACAGCTTCGTGGAGTGGCGCAGCGTGCTTGCAACGGAAGGCTTGCGAAGTGGCATCACCGAACTCCCGGCGCTTCCCGGTGTGGTCGAGGACGAGCATCTAACGCCCGATAACGACTCGCTTTCCTTCTTGCGGCGCATGAAGGCGGTGGGCGGGCTCACGCCGCGCGAGGGTTATGCCCCGTTGTCGCCCGGCGCGCTCCGCCGCGCGCTGCGCGCCACCAATTTGCGCTTCGGCGGGCGCGTGACCTGGCACATCGTCTATGGCGTGCTCAGATCGCCGGAGGCGAGCCGGTCGAGCCCTTCGACCATACCCGCATAGGCGCGGTCGAGTTCTTCGTCGGTGATGCAGTAAGGCGGCATCAGATAGATGGTCGAGCCGATCGGCCGGATGTTGAAGCCGTTGGCGAGATACCAGGTCCTGAGCTTGCGGCTCGCCTCCGATTGGTACCGGCCGCCTTCCTTGACCTCGAAAGCGAGCACCGCGCCGAGCACGCGCGGCTTCGTCACATCGGGACGGGTTTCGAGCGCGCGCATCATGGCGCGGTGGCGCGCATTTATGTGCGCAATGCGCGCGATTGTGCGCTCTTCGTCGTAGAGGCCGAGCGAGGCGAGCGCGACGGCGCAAGCCAATGGATTCGCAGTGAAAGAGTGACCGTGCGGGAGCGCGCGCTCGAAATCGTGCCCGAGAAACAGGTCGAACAAGCGATCCCGCGCCACAGTCGCCGCAAGTGGCATGTAGCCCGCGGTCAACCCTTTGGAAAGACAGACAAGATCCGGCACGACGTCGGCTTGCTCGAGCGCGAACAGCGTTCCCGTGCGCCCGAAGCCCGTCGCCACCTCGTCGAAAATCACAAGGACTCCGGCGTGTTGCGCGGCCTTGACGAGACGCTTGAGAAAGCTTGGGCGGCAGAAGCGCATGCCGGCCGACCCTTGCATCAAAGGCTCGATGATCAGGGCCGCGATCGTCGACCCACGCTCGGCAAGCAGCGCGTCAAACGCCGAAAGCGCGCCGGCTTCGCGCTCGTCCGCCGCGTCGTCCCCATCGAACGTCGCCGGGTAGGGCAGGATGCAGACCCGGCACATCAGGTCGCGGAAAGCGCCGAACATCTGCGAGCTGCGGCCAACCGACATGGCCCCAAGCGTGTCGCCGTGATAGCCGCCGTCGAATGCGACCAGCATGCGCCGGCGCGCCTCGCCGCGATTGACCCAGGACTGATAGGCGATCTTGATCGCGACCTCGACGGACGTGGAGCCGTCGTCGGAAAAGAACACGCGATTGAGGTCGCCTGGCAGAAGGCCTGCGAGCCGTTCCGCCAAGTTTACTGCCGGCGCATGGGTGAACCCCGCGAACATCACATGCTCGAGTTCTTCGGCCTGGCGGGCGAGGGCCGCATTAATCTTGGGATGCGAGTGACCGTGGGTGCAGGTCCACCACGACGAGATCAGATCGAGGATTTCGCGGTCCTCGGCGTCGAACAGGGAAGCGCCTTTGGCGCGCGAAATGACCGTTGGCTCGGCCTCTGTGCCGTGCTGGGTATAGGGATGCCAGATAAAGCGCCGGTCGCGCGCAATGATGTCGCGCGCCACGGGCGAGCTCTGGTCGCGTTTCGAGCTGTCGTTCACAGCCTCACCGTGGCAAGCTTCATGAGGTCGAATTCCGGCTGAATGCTCTTCAACACGGAACGGTTGATGGTTTCGAGCCAGGGAATCTCGGCGATGATTTCGATCTGGCCGTAGCGCTCGATTGCGGCGCGATTATGCGGCGTCTCAGGACCGCTCATGACCACGCCGGCCAGCGGCAGCCCGCGCCGCCGGATCGCCTCGATGGAGAGAAGCGTGTGATTGATGGTGCCGAGCGTCGAGCGGGCGACGAGAATGATGGGGAGATCGAGATCCGCCGCCAAGTCGATCATGTAGGCCTTGTCGGTGATCGGGACCATGAGACCGCCAGCGCCCTCGACCACGACCAGGCCCTGATGCTCCGGCATGTGCAGCTTCGCCATGTCGAGAGCGATGCCCGCGCGCCGCGCCGCCTCGTGCGGCGCAAGCGGATCGGGCAGGAGATAGACCTCCGGCCAGACACGTTCGACCGGCAGCTCGGCAAGCGCCTGCACGGTGGCGGAGTCCGTCGTCGGCTCCGTGCCGGCCTGGATCGGCTTCCAGTAAGACGCGTCGAGATGCGTGACGAGCCACGCCGAGACGAGGGTCTTGCCGACATCGGTGTCGGTTCCGGTGACGAAAAAGCCATGCATGATGTTGGAACGGCCTGCGGCAGGGTCCTTCGGCGGCGGGGAGGGGCGACTTTATCGGCCAGAGCCTTCTAGGCAAGAGGCTGGACGAGTCCCTCGTTTTCAGGTGACAAAGTGCCGCCCATGCGCCTTTTTCTGATCCTCCCGGTCCTCGCGCTCCTGATATGCGGCTCGGCTCTCGCGGCCGACGGCAAGACGCTGCGCATGGCCTATGACGCCGATCCGGCCTCGCTGGATCCGCATGAGCAGCTCTCCGGCGCCACGCTGCAGCTCTCCCATCTCGTGTTCGATCCGCTTGTGCGCTTTCGCCAGGATATGACCTTGGAGCCGCGTCTTGCCAAGAGCTGGGAGAGAATCGATGAGCGCACGATGCGCTTTCATCTGCGCGACGACGTGAAATTTCACTCGGGCCGCGCGTTGACCGCCGAGGACGTCGTGTGGACGGTCGATCGCCTGAAGCGCAGCCCTGACTTCAAGGCGCTATTCGAGCCGTTCGAGGGTGCGAAGGCCGTCGACGACCACACCGTCGATCTCATCACCAAGAAGCCGTACCCGCTGGTCCTTAACCTCGCCACTTACATCTTTCCCATGGACCGCGTGTTCTATACCGGCACCGACGAACGCGGGGCACGCAAGGACGCCGTGGTCAAGCACGGCTCCTCCTTCGCATCGTCCCATATGAGCGGGACGGGGCCGTTCATCGTCACGAGCCGAGAGCAGGGGGTTAAGCTCGAACTCAAACGCTTCGACGACTATTGGGACAAGGACTCGCCCGGCAATGTCGATGAGATCGTCTTCACCCCGATCAAGGAGCCTGCCACGCGGGTGGCGGCGCTGCTCGCCGGCGACGTTGATTTTATCGGGCCCGTGCCGCCGACCGATCTGAGGCGTGTTGAAGCCGCCGAGTGCTGCACGCTGGTCACCCTGCCGAGCACGCGCGTCCTTACCTTCGAACTGAACCAGGATCGCGTCGAAGCGTTCAAAGACCCCCGCGTCAGACGGGCCATCAACTTCGCCATTGATCGCGAGGCCATCGCGAAGAAGATCATGCGCGGGCAGGCGACCGCCGCTGGCCAGTTGAGCCCGCCGGGCTACGCCGGCCACGACCCCGCGCTCAAACCCCGCTACGACCTCGCCAAGGCAAAGGCGTTGATGAAGGAGGCCGGCTACGAGGATGGCTTCTCGGTGACCATGATGGCGCCGAACAACCGCTACATCGGTGATGCGCGCATCGCCGAGGCCGTCGCCGCCATGCTGGCCAAGATCAACATCAAGGTCGATCTTCAGACCATGCCCAAGGCGCAATATTGGCAGCGTTTCGACGAGCGTTCCGCCGACATCATGATGATCGGCTGGCAGTCTGACACGCAGGACTCGGCGAACTTCTACGAGTTCCTGGCGATGACGCCGGACGAGAAGACCGGATACGGCCAATACAACGCCGGGAACTATTCGAATCCAGAAGTCGATCGGCTGACGCTCGAGACGCAGACCATGACGGACGCGAAAGAGCGAGCCAAGGTGCTGAAGAGGATCGAGCGCATCCTCTATGACGATGCGGCGCTGGTCCCCTTGCAGTGGCAGCACCTCGCCTGGGCCGCCCGCAAGAATGTGAAGATCGCTCCAATCGTGAATGTCATCGACATGCCGTATCTCGGTGATCTCGTGATCGAATAGGACCGAGCACTCGGCAATTCCAGCAAAACCTAGCCTGGATTCCGGCCGATCCCTTCGCATTAGTCAGCCTGACGGGGGTCAGGTATAATGTGCCAAAGAGCGCCGTGTCTCTGACGGCGCTTTGAAGGCCGCGCGTCTTCGCGCGGTGATACGAAAGTCAGTTGGAAGCTCGGTAAGGGGGGCGGCAGCACCGTTGGAATTGCCCGCTATCGGGGATGAAGTGGGACTTCCTCATGGCCGATACTTTGCCGCGGCCGTCGCCGGGCACCGGGGTCGTTTTGACCATGGCGGGGCTTGGCGCCCTCACCGGCCTGATCTCCAGCATTCCATCGCCTTTGCCCGACATCCGTCTCGACGGCCCCGGCCTTCTGTTGAACGCCGAGGGGGTTCCGCTCCATGCCGGCATCGCTTTCGCGGTGGGCATCGGCCTGATGATGTGGCTATGGGTCAGTCGCGACCCCGCTAAATGCCTGCTGGCCATGGCGCTGACCCTGATTGGCTGGCTTGCTGCGGCCAATACGGCGAACGACGTGTTCCAGGCCATCGTCGGCTCGGAATTGTTTGGCACGGTCCAGGGTGCCAAAGCGAGCCGCGAGGCCGTCGGCCTCTTGCTCGCCGGGTTGAGCGGCGGGGCGATCGGGGCCGGCCTGACCGTTTTTGGCGCCGGCGTTCCCGCCGAACCCATCAGGCAGCCGAAGAACTGGATCCCGATCGTCGTGGTGGGTGCGGCGCTTGGCATCCTGCTTTATCCGGCCGCCCAGCACGACGCGCTGGTCCTTCTCTTCGTGCCGTGGCAGGCCCTGGTTGCCGCCGCCATCGCCTATGGCCTGACCCGGACCTGACGCGTCCATGAAAGCGTTTTCCTCGGGCGCAGCCTTCGTCGCGCGACGCCTCTCCCAGGCTCTGCTCGTCATGCTGGCGATCCTCGTCATCGCCTTCGCGGTGCGGCAGAGCCTCGGCGACCCGTTGCGCGAGATCATGGGCCAGGCCGTGCCGGAGCAGGAGCGCGCGGAACTGCGCCATGAACTCGGTCTCGATGCGCCTTGGCCGGTGCAGCTCGTCCGTTATGTGGGCCACGCGGCGACCGGCGATCTTGGCACATCGCTGATCTACAAGCGCCCGACCGTGGACGTCGTCCTCGCTAAATTCCCGGCAAGCTTCGAGTTGGTCTTTGGTGCAAGCCTCATCGTGCTGCTCCTTTCATTGCCCGGCGGCATCTATTGCGCGGTGCGGCCCCGGAGTCTGGGCGCCAGGCTGATTCTGAGTTTGAGCGTGCTCGGCATCTCCGTGCCGGTATTCCTTACCGGCATCTTGCTCATCACCGTCTTCTCGGTGTGGCTGCATTGGCTGCCCGCTTTCGGTCGCGGCGAGACGATCGATCTCGGCGTCTGGCAGACCGGGCTTCTCACCCTCGACGGGCTCGAGCACCTCCTGCTGCCGGCGCTCACGCTGTCCTCGATCATGCTGCCGCTCTTCATCCGGCTCGTGCGCGGCGCCATGCTCGACGAGCTCGGCCACGATTACGTGCGCACCGCGCGCGCCAAGGGGGCGCCCCCCTTACGCGTGTGGCTCGTCCATGCGCTGCGGAATGCGCTCCTCCCCCTTGTCGCCGTGGGGGGTCTTCAGATTGGGACGCTAATCGCCTACACGCTCCTCACCGAGACGGTGTTCCAGTGGCCGGGCATGGGCTTCCTGTTCCTCGAGGCCGTGACCCGCGCCGACATTCCCCTCATCACCACCTATCTGGTGCTGGTCGGCCTTCTCTTCGTCATCACCAACACGATCGTGGATCTCTTGAGCCTCATGCTCGATCCGCGCGTCAGCCTGGAGGGCGCGCGATGAGTACGGTCGCCTCGCAGACGCGAGCCGTTGCCGGATTTGCCGCCGCGCGGCCTGGGGCCGTACTCGCGGCGCTGCTGCTCGTCGTCGTCGCAATCGCCGCGGCGCTCGCGCCTCTCATCGCGCCGCAAAATCCGTTCGACTTGTCCGGCTTTGACCTGATGGATGCGGAGCTGCCGCCGGTCTGGCAACAGGGTAGCGACCCACGCTTCCTGCTGGGCACCGATGCGCAAGGCCGCGACCTTTTCAGCGCGATCCTTTACGGCACGCGCATCTCGCTGACCGTCGGCGTCCTCGCCGTCTTTATCCAAGCGGCGATCGGCGTCTCGCTCGGCCTGCTAGCCGGCTATTTCGGGGGCAGGGTGGATGGCCTCGTCACCCGCATGGCCGACATCCAGCTGTCCCTCTCCACGCTGATGATGGCCATCATCGTCATGGCCCTGTTCCGCGCGGGACTCGGTGGCGAGGCCTTGAGCCAGTTCGCCGTGCCGCTCCTCGTCCTCGTCATCGGTCTGGCGGAATGGCCGATCTTTGCGCGTACCGCCCGCGCCGCCACCTTGGTGGAGGCGGCCAAAGACTATGTCCGGGCGGCGAGGGCTGTGGGTTCGAGCGACTTCGCCATTGTGCACCGCCACATTTTGCCGAACATCCTGTCGCCGCTCGTGGTCATCGCCACGACGCAGGTTGCCGGGGCCATCATGGCGGAGGCCGCGCTCTCCTTTCTGGGGCTCGGCATGCCGGTTACCAAACCCTCCCTCGGCACTTTGATCCGGTCCGGCTACGACCTTATGTTCGCCGGTGACTGGTGGGTGACGGTGCTCCCTGGCCTGGTTCTCATCGTCGTTCTGATCTCCGTCAATGTGCTGGGGGATGCCTTGCGCGATGGGCTCGATCCACGGCGTCGCACCCGCTAGATCATCCGGGCCCTGGGGACGAATCCAGCCCCTAGGCCTTGATAATTGGGGCATTACCGAACCATAAGGTATAGTGAGCCAAGGCCTTAGGGCCACGTGAAGAACGTCGGCGGCCCGAGAGCCGAGCCGCCGAGGAGGAGACGTTATGGAGACCCCGGGCCCGGTCAATCCGGATCTCATCTATTCTTTGCGCCGCGTTACCGAGCGTGCCGCTTGTGCCGCCTTCAACTGGATCGGCCGCGGCGATGCCGACGACGGCGGCCGCGCGGCGCTCGATGCGATGCGCAGCGCGATCGCCGAGGTCGATATTGATGCCGTTGTCGTCATCGGCGAAGCGACCGCAGGCGAGGCACCACAGCCGCAGCGCGGCGAGCATCTCGGTCGTCCCGGCGCGGCTTTCAAGGCCGACATCGCCGTCGACCCCGTGGAAGGCACGAGTTACTTGGTGCGCGGTCTCACCAACGCGCTCGCCGTTCTCGCCGTCGCGCCGCGCGGCGCCATGATGAACCCGGGCCCTGCCTTCTATATGGAGAAGTTCGTGGCGAGCGCGGCCGCGCGCGGCAAGATCGACCCGACCGCGTCAACCGGCCGGAAGCTCGAAGCTCTCGCCAAGGTTCTCAACAAGGATGTCTCCGATCTCACCGTGTTCGTGCTCGAGAAGCCGCGTCACCGCGATCTCGTTACCGAGATCTTGGCAGCCGGCGCGCGCGTCGCGATGTACCCAGCGGGCGACGTGGCGGGCGCGCTCATGGCCGCCATTCCCGGCTCCGGCATCGACG
>CAZHCN010000078.1:8776-10853 GCA_964530895.1 uncultured Methyloceanibacter sp. | reverse complement strand
CTGTCGCTCTCGCCGGAGCTGTTCCTACGCCGCGAAGGCCAGCACATCTCGACGCGGCCCATGAAAGGCACCGCGCCGCGCGGCCGCACCCCGCGCGAGGACGCACGCGTAAAGACGTGGCTTGCGGTCGACGAGAAGCAGCGCGCCGAAAATCTGATGATTGTCGATCTCTTACGCAACGATCTCGGTCGCGTGGCGCGTATCGGCTCCGTCGAGGTCACCGACCTGTTCACGGTGGAGACCTACCGCTCGGTGCATCAGATGACCTCGGGCATCACCGCCGAGCTGCGCTCCGACATGGGGCTCAAGGACATGCTGCGTGCGCTGTTCCCCTGCGGCTCGGTCACCGGCGCACCCAAGGTGCGCGCCATGGAGATCATTCGCGAGCTCGAAGGCGGCGCCCGGGGTATCTATACCGGCGCCATCGGCCATATCGCGCCGTCAGGCGATTGTCAGTTCAACGTAGCGATCCGCACCGTGGTGCTCGACGGCCAAGGCGGCGAGATGGGCATCGGCGGCGGCATCGTCGCCGACTCCAAGGAGGAATCCGAATACGAGGAGTGCCTGTTGAAGGCCCACTTCCTCACCAAGGTCGATGCGCCTTTCGAGCTGATCGAGACCTTGCGCTACGAGAAGCAGCTGGGCTTCCATCTTCTGGAACGGCATCTCGCCAGGCTCAACGCCTCGGCCCACCATTTCGGCTATCCGTTCTCGCGCGAGGCGGTGCTCGCCGCGCTCGACGCCGAAGCCGCGCGCATCGCCGCGCCGGTCGCCATGGTGCGCTGCCTCCTCGCCGAGGACGGCACCATCACCGTGACCTCGACGGAGATCGCGCTGCCGACCAGGGATACGGTATGGCGCTTCGTGATCTCCGATCAGCGCATCGACGAGAAGGACCCGCTGTTCTACCACAAGACCACGCGCCGGCAGTTCTACGACCGGGAGATGGAGCGGCAGAAGGCGCTGACCGGCTGTGACGAGGTCGTCTTCCTCAATCACCGGGGAGAGTTGACAGAGGGAACGCGCACAACGCTGTTCGTCGAGCAAGACGGGCGGCTCTTTACGCCGGCGCTGTCCTGCGGGCTTCTGCCCGGCACGTTGCGCGAGGAACTCCTCGATCTGCCGCGCGCTGCGGCGAGCGAGGCGGTGCTGACGCCGGCCGACTTGGCCCGCGCCGACCGTATCTATCTCGGCAACTCGGTGCGCGGGCTAATCCGCGCCGAGCTGATGCAGCCGGCGGAAGCGGATGCGCGCGAGCCGGTCCACGCCGACTAGGCCATACAAAAATGCCCGAGGCTTTCGACCTCGGGCATTTTCTCAGGTGTGCGCTCTTCAAACGGGTTAGCTCGACTTGTGGCTTTCCTCGCCAGTCGTCTCCGACTTTTGGGTCTGGATCTTCTCGGCGGCTTTGCCGAACGAGGTGGCGAGCTCCGACCAGGCGCGGACGAAGCCCTTGCCGACCTCTTGCGCGCCTTGGCGCAGCGGCTCGGAACGCTCCCACACCTGGCGCGCCGTATCCTTGCCGGCTTCGGTCATCGAAGCCTGAGCCTCCATGGCCTGCTGGACGGCTGTCTTGCGGACCTCTTCAATTTGGGCCTCGGTGGCGGAGCGGAAGCCGAGCGCGCGATTCCGCACGTCCTGGAACTGGCCTTCGAGGTTCGCCACCAGGGCATCGCCGAGCGCGGCCGTGTGGTCGCGCAAACTGCCGAGCTGCTGGCCGAGCGTGTCGAGGTCGCGTTGCAGGTCTGCCCACTCTTTCTCGGCTTGTTCGTCTTTGGGGGTGTTGTCGGTCATCTCGTGTCTCTCTTCTTCTTGCGGGGTCAAACGGGGGTCTCGGTTTGCTCGTCCGATACGTGCTGCTTCGCGATCCAGTCTCTAAACTGGTCGAGTGTCTCCATGGCCGAGCGGTGAATGTCCGCCCAAGATTGCGTCCACGTGCCGGACCATGTCTTGTCGGACCATGTCTCGTTCCAAGCCGTGGTGGCGTCTTCCTTCCACGCCCGGAGCCGTGCAGCCGCATCCTGGCCGATGGTGCCCAATCGGGCTTTCTGCTCGTTTAACGTAAGCCGGAAAGTCT
>CAZHCN010000078.1:0-8676 GCA_964530895.1 uncultured Methyloceanibacter sp. | reverse complement strand
TGGCCGATGGTGCCCAATCGGGCTTTCTGCTCGTTTAACGTAAGCCGGAAAGTCTCAAGGCGGGGGGCCAAATCTTTCTCGGCCTCGGCGAGAGCGGCTTTACTCTCTTCGGCAGCTTGAGCGGCGGCCTTGGCGGTCGCGGCAAGACCCTGCTCGCTCTTAGCCGCCAGAGCGGAGGCGAAGCGAGTGAACGCCGAATAAGAGGAATTCTCCTGCCATTCCGGAGTGTTGGCGCTGACCGGCGTGATGGACGGCAGAAACGCCGCCACCACAAGGGTGGCACCGATGAAGCTCAGACGAAATCTCATGTCGATCCCCATCCGCTCGGGACGCTTAACCACAAAGATTTGTCTTAGCGGCCCCGACATCAAGGGGTCATGCGCCCCAGGGAAGCGTAATCCAGCCAAAACCCAGTACAACGCCAGCAATCACGGCCAGCGCCATCGAGATCGAAAGCACCCAGATGAGCCCAACCTGGCGTGCCTGGCGGGCCTCCGTGGTCGTCACCTCGGTATGCGCGCCCGTTCTGTCGATCTTCGTCGTTGCCATCCTGTCCTCCTTTCTTGCAAGGGGTCATAGACCTGCCCTTGAACAACGCCCGAATCCGCCCGAGGTTCCGGCCTAACCAACAGATAGATAAGGAGAAATAGAAACGACGGTCAGCGGGCGCCGAGCGTTTCGAGTGCGGCTTGCACGGCGCGCAGCAACTCAGCGGGGCTGCGGCGGTTCTCCTCCGGCGCCATGCCTTCCTCCGTTGCCCGCATCAGATCGTCCGCGTCCTCTTCCCAGCGCAGCAGAATGGTTTTCTTGTCCTCGTCGGAGAGAGAGGCGGCGAGCACCTCTTCCGGCCCGCGGAACACCGACCCGGGGTCGAGCTTGGCTTGGTCGAGTTCTGCTGCCGAAAGCGTCTTCATGGCTGGATACATCTCCGCGTCATTAGAATTTCTCAACGCTCCTGTGTACCTTCTCGCACGTCGGCACGTGAAGGGACGCCAGCGATGCTTGAAAAGATTCTAGGAGCGCTGCTTCCCGCCGTCATCACCATTCTGCTCGGCTATGTCGCGGCGCGCCATCACGACTTCGAGCAGAAGGAGGTGCCGACCCTCAACAAGATGGTGATGACCTACGCGCTGCCGCTCTCGCTCTTCGTCGGCGTGTTGAGCGCGGGCCGCGCCGAGCTTCTTGCCGATCTGCCGCTCGTGGCCTTCCTCGCCGCAGCGGTCATCGGCATGTATGTCTTTGTTCTGCTTATCGGCATCTTTGGCTTTCACCATCCGCGGGGCTTGAGCGCGCTCCGTGCGTTGACGGCGGCGGCACCGAGCACCGCCTTCGTCGGCACACCGGTGCTTGGCTATCTCTACGGAGACAAGGGTGACATCCCCGTTGCGGTCGGCAGCATCATCATCGTGATCTGCTTGGTCCCCGCGACGCTCATCCTGCTGTCGCTCGAGCCGCAAGCACAGCCCGCGGCCACGGACGGGCAAGGGAGCGCTTCAGCCTCCGCGCAAGGAGCGCGCCAAGACGGGGACATCATGGGCAAGATCCTAAGCACTCTGAAGCAGCCCGTGGTGTGGTTGCCGTTCGTGGGCTTTGTTCTCGTGCTGTTCAATGTCGACACGCCCGAGGTGTTCGACAATTCGCTGTCGCTGCTGGGGAACGCCTCCGCCGGCGTGGCGCTGTTCACCGCGGGCATCATACTCGCCGGCTACAAGATCATCGTGAACGCGCCCGTCATGTGGCTCGTCGTCCTCAAGAACGTGGTTCAACCGGGGCTGGTTTGCGCAGGCATGCTCTGGCTGGGCTATGGCAATCCTCTGCTCGGCGAAGCGGTCGTGACGAGCGCACTTCCCCCCGTCACGCTCGTCGTCCTGATTGCCGTTCAATACCGCGTTGCCATCCCTGAGACGGCGTCTGCCCTTTTGTTCAGCACGCTTGGCTCGCTCCTCACCATGAGCGTGTTCATCTGGTTTCTGCTGTGATAGGCGCGCCTACGCGCTCTTGGCGGCCGGTGGGGAACCGTCGCTCGCGTCGTCCTCCGGTTCGCCGAGGTCGAGCATGTCGGTGAGGCGCATGCGCGCGCGATTGACACGGCTCTTGATGGTGCCGACGGCGCATTTTGAGATCTCCGCGGCTTCCTCGTAGGAGAAGCCTGCGGCGCCGACCAGGATAAGCGCTTCACGTTGATCGTCCGGGAGGCGCGAGAGCGCGGCCTGGAAATCCTTCATGTCCATGTGGCCGGGCTGCTCCGGACGGGAGGAGAGCCGCGCCGCGTAGCTGCCGTCCGTGTCTTCCACCTCGCGCTTCCGCTTCCGCCGCTCGGAGAAATAGGTGTTACGCAGGATGGTGAACAGCCACGCCTTCAGATTTGTCCCTTCCTTGAACGAATCCAGATGGTTCCACGCCTTGAACAAGGTCTCCTGGACAAGGTCGTCCGCACGCTCGCGGTCGCCGCACAGCGACACGGCGAACGCCCGCAGGCTGCCGATTTGGGCCACGAGCGCGTCTCTAAGGCCCGGGGAAACGTTTTGCGGCAAGTTACTTCTCTCCGCTTTGGTCGAGATCCTTGAGCAGCTGCAACAGGTGGTCCGGAACGGGTTCCTCCGCCACCTCGTCGAACATCGCCCGGATGTGACGGCCGATATGCGACTGAAGGGCAGGGGACATGCCCTCGTCCGACTCATGCCCCGTCTTGTTGCCGGCGCGGAAACCAGGTTGCCTATCCGCGCTCTTTCTGGCGTCCACTGTCATTCCCCTGGGGGCCTTCTTTTTGTCGTTTCGTTTCACAGCGGATCCTTGCGAGTCTGCTCGAGGCAAACTCTAGTCTAGCGGATTCCGCTGCACTTCTAATGGAAAAAACCCGCAAAGCTTCAAACAGTTCCATTTGCGGGGAACCTTGCCGCGGCTTGCCGCATTGACTCACTCCTGGTCTGAACGTCCCAAATCCGTAAATTTGAAATTGCCACCCTCCCGCCCGGTTTGTGCGACAATGGAGCGGGTCCTGCCTCTGGAGGAAGCCTGATCGATGCCTTTGTCGAAACTGATCGCGCCTCATCTTCCCTACCTGCGGCGTTTCGCGCGGGCTCTCGCTGGAACGCAAAACGCGGGCGATGCCTACGTGGCGGCGACGCTCGAGGTGTTGGGCGAGGATC
The DNA here is from genome assembly GCA_964530895.1 of uncultured Methyloceanibacter sp. Lineage (GTDB taxonomy): Bacteria > Pseudomonadota > Alphaproteobacteria > Rhizobiales > Methyloligellaceae > Methyloceanibacter. The sequence goes on along the minus strand of CAZHCN010000078.1, from coordinate 5,527 downwards.
CCTCATTATTCGACGTGAACCTGGATCCGCGGATAGCGCTCTACCGGACGTTTCTCGGTCTGTGGAATTCCGTCGGCATCAACTTGAAGACGGACATCATTGCCCACGGTGAGACTGCCGTCGACCGCAAGCTCGAGCAAATCACGCCGCTGCCGCGCCAGGCCTTCCTGCTTTGCTCGGTCGAAGGCTTCGCGCCGGACGAGGCGGCGGTGATCCTCAATACCAGCCCGAGCAATGTGGAAGCCCTCATTGACGATGCTGGCCGCGAGATCGCCGCTCAAGTCGCGACCGACGTGCTGATCATCGAGGACGAGCCGATGATCGCCATGGATCTCGAAAGCATCGTCGAGGGACTCGGCCATCGCGTGGCCGGAGTCGCCCGCACCCATAAAGAGGCGGTGAGCGCGGTGGAGAAGGAAAGACCCGGCCTTGTGCTGGCCGACATCCAGCTTGCCGACGGAAGCTCGGGGCTCGACGCTGTCAACGAGATGCTTGGCTCGATCGAGGTGCCGGTGATCTTTATCACCGCCTATCCCGACCGGCTATTGACCGGCGAACGGCCCGAGCCTGCCTTCCTCATCACCAAGCCCTATCAGCCTGACACCGTGAAGGCGATCGTCTCGCAGGCGCTGTTCTTCGAACGCCGCGCGCACCTCCGCGAGCAACCTTCGGCGAGCGCCTGACCGCCGTCGCGGGTCAGATTTTACCGAGCAACAGCAGAATCAGCAGGATCACCAGGATCAGGCCCACGATACCTGAGGGGCCGTAGCCCCATCCGCGGCTATGCGGCCAAGCGGGAACGGCGCCGAGCAGGATCAGGATGAGAATGATAATGAGAATGGTCGTCAGCATGCTTGCCTCCCAGGGACGTGCGCCCCGCTAAAACCGGAATTTGTCCAGCATCAAGAAGATCAGCAGGACCACGACGATCAGTCCGACTAGGCCTGCCGGTAACGGTCCCCAGTTGCGGCTGTAGGGCCAGGCAGGCAACACGGCGAGAAGAACACAAATCAAAATGAAGAGAAGGATCGTCGGCCCCATGTGCCCCCACCGGCATGTCGCGTGAACCGACGTACTTTATGCGGCGGAACTGCCGCGCGCCAAACGGAGACTTTCGTCGCCTCCGCCGGCGGCGCGGCCAATCTGCCTTGCGTCACATATTTTGCATCCAGGTATCGACCTGCCGTTCGGCCTCGTCCTTGGCAATCCCGTACCGCTCCTGGATCTTGCCCACCAGCTCCTGGCGGCGCCCCTCGACAACCTCGAGGTCGTCGTTCGTGAGCTTGCCCCATTGCTGCTGGGCCTTGCCGCTGAACTGCTTCCAATTGCCTTTAATTCGATCCCAGTTCATGAAGAGCACTCCTTGTTTGGGCCACGTGAGAGCGTGGACTGTTGCTAGATGCGGAATGAACGCCAAGAGCCAGTCGTGCGTTCCCAGAGGCGCCCCTGGCTGCGCGCGTCGGCCATAAAGAGTGCACAGATTTCGTGCGAGGCTGGTGCGCCGAACGAGGGAAAGGTGAAGGAGTGGTGACCGCACACCCCATTCTCGTGGTCGAGGACGAATTCCTTATCGCTCTCGACATCGTCGCCGCGCTCGAGGACGCAGGCATTGCGGTCGCCGGGCCCGCCAGCACCGTCAGCGACGCGCTGGCCGCGATCGAGCGCGAGCCTCTTCGCGGCGCCTTACTCGATGCCCATCTCGCCGGCGAGTCGGCCGGGCGCATCGCCGACGCGCTTGCGGCGCGTGGTCTACCCTTCGCGTTTGTCAGCGGCTACGGGCCGGAGAGTTTGCCTCCGGCTCATCGGAACGCCCTCTTGGTTAGGAAGCCGTTTACCGACCGCGAGTTGCTCGCGGCCGTCGCTCGATTTTGAGCGGGGAGAACTGCAACAAAATCGCGTAACAGAGCGTTTGCCGTAAGCGCAGCAAGGAGGGGGCGGCGAACCGCCCGGAGGCATAATCGGAAGAGTGCAGGAGTGAGACATGTTGCTTTATTGGGCGATCATCTTCGCCGTCGTCGCCTTGGTGGCTGGCCTGTTCGGCTTCGGCGGCCTGGCGTCGGCCGCGGGCGGCATTGCTCGCATCCTGTTCTTCATCTTCCTCGTGGTTTTCCTCGTCACGCTCATTGCTGCGATCGTCTAGACCTGGGTTCTGGCCGGCGTGCCATCGGCTATGATACGGCGCGTCGTGCCGTATCGGATTGACCTGTCGCGATGGAAAGCCCGCTAGCGTTGCTCTTTGGCCTGGGAGGACAGCCCGGCGTAGGACCCCATGGACTGGATCTCCTCCATGCGGTTGCCGACGGCATCATTGCCGCCACCTTTCTGCTCGTGCCGGCGGTCCTCCTTTATCTCTACAGGCGACGCGGCGAGGGCAGTGCCGGCGAAACCGCGCTCGTGAAGCTCTTTCTTCTCTTCATCTTCGCCGTCGGACTCGTCCATTTCGCCGCGGTGCTCCGCCCATGGATGCCGGGACGCGAGTTCGAAGGCCTGCTTAAAGGTGTGGCGGCGCTTCTCGCGCTCGCGACCGCTATCGGCCTGTGGTGGCTCGCGCCGCATCTCGTCCGCGTGCCGTCGCGCGACCGGCTCCAGGCGGAGATCGCCGCTCATTTGCAGACCTTGGACGAACTGAAGGCGACGCGCCTCGAGCTCGAGGCGCGGGTGGAAGCGCGCACCAAGGAGCTCGCCGAGGCGAAGCAGCGTTTCGAGATCGCGCTGCGCGGCTCGCCCATCTCTGTGTTCAGTCAGGACAAGGACCTGCGCTTCACCTGGGCGCACAATCTCCCCGCCGGACTCAACCCCCAGGATCTGATCGGCAAGACCGACGCTGACATCGCGCCCCCCGAAGCCGCGGCCAAGATCATGGCGGCCAAGCGCAAGGCCATGGAAACCGGCCGCTCGCAAGAGCTCGAGATGGACTTCGCGCTCCGTCGCCGCGAGCGGTCCTTCTATCTCGTCATCGAACCTGTGCGCGGCGATGACGGGACCATCAATGGCACGGCCTCGGTCGCCGTCGACATCAGCGAGCGAAAAGCCAACGAGCAGCAATTGCGCCTGTTGTTGCGGGAGCTGACGCACCGCTCCAAGAATCTGCTCGCGGTTATCCATGCGATCGCGCGGCAGACAGCCGCCCGAACGACCTCGGTCCAAGACTTTCTCGATCGCTTCGGTGCGCGGCTCTACGCGATTAGCCGCTCCCACGATCTCCTCGTCGCCGACGATTGGCAGGGAGCCTCCTTGCGCATGCTGGTCGAGCAGCAATTGGAGGACCATGCGGATCGGTTCGGCGAGCGCATCGCCATCGAAGGCGAGGACATCATGCTGAAGCCCGAGGCGGTGCATAATCTCGGGCTCGCTCTGCATGAGCTCACCGCCAACGCCGAAAAATTCGGTTCGCTGTCCGACGGTGCCGGCGAGATCCGCATCAACTGGGATTTCTGCGAAGACGCCGAGAAGCTCAAGCTCGTCTGGGAGGAGATGGGCGGGCCCACGGTGAAACCGCCTCAGCGCTCCGGCTTCGGCCGGGCCATATTGGAGAACGTCGTGGGCAAGGCCCTTGCCGGTGACGTCACGCTCTCTTTTCCGGCCAAGGGCGTCCGCTGCGAGATCGTCATCCCCGCGGCGCACGTTACCTCGCGCGGCTAGCCGCTCGCCGCCAGGCCGCGATGAGCGGCGGGGAGGGTGGTCGGCACGATCACCGTCAATCCGTGACGCAGCAGGCTGAACTCGGCCGGCGTCGCCGCCTTGATCTCGCCGTCGGCGTCGATCGGCCGGGGCTTGCTGGTGGTGAGCCTGACATGCGTGGCGCTGCTTCGATGCAGCAAAGCGGGCGCGCTGAAGCCGAACTTCAAATGGGTGATGCAGGCGATGAGCTGCCACACCGGTCCCGGTGAGACGAGGTAGAGATCGAGCTTGCCGTCGTCGATAGCCGCGTGATCGGCCACGGTGAGGCCGCCGCCATGGAACCGTCCGTTGCCGATGCTGACTTGGTAGACTGGCCCCGACCAGGCCGGCTTGTCGTCGACCACGAGCGTGCCCACGAACGGCTTCGATTCGCGCACGGCGCGGAGAAAGCTGATGGGGTAGGCGAACATCCGCCAGCGGCGCTTGAGCGCGGTCGACTGCGCGTGCGCCACGTCCGCCGCGACTCCGACGCTCGCCACGTTCAGGAACGGGTGGCCGTTGACGAGACCGACATCGATCTGATGCGCCCGCCCGCCGAGCGCCACCTCCGCGGCGGCGAAGGCGTCGGTCGGCAGGCCGAGCGTGTTGGCGAAGTCGTTGGCCGTGCCGAGCGGCAGCACGGCAAGCGGCTTACGAAGCGCGAGAAGCTCGGGAAGGGCGCCTGAGATGGTCCCGTCGCCGCCACCGACGACGATGCGGTCGGCGCTTGGCCCATGCGCGGAGAGCGCGCGGGCGAGCTCATCCTTCGAGCCCGTGGCGACGAAGGTCGAGGACGCGCGGCGGGCGAACCAGCCGGGAAGCTGGGGCAGGGCCTCCGCCACGCGGGAGGCTTTTGGATTAACCAGGACGAGCACGCGCATTTGAAGGAAATGGCCTCTTTGCAGGACCGCGCCGGAGGAGCGCCAGATAAAACGCTCGTGAACAGCCGTGCGCGCAAGTTGAATTGAAGTGCCGACGGGAACCCCTAGATTCGACTTGAGACTCTCGCCTTTAGCGGCGCTGCACAAGGAGCCATCATGGTTACGCGACGAAGCATTCTTTTGGGCACCGCCGGCGTCGCCGCCGTTGCGGCCGCCAGCCTCGGCGCGGTGAAGTGGTGGAACAGCCGCGCCACGGCCGCCAGCAACGCGCATTTCGAAGTCACCAAGACGCCCGCGGAGTGGCGCAAGATTCTCACCCCCGCGCAATACGCCGTTTTGCGCGAGGCGGACACCGAGCGCCCCTTCACGAGCCCGCTGAACGATGAGCATCGCAAAGGGGTCTTCGCCTGCGCCGGCTGCGATCTCCCGCTCTTCGCGTCCGAGACCAAGTTCAACTCCGGCACCGGCTGGCCGAGCTTCTACGCGCCGATCGATGGCGCGGTCGATAGCGAGAAGGATTTCAGCTTCGGCATGCTGCGCGACGAGGTTCATTGCCATCGCTGCGGCGGCCATCTGGGTCATGTGTTCAACGACGGGCCGAAGCCGACCGGCTTGCGCTACTGCATCAACGGCGTCGCCCTGAAGTTTATCCCCGCCTAGCCTCCCCCCAGCGCGGTCCCCGAACGGGGGCCGCGCACCCCCCTCCCATTCGCTGGACCCGCATCGGGAAAAAGGCACCGGGAACTTTTTCCGGTCGCTGACGTTCTGGACCCTTGGCGGGGATAGGTTGGTTCCGCGTATATCCCGCCCGCCGTAACGGGTAACTACGGGGGTGAAGGGGTCGGTGACGACCCTTTCGCTCGCGGCGGCGGCCAAAGGCACTGCCCAAAGGCTCGCCAGCGCCGCGGTCCATCATCCATGGAGAGAAAAGAGTTGGCTCCCCGGGCCGGACTCGAACCAGCGACCCAGCGGTTAACAGCCGCTTG
>CAZHCN010000077.1:0-10855 GCA_964530895.1 uncultured Methyloceanibacter sp. | reverse complement strand
TGCGGTTTGCTCTGCTCTTCGCCGGTCTGCTCTGTGTCTCGTCGTGGCAGGTTCACGCTGAGGACGACCTCTCCCGCGACGAGGCGAAGAAGCGCCTCGACGAGACCGAGCAGGAACTGCAATCGAGCCGGGTCAAAGCAGAGGGTCTGACCAAGAACCTCGCGGCCCTGGCGGAAGAGCGTGCACGGCTCAATAGCGAGCTGATCGAAGCGGGTGAGAGGGTACAGGCGAGCGAGGCAAAGCTGTCCGAAACCGAGGGCAAGCTCGCCGAACTCACCGAACAGGTGAACGTCATCCAAAGCTCGATCACCGAGCGGAAAGAAGCCATCGTCCAAATGCTGAGCGCCATGCAGAGGATCGGCCGCACGCCGCCCCCGGCGATCGTGACACGGCGCGACGATGCCCTTGCCGTGGTGCGCGGCGCCATGCTGCTCGCCAAGGTGTTCCCCGAGCTGAAATACCAGGCCGACAATCTCTCTAAGGAGCTGAAGGGGCTCGTCACGCTCGAGGACGGCATCCGCGCGCGCCGCGACGAGCAAAAGCGCGAGAACGACAAGCTCACCGCCGAGCGGGCGCGTCTCGATGCGCTGGTCGAGGAGAAGAAATCGAAGCTTGCGCAAGGCCAGGTGGAGCTGACCCAGGTCAAGCAGTCCACCGAGCAGCTCGCTGCCGAGGCCGCCAATCTGAACGACCTCATTGAGCATCTGGACGCGCAGATCGCGAAGGTCGAGGTGGCCCAGTACGATGCCGAGGTGGCCGCCGAGAAGGCGCTCCGCGCCCGATTGCAGCAGGAGGTGATGGCAACCCCTGCCAATGAGAACGTGGTCGAGATCAAGCCCGAATCGACGAAGGTGGCGTTTGCCAGCCCCGACCGGCTGAAGCCCGCCATGCCCTTCGAGCAGGCCAAGGGGACGTTAAGGTTGCCGGCCCAGGGGCGCCAAATCCACGGTTTTGGCGACGTCGATGCCGCAGGTGCCCCTTTAAAGGGAATTTCGCTCCAAACTCGCGAAGAAGCCCGGATCACTGCCCCTGCCGACGGCTGGGTGGTCTATGCCGGGCCTTTCCGCTCCTATGGGCAACTCTTGATCATCAACGCAGGCGGGGGCTATCATATTTTGCTTGCGGGGATGAGCCGCATAGACGTGAGCCTCGGCCAATTTGTACTAGCCGGTGAGCCCATCGCCGTGATGGGAAACCCGGCAGAGTCGGGCAGCAGCGGCAAAGACAGTTCACGCCCCGTCCTCTACGTAGAATTCAGGAAGGACGGAAGGCCAGTAGACCCCGGCCCATGGTGGGCCGCGGCATCCGGGAAGGTGCAAGGATGATGCGGAAGTCGGAATACGCGCTCTGGGCGCTTCTGGTGTTGGCCGTGCTCGCTGCCGGGTCGACGATGGTGAGCCTGGCACGAAGCCAGTCGGCTTCCGCTTCGAACTCGGAGATCTATAAGCAGCTCGATCTGTTCGGCGAGGTGCTGGAGCGGGTACGCGCCGACTATGTCGAGAAGCCCGAAGATTCAAAGCTTATCGAGTCGGCGATCAACGGTATGCTGGCCGGGCTTGATCCGCATTCCGCCTATCTCAATCCGAAGCATTTTCGTGACATGCAGGTGCAGACCCGCGGCGAGTTTGGCGGACTCGGCATCGAGGTCACCATGGAGAACGGCGTGGTCAAGGTCGTGTCGCCGATCGAGGACACGCCTGCTTCCAAAGCCGGTCTGATGAGCGGTGATCTGATCACCCATCTCGATAAGGACCCGATCCTCGGCCTCACCCTGCAAGAGGCGGTGGAGAAGATGCGCGGGCCGGTGAACTCGCCGATCACGCTCACTGTCGTACGCAAGGGCGTCGAGGACCCGTTCGACGTCAAGGTCGTCCGCGACATGATCCATATCAACCCGGTGAAGTACGACGCCGAGGGCGATGACGTCGCCTACATCCGGGTGACGACGTTCAACGAGCAGACCACCGAGAACATGCAAAAGGCGATCGAGGATCTGAAGACCAAGCTTGGGCCGAATCTCAAGGGCTACATCCTCGACCTGCGCAACAATCCCGGCGGATTGCTCGACCAGGCCATCTCGGTATCCGACGCCTTCCTGGACCAGGGCGCCATCGTGCTGACCCGCGGCCGCAATCTGGAAGAGACGCAGCGCTCCAACGCACGGCCCGGTGACATCACCGACGGCAAGAAGATGATTGTGCTCGTCAATGGCGGTTCGGCCTCGGCCTCGGAGATCGTCGCCGGCGCCCTCCAGGATCATCACCGGGCAACGGTCGTCGGCACCCGTTCGTTCGGTAAGGGATCGGTGCAGACCATTATCCCGCTCGGGTCCAACGGTGCGCTCCGGCTCACCACGGCGCGCTACTACACGCCGTCGGGCCGCTCGATCCAGGCGAAGGGCATTGAGCCCGATGTCGTGGTCGAAGAGGAGCTGCCCGAGGATCTCAAGAAGAAGGTCGAGGTCGAAGGTACTCACGGCGAAGCCGATCTGCGCGGCCACCTCAAGCGTGAGGATGAGGACGGAGACACCACGGAAGAATCCGGAAGCTCCGCCTACGTGCCCCAGGAAAAGGAGAAGGACACACAGCTGAATTACGCCCTCGATCTCTTGAGGGGCATCAAATCGGTCGATACGGAAGCCAAGAAAAAGGCGGAAGCCAACTAGGCTAAGCCTGTCGACGCTGACGACGGTGTTCCGAAAGAGGCGGCGGCGTTAGCCCCAGACCACGGCCGGAGCGGGGGAGGATGAGACGATGAGAGCCCTGGCCATCGCTGCTGGGATCGTGTTCTGGACGTTGGTGCTCGGCGTTGCCGTCCTTGTGTTCTTTCCGGGCGGCAATGCGGGCGAACCGGTCGCCGTCGTGCAGATCGAGTCCGCGCCGCCAGCCGCTCCATCCAAGCCGCAAGCCGGTAACCTCGATCTGCCACCCGGATTTGGGGTCACGGGTCCTGTCACGGCGCCAACGGCGCCACCCCCTCCTGCCCTCACGCCGCCAGGCACGACGATGATGCCGGCGCCCGGGGTTCCGGGCCCTGGTGGATCCCTGGAGCAACCCGAGCGGCACGGTGAGGCCGAGGGAGCCCAGCCCGCCGCGCAAAAGGTCGCGGCCGTGGACTTGGCGGCCGGGATTGATACGACCGGATCGGTTCCGCTTTCGGCCGTGCCGGTCTCCGCGCTGGTGGAAGACTCGCAATACGGGCCGTTGCCGAAGATTGCCGAGGACGGGCGCCGCCCGGCCGAAGTCTATGCGCGACCTTCGCGCTACGGTGAGGTCACCGGCGGTCCGCCCCGTGTGGCTGTGCTGATCACTGGGCTTGCAGTGTCCGGCGCTCCTGCGGAGGATGATCTGATCAAGGGTCTGCCGCCGCCAGTGAGCATCGCCTACGGCGCCTACGGGCGCGGCCTCCAGGAGTGGGTGACCAAGGCCCGCGCCGAGGGCCACGAGGTTCTCCTCGCGATCCCCCTGGAGCCTAAAGACTACCCGGCCGAAGATCCCGGCCCCCACGTTCTTCTCACCACCCTCCCCACAGACGAAAACATCAAGCGGCTTCAGTGGCTGATGTCGCGCTACACCGGCTATGTGGGCGTGATCAACTACATGGGCGCCAAGTTCGAGGTGGCGCAGGCCTCGCTCCAGCCGGTGCTCGAAGAAGTGAAGCGCCGCGGCCTGCTCTATCTCGATGACGGCAGCGTCGAAGATTCGGTTGCGGGCCAGGTCGCCAAGGATGTCGGCCTCGAATATTCGGTGGCCCAAGTCCGGATCGACGCGGCCCAGATGGCCAAGGACTTGGCGGCGCTCGAAGCCGCGGCCAAGGCACAAGGCGCCGCCATCGGTATCGCCAAGGCGGAGCCCGCCACGGTCAAGAAGATATCCGAATGGGCCGGCTCGCTCGAAGGCAAAGGCCTGGTGCTCGTTCCGGTCAGTGCCGCCATGCGGTCGCAGCGGCAAAGCTGATCGCATCCCCGTGACAATCCCGTCCCAGCTACCCTATCGGCCGTGCGTGGGCGTGATGCTGCTCAACGCGCAGGGCTTGGTGTTCGTGGGCCGCCGCGCCGAACGCAACGGCGCCTCGGAAGGCGACGGCCAATGGTGGCAGATGCCCCAAGGCGGCATGGACGAGGGCGAATCGGCGGAGGAAGCGGCGCGCCGCGAGCTCTGGGAGGAGACCGGCGTGCGGAGCGCGCGTTTCCTCGCGCAGACGAAGGACTGGCTCTACTACGACCTGCCGCCCGCGCTTGTCGGGCGCGCCTGGAAAGGCCGCTATGGCGGCCAGAAGCAGATGTGGTTTGGCGCGCGTTTCGAGGGGCCGGAGAGCGAGATCGATCTCGGGCCGCATCCGGGCCACAAGGCGGAGTTCGACGCTTGGCGGTGGGTGCCGGCCGAGGCGCTGCCCGACCTCGTCGTGCCCTTTAAGCGCGAGGTCTATGCCCGGGTGGTGGCGGAATTCGCCCCCCTGATCGCACAGAGCTGATTTGGCTTTCAGAACCTAGAGATTGAGTGCCGCCTGGACCTGGCGGAGATGGTCGAGCTTGGTCTGCGCCCGATCCGCGGCCTCGCCGGTCAAGTCGGTGACGTCTTCCTCGGCGTCCTTGATGGCTTGGGCCAATTGCTCCGCCTTCAACTCATCAAGGTCGATCGCGGTCTCGGCGAGGACGGTGAGGCCGGCCGGATTGACCTCGGCAAAGCCGCCGCGAATGAAGAAGCGCTGACTCTGGCCGCCGGGAAAGCCGATGTCGAGCAGCCCCGGGCGCAACGTGGTGAGCACGGGCGCATGCTTGGCGAGCACGGTCATGTCGCCCTCGGCACCCGGCACCAGCACCTGCTCCACGTCGCCTGAGACGAGAAGCCGCTCCGGCGACACCAGCTCGAATTTGAACGGGTCAGGCATCAAGCAGCCTCAGCAAGCTTCTCGGCCTTGGCCATGGCCTCTTCGATAGTGCCGACCATGTAGAACGCTTGCTCCGGCAGGTGGTCGTACTCGCCCTCGCACAAGCCCTTGAAGCCCTTGATGGTGTCGGCGAGGTCGACGAACACGCCGGGCGAGCCGGTGAACACCTCGGCCACGTGGAAGGGCTGAGACAGGAAGCGCTCGATCTTGCGGGCGCGGGCCACGGTGATCTTGTCTTCTTCCGACAGCTCGTCCATGCCGAGAATGGCGATGATGTCCTGGAGCGCCTTGTAGCGTTGCAGGATCTCCTGCACGCGGCGGGCGACCTCGTAGTGCTCCTCGCCGACGATGCGCGGGTCGAGCATGCGCGAGGTCGAGTCGAGCGGGTCCACGGCGGGATAAATGCCCTTCTCGGCGATGGAGCGCGACAGCACGGTGGTCGCGTCAAGATGCGCGAAGGACGTCGCCGGCGCCGGGTCGGTCAGGTCGTCGGCCGGCACGTAAATGGCCTGCACGCTCGTGATCGAGCCCTTCTGGGTCGTGGTGATGCGCTCTTGCAGCGCGCCCATGTCGGTGGCGAGCGTCGGCTGATAGCCCACGGCCGAAGGGATACGGCCGAGAAGCGCCGACACCTCGGAACCGGCTTGCGTGAAGCGGAAGATGTTGTCGACGAAGAACAGCACGTCCATGCCCTGGTCGCGGAAATACTCGGCGACGGTGAGGCCGGACAGGCCGACACGGGCGCGGGCGCCGGGCGGCTCGTTCATCTGGCCGTACACCAGGGCGCATTTGGAGCCTTCGACCGAGCCCTTCTTCGGGTCCTTGTTCACGCCGGACTCGATCATCTCATGGTAGAGGTCGTTGCCCTCGCGGGTGCGCTCGCCGACGCCGGCGAACACGGAGTAGCCGCCGTGCGCCTTGGCGACGTTGTTGATCAGCTCCATGATGAGCACGGTCTTGCCCACGCCGGCGCCGCCGAACAGGCCGATCTTGCCGCCCTTGGCATAAGGCGCGAGCAGGTCCACCACCTTGATGCCGGTGACCAAGATCTCCGATTCCGTCGACTGATCGACGTAAGAGGGGGCCGGCGCATGGATCGGCCGGGTCTCTGCGGTCTCGATGGGCCCCGCCTGGTCCACGGCCTCGCCGACCACGTTCATGATGCGGCCAAGCGTGTTGTCGCCGACCGGCACGGCGATCGGCTCGCCGGTGTCGACAACTTCCTGGCCCCGCACCAAGCCTTCGGTGGAGTCCATGGCGATGGTGCGCACGGTGTTCTCGCCGAGATGCTGAGCCACCTCGAGCACGAGGCGCGTGCCGTGATTGTCGGTCTCCAGCGCGTTCAGAATCTGCGGCAGGTTCTCGTCGAACTGCACGTCGACGACGGCGCCGGTCACTTGGCGGATATGGCCTTTGGGGCCCTTGCCTTCGGCGATACGCTTCTCTTGCTTCTTGGTCTCAGCAACCACGGGTTTCTTTGCCATCGGTCCGTTCCTTTGGTGACTAGAGCGCCTCGGCGCCGGAGATGATCTCGATCAGCTCCTTGGTGATCTGCGCCTGGCGGGTACGGTTGTAGTTGAGCGTCAGCTTGCCGATCATGTCGCCGGCGTTACGGGTGGCGCTATCCATGGCGCTCATGCGCGCGCCCTGCTCGGAGGCCGCGTTCTCGAGCAGCGCCTTGAAGACCTGCACAGTGATGTTGAGCGGCAAAAGCTCGGTGAGGATCTCGGCCTCGTCGGGCTCGTATTCGTAGACGGCCCCGCCAAGGTCCACGCCGTTACTCTCCGTGGGAATCGAGGCCGGGATAACCTGCTGCGCGGTCGGGATCTGGCTGATCACCGACTTGAAGCGCGAGAAGAACAGCGTGGCGACGTCGAAGGCGCCTTCGGCGAACAGACCAAGGACCTTCTGCGAGACCTGCTCGGCATGCTCGAAGGTGAGCTGGCGGACGCCGCGGAACTCGATCGTGTCGATGATGAGGTCCTTGAACTGACGGCGGAGCTGATCCAAGCCCTTCTTGCCGACGCAGATGATCTTCACCTCCTTGCCCTGGCTGCGGAGCCGGATGACGTGCTCGCGCGCGAGCCGCACGATGGAGGAGTTGAAGGCGCCGCACAGGCCGCGCTCGGCGGTGCAGACAATGAGAAGATGGATGTCGTCCTTGCCGGTGCCGACCATGAGCGGCGGGCCGCCCTCACGGCCTTCGAGCGCCGTGGCGAGGTTGGAAAGCACCGATTCCATCCGCTCCGCATAAGGTCTCGCGGCCTCGGCTGCAGTCTGGGCGCGCCGAAGCTTCGCCGCGGCCACCATCTGCATGGCCTTGGTGATCTTCTGGGTCGCCTTGACCGAGGCGATGCGGTTGCGGAGCTCCTTCAGCGACGCCATGGATCAGCTCACGCGAAGGCCTTGGCGAACTTGTCGACGGCGTCCTTCAGCTTCGCACCCGTCTCGTCGGTGATCTGCTTCTTGTCGCGGATGTCGTCGAGAATGTCCTGATGCTCGGCGTGCATGTAGCGAAGCAGCTCGTCCTCGAAGCGACCGACCTCGGAGACCTTGATGGCATCGAGATAGCCGTTCACGCCTGCATAGATCGAGATCACCTGCTCTTCGACCTTCATGGGCGAGAACTGGGGCTGCTTCAGAAGCTCGGTGAGGCGCGCGCCACGGTTCAGCAGGCGCTGGGTGGTGGCGTCGAGGTCGGAGCCGAACTGGGCGAAGGCCGCCATCTCGCGATACTGAGCGAGCTCGCCCTTAATCTTGCCGGCGACCTGCTTCATGGCCTTCACCTGAGCGGCGGAGCCCACGCGCGACACCGACAGGCCGACGTTCACCGCAGGCCGGATGCCCTGATAGAACAGGTCCGTCTCGAGGAAGATCTGGCCGTCGGTAATGGAAATCACGTTGGTCGGGATGTAGGCCGACACGTCGTTGGCCTGCGTCTCGATCACGGGAAGCGCCGTCAGAGAGCCAGAGCCATTGTCCTTGTTGAGCTTGGCCGCGCGCTCGAGAAGCCGCGAGTGGAGATAGAACACGTCGCCCGGATAGGCTTCGCGTCCCGGAGGACGGCGCAGCAGGAGCGACATCTGGCGATAGGCCACGGCTTGCTTGGAAAGATCGTCATAGCAGACGAGGGCATGCATGCCGTTGTCGCGGAAATACTCGCCCATGGTGCAACCCGTAAAGGGCGCCAGGTACTGCATCGGCGCCGGATCGGACGCCGTGGCGGCGACCACGATGGAGTAGGGCAGCGCGCCGTTGTCCTCCAGCACCTTCACGAACTGGGCGACGGTCGAACGCTTCTGACCGATGGCGACATAGATGCAGTAAAGCTTGGCGGATTCATCGCCACGCTCGTTGATCGACTTCTGATTAAGGATGGCATCGAGGATGATGGCGGTCTTGCCGGTCTGGCGGTCGCCAATGATGAGCTCGCGCTGACCGCGGCCAATCGGGATGAGCGCATCGATGGCCTTCAGGCCCGTCTGCATCGGCTCGTGCACCGACTGGCGGGGAATGATGCCCGGCGCCTTAACGTCTACGCGGAGCTTCTCGGTCGCCTCGATCGGGCCCTTGCCGTCGATCGGGTTGCCGAGGGCGTCCACCACGCGGCCGAGCAGGCCCTTGCCCACCGGCACCTCCACGATGGCGCCGGTGCGCTTGCAGATGTCGCCTTCCTTGATGTTGCGGTCATCGCCGAAAATCACGATACCGACATTGTCCACCTCGAGGTTCAGCGCCATGCCGCGCGTGCCATCGGCGAACTCGACCATCTCGCCGGCCTGGACCTTGTCCAGACCGTAGACGCGGGCGATGCCGTCACCGACGGACAATACCTGGCCGACTTCGGCAACTTCGGCTTCCTGCCCGAAATTCTTGATTTGCTCCTTGAGGATCGCGGAGATCTCGGCGGCCCTGATATCCATTAGCCAACCTCTTTCATGGCGTGCTTGAGACTGTTGAGTTTGGTGCGAAGCGAGGTGTCGATCATGCGGCTGCCTACTTTGACCATGAGGCCGCCGATGAGGCTCGGGTCGACGCGCTGATCCAGCATGACGTCCTTGCCGAGGGCTGCTTTCAACGCCTGCTTCAGCGCGGTGATTTGTGCTTCGGTGAGTTTCGATGCCGCGGTGACCGTGGCGCTCGTCTCGCCCCGCTGGGCGGCGAGCATGGCGCGGTAAGCACGGATCATGTCGGGGGTGGCGAACAGGCGGCGGTTCTTGGAGACGAGGAGAAGGAAGTTCTTGGTGAGTCCTTCGATCTTGAGCTCGTCGAGAATGGCGGCGAGCGCGCGGCCTTGCTCCTCGGCGGAGAATACGGGGCTTTTCACCAGTCTGGCCAAGTCGTCGACCGCATCGAGGGCCTCGCCGAAGCGGTTGAGGTCGGCCTCGATCTGCTCCAGCGCCTTCTCCTCGAGCCCGAGCTCGAACAAGGCGGTGGCGTAGCGGCCTGCAACGCCCGATACGATGTGATCCTCGCCTGCCACTTCGTAAAACGCCTCTTGCTCAGGGGCGAGCGCTCGGAGAAGCCGTCCCACCCTCGGACCCCGGAAAATGCTGGGATTGGAGCCTCCGCGTCAACGGGCGATACCCCGAAAACGGTCCCCTGGAAACTCCGCGGAGCCTGTAACACAGGGGCGAAGGGCGCGCAATAAGCGCCAGCCTCGTCGGCCCAGATGTCGCGCAGACGAATGTCAGATCCAAAAAAGATATATCTTGCGATAGAACGATTGCGTGTCTATCTTACGATACATCTTAATAGGAGGACATATCATGCATGGCATGAGACATCACGAAGGGCATTTCGGCGGCTTATGGGCCGCGGGGCGTTCTGGACGGTTCGGTAGAGGGCCCGGATGGGGGTCTGGCCACCGCGGTGGAGGCGGCGATTGGTTCCGCATCGGCCGCATGCTGGCGCAAGGCGACCTCAAGCTTCTCGCGCTCGCGCTGATCGCCGAGCAGCCGCGCCACGGCTACGAGATCATCAAGCTGATCGAGGAGAAGACAAGCGGCTGCTACAGCCCGAGCCCGGGCGTGGTCTATCCGACCCTGACCTTCCTCGAAGAGGCGGGCTACGTGACCTCGGAGAGCGAAGGCGCGAAGAAGCGCTACACCATCACCGAAGAGGGGCGGAGCTACCTCAAGGACAACCGCGACATCGCCGACATGGTGCTGGAGCGGCTGGAGGGCATCGGCAAGAAGCTTGCGCGGCGGCGCCGGGCCTTTGAGCGCCGCGAGGCGGAAGAGGCCGGCGTGCCGCAGCTCGTGGCCGCCGCGTTGGACAATCTCCGCGCCGCTGCGGCGAAGCGCCTCGAAGCCGAGGACGACGCGGGCGACGCGGAGACCCGTATCGTCGAGATTCTGGCCCGCGCCGCACAAGACATCCGCAACGCGTGATAGACTGGCCGTGGCGACGCTAGAGCATCGTCGCAATACCCGTGTGCGCGAGACGGAGGGGGCGCATGGTCAAGGCTGGGTCACCCGGGACGAAGGTCGGGGCGGAAGGAGCGCTGCTCGATTGGCTCGAGGGGCAGATCGACTGGTACGATCGCAAGGCGTCGAAGTGCCAGCGCGCCTACAAATGGGCGAAGGCCACCATCATCTTGCTGGCGCTGGCGGTGCCGGTGCTGGCCGAGTACGGCGAGATCCCAGGCTTTCACGACTCCCGCGCCCTGCTGGTGGCCATCGCTGCCGGCGGCATCCTGCTCTTGGAAGGCCTGCAACAGATCAACAAGTGGCAGGAGAACTGGATCCTCTACCGATCGACATGCGAGGGCTTACGCGCCGAGGAGCGGCTCTTCTTCCATAAGGCTGGGCCTTACGACAACCTGAAGCCGCAAGACGCGCTGAAGGTGCTCGCTGAACGGACAGGCAGCCTCGTCACCGCCGAACACACGAGATGGATCGAAGCCCGGCACCAGAAGGGCGAGATGACCATGGGGTAGGGGTCGCCACCCCTACAAGAAACT
>CAZHCN010000076.1:0-11020 GCA_964530895.1 uncultured Methyloceanibacter sp. | reverse complement strand
TGTAGCTGCCCTCCGGCCAGCCCCCTGCCGGCACGCCCGTCTTGCCGGCTTGCAGCAGGACCGTCTCACCGTCCGCTTCGACCTCGCGACGATTGCGCATCAACGGCGCACCGTCCTTGGCGAGCGCGACATCGACCGTGTCGCCTTTCGTAAGATTCTTGACCAGGGCATAGGCCACCGCCGCCGTGTTGAAGTGAGGCCGCGGCAGGGCATCGCCCTTGGCGAGCGCCTCTTCCGTGACGGCATGGTCGGTGAGACCGAGGGCTGCGACCTTTGTGTCCTCGGCCGAAGCGGCAGTCGCCAGGCTAAACAGCAGCACGACGGCAAATAGCACCCTTGTCAGCATTCCTCTCTCCCGTTACCCAAAGCGCGCCGCCGGTTGGTTCCGGCGCGACGGCGATGCTTTAGCACAGGACGGACATCGATTCATGGCTTCATATAAACTCTTGCTGCTTCCCGGCGACGGCATCGGACCCGAGGTGATGGGCGAGGTCGAGCGCCTCGTCGATTGGGTCAACGCGAGCAGCATCGCCACGCTCGAGACCGAGACCGACCTCGTCGGCGGCGCGGCCTATGATGCCCATGGGGAAGCCGTTTCCGAAGCCACGATGAAGACGGCCCTTGCCGCCGATGCGGTGATCCTCGGCGCCGTGGGCGGCCCCAAATGGGACGGCGTGCCGTATGACAAGCGCCCCGAGGCCGGGCTGTTGCGCCTGCGCAAGGATCTCGAGCTGTTCGCCAATCTACGCCCTGCCATCTGCTACCCCGCGCTCGCCGACGCCTCGTCCCTCAAGCGCGAGCTGGTCGAAGGCCTCGACCTCATGTTCGTGCGCGAGCTGACCGGTGGCGTCTATTTCGGCGAGCCCAAGCAAATCACCGATCTTGGGCACGGCCAAAAGCGCGCCGTCGATACGCAAGTCTACGAGACCTACGAGATCGAGCGCATCGCCGACGTCGCCTTCGACTTGGCGAGGAAGCGCCGAAACCTCGTGCACTCCGCCGAGAAGCGCAATGTCATGAAGACCGGCGTCCTGTGGAACGAGGTGGTGACCCGCGTGCACAAGGAGCGCTACCCGGACGTGAAGCTCGAGCACATCCTCGCCGACAATTGCGCGATGCAATTGGTGCGCGCGCCGAAACAGTTCGACGTGATCGTCACCGACAATCTGTTCGGTGATGTGTTGTCCGACGAGGCGGCCATGGCCACGGGCTCGCTCGGCATGCTGCCGTCCGCCTCCCTCGGCGCGGCCGACGAGAAAGGCATGCGGCGGGCCATGTACGAGCCGGTGCACGGCTCCGCCCCCGACATCGCCGGCAAAGGCGCGGCGAACCCCATCGCCACCATCGCCAGCTTCGCCATGTGCCTGCGCTATTCCTTCGACCTCGGCGGTGCAGCGGACGCCATCGAAAAGGCCATCGCACGAGTGCTCGACCAGGGCTTGCGTACCGCCGATATCAGGCAGGAGGGCTGCAAGACCGTCGGCACGCGCGAGATGGGCGATGCCATTGTTGCCGCGCTAAACCGTGTAACCTAGACGCCATGACAACGCGATTCGGCCTGCTCGCGGTTTCGGTGCTCCTCCTGGGCGGGATTCCTGCCGCGCTGGCCGCCGAGCCCGACCTTGGGCCCCAGGTCACCTCCAAGCGCGCGCCGACGCCGGAGGAGATCGCCGACAAGGAGGCCCGCAGAGCCTGCCAGATCGAGATTTGCGACATCCTCTCCACCAGGGAGCAGGAAGGCCCCGACGTGGCGTGCAATATCCGCTGGCGCTGGGACGCCGATGAAATCGCCGATGCGCTGGGCGACAATCTCGACTGGCCTTGGGGGAACGCCGTCTGTCAGTCGAAGATTCGGCTCGAGCGTGCGCCTCTCGCCAAGGCCATGAGCGAGCCGAGATACGTGCTCAACATGGATACCCAGACCGTCCGCTGCACGCTCTATCAGAACGGAGGCAAACCCGTCGTGATCGAAATGGCTCTGGCGCCGAGGGTGACGCTCAAGAACGGCGAGGCGACCAAAGGAAAGGTGAACTGGGGGGACGTCTCCGCGCCGGCGGCGATCTATCCACTGCTCTACGCTGCGACCAGCTTGGACAACTCGGCCAATGCTCTTGGCAACGAGGTGGTGAACCAGATCAACAAGTTCATCCGCAAGGACTGCGATGCCGTGAAGGACGAGCTTCCCGGCAGGCGCGTTAACTAGGCACACGCACTTTCCGCGTACATTCGGTTCGCCCACAACCGAACTTGCGCAGACCCATGAACATCGCCAAGCTCGCTCTGCTTCTCGTTGTCATCGTCGACATCATGGGCCAGGGCCTCCTCTACCCGATCCTGACAACGCTGATGCTCGATCCGCATCAGTCCTTTCTGCCGGCGGGCACGTCGCAATCGGACCGCAGCCTCTATTACGGCGTGGTGACCGGGGCGTTCTTCTTCGCGTGGTTCCTGGGCGCCGCCTATATTTCCAGGCTCTCCGACACGATCGGGCGCAAGAAGGGCATTCAGATCTGTCTTGCCGGCGGTTTCTTGGGGTATGTCCTCACAATCGTGTCGCTCTACACCAACGCGTTCTGGCTCCTCCTGATCGGACGCGTGGTGACCGGCTTTACCAATGGCAATCAGCCGATCGCCCAGGCCGCCATGGTCGACCTGAGCGCGCGCGACGAGGAGAGGACGCGCAATCTCGGCTATATCGTTGCGGCGGCGAGCATTGGCCTCGTCGCCGGGCCTATTCTCAGCGGCGCGTTGTCCGATCCTACCGTGCTCGGTTCCTACGCGTCGCTGAAGCTTCCCTTCTTCGTCGCCCTCGGCCTGATCGCCGTGACGATGCTGCTCATCAATTTGTTTTTCTTCGACAAGCGGCAGAGCAAGCGTCAGCTCAGCATCGAACCCTTGGAGATTTTCCTGGTGCTCTGGCGCGCTCTGGAGCGGCCGGCGATCCTTCGCATCTCGCTCGTCTTCTTCTGCTTCATGTTCTTTCTGATGACGTTCTTCGTCTTCATGGACAATTACCTGACCGATCGCTTCGGTTACGGCACCTTCATGAACGCCATGGCCATGGTGGTCTATGGTGTCTGCGTTACCGTGGCGAGTTCCTTTCTGCCGTCCTTTCTCGAACGGCGCACAACCAAGCGCCGCATCGTCGTCTCGGCACTTGTGCTTTTTGCATGCTCCGCGATTGCTTTCGTTGCCGCGCCGTCCGGCCTCCTGGCCTTCATTCCGGTCGCGGTTTTCGCGATTGCCTTCTCGTTCGGCTATCCCACCCTTCTGTCGATCTACTCGCTGAGCGTGGACGAGACCAAGCAGGGCTGGGTCATGGGCGTCACCACGGCGCTGTATACGCTTGGCGCGGGCCTGACGTCGCTTATCGGCGGCGAGGCCATGGCCCTCAATATCCGCATGCCGTTCTTCTATGGCGCCGCCGTCGCGGTTCTGGGCATCGTCCTCGTCTTCGTCACCTGGAGCTATCCGGCGGTGGCGAAAATCGTCGGCGCGAAGAAACCGGACTTTGAGCAAGCACCGCACGGAGGCCGGCAAGCCCTGCGCGCGCGAAGTTGAGCCCTTCCCCGCTGACCTCGGCGACCGGGCGCAGATGATGCAGTTCCTGGAGAATATCTGTATGGCAGGCGGCCTCTTCGTGCTGGCTGGGGCCGACCCGGGCGCGTTTGCGCTCGATAATTGCCGCCGCTAGAACCGCCCCGATCGCCGCGCCTTTACATTGGGCCAGCGTTCCCATAAATCCGCCGCGAGGCTGGTGGAAAACCGCCGGCAGTAGGAGTCGAACCATGGGCTACAAAGTCGCCGTCATCGGCGCGACCGGTAATGTCGGGCGCGAGATGCTGAATATCCTGGCCGAGCGCGCCTTTCCCGCCGACGAGGTGATCCCGCTCGCCTCGCGCCGCTCCATGGGCGTGGAGGTCTCCTTCGGCGACAACCGCCTGAAATGCCGCGACCTCGAGAATTTCGACTTCCACGGTGTCGACTTCGCCCTGATGTCCGCGGGCTCGGCCGTCGCCAAGGAATGGGCGCCGAGGATCGGGGCAGCCGGCTGCGTCGTCATCGACAACTCCTCGTGCTGGCGCTACGACGCCGACGTGCCGCTCATCGTGCCGGAGGTGAACGCCGACGCCGTGGCCGGCTTCACCAAGAAGAACATCATCGCCAATCCGAACTGCTCGACCGCCCAGCTCGTCGTCGTGTTGAAGCCGCTCCATGACGCCGCCAAGATCAAGCGCGTCGTGGTAGCCACCTATCAATCCGTGTCGGGCGCCGGCAAGGAGGCCATGGACGAGCTGTGGGATCAGACCAAGGGCATCTTCGTCACCGAGCCGCCCGAGCCTCACAAGTTCACCAAGCAGATCGCCTTCAACGTCATTCCTCACATCGACGTCTTCCTCGACGACGGCTCGACCAAGGAGGAATGGAAAATGGTGGCCGAGACCAAGAAGATCCTCGATCCCAAGATCAAGCTGACCGCAACGTGCGTCCGCGTGCCGGTGTTCGTCGGCCATTCCGAGGCCGTCAATATCGAGTTCGAGAACCCGCTGTCGGCCGACGAGGCCCGTGATCTCCTGCGCGAGGCGCCGGGTGTGCTGGTGGTCGATAAGCGCGAGCCTGGCGGATACGTGACGCCGGTCGAGTGCGTCGGCGACTACGCGACCTTCGTCAGCCGTATCCGCGACGACCAGACCGTCGATAACGGCCTGTCTCTGTGGTGCGTGTCGGACAATCTGCGCAAGGGCGCTGCGCTGAACACGATCCAGATCGCGGAGACCATCATCAATCGCAACCTGCTCAAGAAAGCGGCCTAATCGCTTAGCCCCGGACTTTTACGAGCAGCGTTTCATAATTTTCATCGGGGCGCTGCTTGAGCCAAAGCTTGTCCAGCGCAGTACCGCAGGGACTTGACGATGCCTCATAGGTGTCGGCGAACGATGACCGTTGCATCGCGGAATCCTGCATCTTGTAGGCGCTGAGCTCGCTCAGCGCCGAACTGAATGCTGCGACAGCCTCAGCTTCGAAACGCTCCTTATCGGTAGCGTCCGTTGTCAGCTGTCCCTTCACAGCAAGAATGCAGGCCAATTCGGCCCGAGCTTTGAATTTTGGCGTGCCGATTTCCAAAAAGGATTGGAAAGCCTCCACCGCGTCCGCGAAATGCTGATCGGACCCAGATCCGAAATTCCATTGCGAGAGCTCAGCGTCGGCCACCATGAACCAAGCCCGCGCCGTGAGCGCGCTGTTTCCGGACGATTCATCAACGGCAAGTCTCGCGTGCTTTGCGGCGTCTCCATATTGGCCCAGCCGAAAATAGGCAAAGGCAATGTCGTAATTGACGCGTGCGGGCTCGTAGCCTAGCTCCACCGCTCTTTTCCAAGACGAAATGGCCGCATGATACTGCTCCTGATTATACTGGCAGAGCGCAAACCAATGCATTGCTGTGCCGCTCTGCGGGAGCTCAGCGGCCGCTTTCGCGCAGTCGGCCGAGGCGACGTCGTATTGTTGCGACTGCACGTTTGCGCGGCAGGTCTGAAAGCTCTTGTTGAGGTACTCGCTGATGTAGTCGGGCACGTTCCGCCCGGGATTGATGATCATCAGCAGGACGAAAACGCCCAAGGGACCGCCGATGCGGAGGCCCTTGGATTGGTAGTCGAAGTAACCGATCAGGAAGACGGCAAAGCCGGCGCCCGCGACGGCGACGCCGAGTTTGAAGATGTCGCCCGAGAATTGCCGCGGCACCCAACCCAGCAAAGCGCCCGCAAGCAAAACCGCGAGGACGATCACGGCGACGGCGAATGCCGCGATGGCTTGCCGCGCGGAGGGACGATTCCATTCCGGCGTCCCGGCCGGATCCGAGGGCGACATCGCGGCGCCCTATTGACCAGTGTCCATCGGTTCGGAGGTCGGGCCGCAGTCTCTATAGCTCGGACAAGGATCAGCCTCGCCGTTGGTCGGAGCGAGGGAAACCAGAACGATGGCCGCAAACGACGCGGCGAGAAGGGCCTTGCGGATCACGAATGCCTCCATAGGTTGCGTTACGACCTATGGTAGCATAAAGGCCATATCTCTACCAGAGCGTGCTAGGGCTCTACGGGAGGACCTTCGCCTCCTCGGCGAGGGAGGCGAAGCTGTCGGCGTCCTGGTCGAGCTCGATCACGGTTCCGCTGGCGATGTCGAAGTGAAGCCCGTGCAGCGTGAGCAGGCCTTCCGCCTCCCGCTCTTTCAGCGCGTCGAACGTCCGCAAATTCGCCAGCGACTGGCGGACGCCGGCAAGCTCGAACGCGGTCTCCCGGTCGAAGGCTGCAATGTCGCTCTCTTTCACCGCGAGCCCATCGAGCAGCGTCAACCAGCGGGCGATGAAGCTCGTCTCGTCGACATTGCCTTTGAGCTTCTCGCGATAGGCGGCCACGCCGCCGCAATGGGAGTGACCGAGCACGATGATGTTCGGCACTTTCAGCACGAGCGCCGCATATTCCACCGCGGCGCTGGTGCCGTGAAACTTACCTTCCGGCTCGAAGGGCGGCACCAGATTGGCGACGTTGCGCATGATGAAGAGATCGCCGGGCTCGGCGTCGAAGATGGCCGACACGTCGACCCGTGCATCGCAGCAGGCGATAACCATGGCGGTCGGCGACTGGCCGAGCTCGGCCAGCTGCCGATAACGCCCCTTTTCGGGGGCATGCCGCTCGCGACGGAACCGCCAATATCCGTCAGCCAGGCTCTTCGGTAACCGCAATGTGAATTCCTCCGAGAAGATCGGCGGCACAATTCCAGCCCCTCATGCGTTTGTCCAGTGGGAGGTTTGCCCGCGATATCGATAGGCAAACCCTATCGGGCATTTGCCCATAGGCCCTTGATCTTCGGGCCTCAGAATATGAAGTCATGCTTATCGGCAATCTCCAGAAGCGCGAACAGCGCCCGCCGATATTGGAAACGCGAAGGACGAGGCTGAGCCGCTTGCAGGCGGCCTCGATCCTCTTTTGACGAAGATGAAGACACGGCAGCAGGTGTTGCCGCTTGCTGGGGCACGCACGGGAGCTCGCGCGCCTGCACGCCTTGTCGCTTGCAACAAGGAGTGACAGACATGGCCAAAGTTCTCGCCGTTCTTTACGACGATCCCGTCGACGGCTACCCGCCTGACTATGCGCGGCAATCCATCCCCAAGATCGATCACTACGCCGGTGGCATGACAACGCCGACGCCGAGCAAGGTCGATTTCAAGCCGGGCGAACTGCTCGGCAGCGTCTCGGGCGAGCTCGGCCTTCGCGAATTCCTCGAGGATGCCGGCCACACGCTGGTCGTGACCTCCGACAAGGATGGGCCGAACTCGACCTTCGAGAAGGAGCTGGTCGACGCCGACGTGGTGATCTCTCAGCCCTTCTGGCCGGCCTACCTGACAGAGGACCGCATCAAGAAGGCCAAGAAGCTGAAACTTGCCATCACCGCTGGCATCGGCTCCGACCACGTCGATCTCGATGCGGCGATGGAGAAGGGCATCACCGTGGCCGAGATCACCTACTCCAACTCGATCAGCGTCGCCGAGCACGTGGTGATGATGATCCTGTCGCTCGTGCGCAACTACATCCCGTCATACCAATGGGTGATCAAGGGCGGCTGGAACATCGCCGATTGCGTGGAACGTGCCTACGACCTCGAAGGCATGAATGTCGGCACGGTCGGCGCCGGTCGCATCGGCCTTGCGGTGCTGAGGCGCCTGAAGCCGTTCGACGTGCACCTCCACTATTTCGACAAGCATCGCTTGCCGGAGAAAGTGGAGAAGGAGCTCGGCCTCACCTTCCACCCGAATGTGGAATCGCTGGTCAAGGCCTGCGACGTGGTCACCATCAACGCTCCCTTGCACTCGGAGACAGAGGGTCTGTTCGACGACAAGTTGATCGGCATGATGAAGCGCGGCAGCTACCTCATCAACACCGCCCGCGGCAAGATCGCCGATCGCGATGCCGTCGTGCGGGCGTTGGAGAGTGGCCAGCTGGCAGGCTATGCGGGCGACGTGTGGTTCCCGCAGCCGGCGCCTCGCGACCACCCGTGGCGCACAATGCCCCATCACGGCATGACGCCGCACGTGTCCGGCACGACCTTGTCGGCCCAGGCGCGCTACGCCGCGGGCACGCGCGAGATCCTCGAGGACCACTTCGCCGGCAAGCCCATCCGCACTGAGTATCTCATCGTGGACAAGGGCAAGCTCGCCGGCGCCGGTGCACATTCCTACACCAAGGGCGACACCACGAAGGGCTCCGAGGAGGCCGCGAAGTTCAAGAAGGCCAGCTAGGCGAGACGCGGCTCTCCCGCTGGCTTCTTGGAGACCAGAAACCCGCGCTCCTCGGCAGCCTTTGGAGCGCGGGCGTTCTGTCCTCGCTGCGTCATCTTGTCGTCATGTCGCAATCGGATTGAAGTATCTGAGCGTGTACCGGCGCCGGAATCGCGCGGAATCGCAACCGTCAGCAAGAGGTTCGGGCTTGCGGTGACGGCCAAGCCCGGCCAGACTACCGGCCAACAAAGCGCGAAAAGCGTTTCCACTAGGGGGGAATTATCATGGCGACCGCAGCACAGGCGGAATCCGAAGGCATTTTTCACTGGCTTGACCGCTCGCACACCGTGGCCAAGCCTGGTTTCAGTCGTTGGCTGGTCCCGCCGGCGGCCCTCTGCGTCCACCTTTGCATCGGGCAGGTCTACGCCTTCAGCGTGTTCAACCTGCCGATGACTAAGCTGATCGGCATCACGCAGTCCGCGCCTGACGACTGGAAGCTGACCGAACTCGGCTGGATCTTCTCCATCGCCATCGTGTTCTTGGGCCTTGCCGCGGCCTTCACGGGGACGTGGCTCGACCGCGTCGGTCCGCGGAAAGCGATGTTCACCGCGGCGCTGTGTTTCGGTGGCGGCTTCCTCATCTCCGCGCTCGGCGTGCATCTCCACCAACTGTGGATCGTCTATCTCGGCTATGGCGTGGTCGGCGGCTGCGGGCTTGGCATCGGCTATATCTCGCCGGTGAAAACCCTGATCACTTGGTTTCCCGATCGCCCCGGCATGGCCACGGGCATGGCCATCATGGGCTTCGGCGGCGGCGCGCTGATCGCCTCGCCCCTTTCGGTCTGGCTCATGCAGCAATTCGCCACCCCGACCCATGTCGGCGTCGCCGAGACCTTCATCGTGCTTGGCCTCATCTACATGTTCTTCATGATGATGGGCGGCGTCATCGTACGCGTGCCGGCGCCGGGATGGGCCCCCAAGGGCTATGTCGCCCCGAAGCAGCCGAAGAAGCTCGTCACCGACCAAGAAGTCCACGTCGATCAGGCCCTCAGGACCCCGCAGTTCTACCTGCTGTGGCTGGTGCTCTGCCTGAACGTGACGGCCGGCATTGGCGTGCTGGGCCAGGCTTCGGCCATGAGCCAGGAGATGTTCCCCGGGCGGATCACGGCCATCGCGGCGTCAGGCTTCGTCGGCCTGCTCAGCATCTTCAACATGGCCGGCCGCTTTTTCTGGGCCTCGACGTCCGACTATATCGGCCGCCGCAACACCTACATGGTGTTCTTCCTGCTCGGCATCGCGCTCTATGCCGCGGTGCCCTGGACCGGCCACACGGGTAGCGTGGTCCTGTTCGTGGCGTTCTACTGCGTCATCATCAGCATGTATGGCGGCGGTTTCGCCACCATCCCAGCCTATCTCAAGGACATCTTCGGCACCCGCTATGTCGGCGCCATTCACGGTCGGCTTCTCACCGCCTGGTCGGCGGCGGGTGTCTTCGGCCCCGTGCTGGTCAACTACATCCGCGAGTATCAGATCGACCACGGCGTCGCGAAGGCCGATGCCTATTCGATCACCATGTACATCATGGCCGGATTGCTGTTCATCGGCTTCATCTGCAATTTCCTCATGCACCCGGTGCATGAGCGCCACCACATCAAGAACGAAGAAGCGAAAGCGTGACGGAGGAACCGATGGCCGAAGCGAAGCACCACGAAGACGTCTCGGACGCGAACGCCGTCAAGCTCTTCCTAGCTTGGAGCTTTGTCGGGATTCCGCTTGCCTGGGGCATCTACAAGACCCTCGCCAACGCGGTGCTCTTGTTCCAATAGCGTCAGACTCCATGAAAATGGCCCCGTCCTGGCCGGTCGGAAGACCGCCCAACGGGGCCTGATTCTAGCTATCGCATTGCTCTAGAACGATTTTCTTTGTCAGAATCCGTTAATGTGCCTTTCAGAATGCGTTCATGGACGCTTCATGCGGCTCTCATGCCGCACCCCCATTATCTAGCCTTGAAGTTCACCGAAGGAGACGACCATGAAAGAGTGGCTGAAACCCGAGATCACCGAGTCTGAGGCTGGCATGGAGGTTACCTCCTACCTTCCGGCGGAGCTCGACCGCGCTTAATCAGCGCTGATCTAGCAAGTTTTCAAAGATGGCGGTCCCAGCGATAGCGGGGCCGCCATTTTTGTTTTGGCATCGGCTTTGCGGGCGCCCGCGTCAGACGAGGGTAATCCGGCTGTCAGATCGTGTTCATGACCGCTTCATGCGGCTCTCATGCCCGAGACCCCACATTAGGTCCGTAAGATCACTTAAGGAGATCCATCATGAAAGAGTGGCTGAAGCCTGAGATCACCGAGTCCGAAGCTGGCATGGAGGTTACCTCCTATCTTCCGGCGGAGCTCGACCGCGCCTAATTAGACGCGACGATCTATCACTTTCGCTGAAATGGCGGCCCCCGCGAATGCAGGGCCGCCATTTTTGCTTTTGGGGCCTGGTCTCCACGCCCCTTCGATCCCGAAACTTGTCGCACCGAGGCGTCACGCCCCTGCAAGCAAGGTGGGGTGACAGGGCGCCTTTGCGAAATTATGGTCCGCCCCGCCAGGCGGCCACGCCACGAAAGGTCCGGCCCCCTCCCCGTCAATCGCGCGAAAGTGGGCGACCCCATGTCTTGGGTTTATCTGGTGCTCGCAGGCCTGTTCGAGGTGGGCTTCGCCTCCACCCTCAAACTCACCGAAGGCTTCACGAAGCTGTGGCC
>CAZHCN010000075.1:0-11059 GCA_964530895.1 uncultured Methyloceanibacter sp. | reverse complement strand
TTGCGCGATGCATCGAACCGTTTGCTGAAAAATTTCCGGCATGAAGCAAATCACTGTCTATTCGCCGTATCAGGTATTTGCGGGCGCGTTTTTCGGCGGTCCGATCGCCGCAGTTTATCTGGTGTGGGAGAACTTCAAGGCGCTTGGTAAAGAGGCGCTCGCGCGGCAAACCATCCTCTGGGGCTCGATCCTGGTATTGGCGATAGTTGCCATCTTGCCGTTTCTTCCTGAAAAGCTCCCCAGTTACGTACTGCCCGCGATTTTCGGAGGCGTGGCAATGTTCATCGCCAGTCAATTTCAGCTGAAGAAGCAGGCCATTCGGGAGTCAAACGACTACGGATTCGCCTCATTTTGGCGCGTCGCTGCAATCGTGGTGCTTTCTCTCATCGCCATGTTTGTCCTGATCATCGCCTTTTTGGTCATACTCTGGGCTCTTGGGCTGATGAAGCTGGACTGATGCTTTCTTGGCGCGGACCGACTGTTAAGCGGACTGGAAAAAGCGCCGCCTGCCATTTCTCATAAGCGATTGACTCGACGCGAAGTGGATCCCGCCCGCACGTCGACATTCACCTCGGCGTGGCGTGCGTCCGCATCCTTCTTCTTCGAGAAGGCCTGGGACGGCCATTGCGAAGCTTTGGCATGCGCAGGAGCGTCGTACGCGAACACATTAGCAAAGCGCTGCCCGCACGGACCTGATGATCTCTTCACGCATGGCGCCGTGACACATGTGACCGCCTACGGTGACAGCGGGCGCGTAAAGACTGACCGGGTAGTGCGTCCTACTTGCAGGCCCCAGTGGCGCGCTGCCATCAAGCAAACGACGATCCGTGTGCCCTCTAACGCTTCGCGAAACAGAACACGCTGTGCCCAGGCGATCGACATGCGGCTTGACGACAGCGCCGCAAGCAGCGGCCAGTCTTTGAATTTACGCGAGTGATAGGCACCGATATTCAGGACGGCGATCTGGTCGCGGAGATCCTGCCCATGACCGAAACATTTCGCCCGGCTACTCCACCAGCGCCAGGCGCTTTCATGGTCCTCTTTTGACGGCAGCGGCGCCGTTCCTTTGCGCCGGAGCATATAGCGCTCTTGTCCTTCCGGTGACTCGGCCTCTTCGAGATCAAACGCGGAAAAACCCGGCGAAAGATAAAGCAGCACAATTCGTGCCGTCTTGAGCGGCCCGGCAAAGGCGGCGGGCAGGCAGCGAAGATCGAAGACGGGATTGCCAACGCGCGAGAGCACGTCCTCGTCGGCTGGATGGATGCGGGCGTCGGGCCGGATGCCAGACCAGAACTTGAATATGTCGGGAGTTTTGTCCGCGCTCATGAAGAAGTCGCCTCCCTGCCCGTATCAGGAAGGGTAAGATAGGCTGCCGGTACCTTTCGGGCAAACCCGGGCAAGTCTTGCTGATGACGAGGGGGGGAAGAGCACGCGCGAGGCGGCAGGCCGCAGGACGAGATTATCTGGTACGCGCTGCGCGTCGAGGACTGGAACTTCTATAATTTCGATCTCAGCGCCAGCCGCTGGGATGAAGGACCGTACTCTGAATATCGGCACCTTGAACTTTCCGGCGTGCCGATCAGGCCCTCGAAGCTGAAAGCGGGCGCGATCTGAAGCTGGCTGGGCACGGCAAAGACAGCCCCAAAAACCTCGTCGGGAATGGTCGACCTGATGGAGGACACGCCGCGCGGCCATGTCTGGGTGCCGCCGGCCGTGCTCCCGCTGCTGCTGCAACTGCTCACAGCGAACGCGTTGCGCTATGCGGTGATGCGCGGCAACAGGTTGCGCTACCGCAAGGCGAACCTGCGCGATTGCCGTTTCTGCCGCACGCTCGATGAAGTCGAGGACCTGCCGGTAATAGTGAGTAAGCCGACAACTAAACTTGCCTGTTTCGCAAACGCCTCGCGGGCTTTATCTTGCCGCTGCACGCAGAAGGCGAACTGTGAGGCAAAGCTAAGCAGGCAAACGCGTAAGGAGGGACCTCATGCAGGTCGGCCCGC
Source organism: uncultured Methyloceanibacter sp. (assembly GCA_964530895.1). Lineage (GTDB taxonomy): Bacteria > Pseudomonadota > Alphaproteobacteria > Rhizobiales > Methyloligellaceae > Methyloceanibacter. Next base: position 9,059 of record CAZHCN010000075.1, on the reverse strand, counting down.
TCACGAGCAAGCATCTTTTCGAAAAAGACGTGGTCTACCGAGACCATACGATGCTGTGGGTGGAAGAAGAGATAAAGCTGGACCGGTTCCCGGCTCGCGGGCCGCCTAGCTTCCCGCGAGCCCTCGCACGCGGGCAAGCGCTTGATGCACCACCTCGAGGAGCGGACTGGCGAGGTATAGACGTCTGTTAATGGCACGAAGCGGACGTTCATTTCGACGCCGAGCAGCGGACTTCGTGTGCGGCAAATGCCCTTATGAGATTCTTATAAGGCCGGACCTCTCTCCACCTCGAAAACCTACGGCGCTCAATACTAGCTTCTGAACGCAGTCGCGTTGCGGCTGGACCGTATCGAAGAGGTAAGTCCCATGGCTTTCGATTATTGGCTCGCCGGCATCATCACGGCCGGACTCCTCGTCTACCTCGCCTACGTCCTGCTTAGGCCCGAGCGCTTCTAGGAGGACCTCGGCCATGCAAACCTCCCATGTGCGGAAGCGGATGCCGGTCGCGGCCTCGACCGATCCGAAGATCATCGTTCCGGCTATCGGCTCGGCCTTCGCGAAGCTCGACCCTCGAACACTCGTCAAGAATCCCGTGATGTTCGTGGTCGAGGTCGTCGCCGCCTTAGCTACGGTCTTGTTTATCCGCGACATAACGAGCGGCTGGCAAAATCTCGGCTTCGCGTTCCAGATCATCGTCTGGCTCTGGTTCACGATCCTGTTCGCGAATTTTGCCGAAGCCGTCGCGGAAGGGCGCGGCAAGGCCCAGGCGTCTACGCTTCGGCAGACCCGCGAAGAAACCAAGGCGAAGCTCATCGTCGACGAAAAGACGGGCCTGATCGTGCCGACGCCTGCGAGCAAGCTTGGGCCAGGCCAGATCGTGCTGGTCGAGGCCGGAGACCTGATTCCTTCTGACGGTGAGGTCATCGAAGGCGTGGCCTCCGTCAACGAGGCAGCGATCACGGGAGAATCCGCGCCGGTCGTACGCGAGGCCGGGGGCGACCGGTCCGCCGTGACGGGAGGTACTCTCGTCGTATCAGATTGGCTGAAGGTGCGTATTACGGCGGCGCCGGGCACGACGTTCCTCGATCGCATGATCAGACTGGTCGAGGGGGCCGAGCGTCAAAAGACGCCGAACGAAGTTGCGCTCACGGTTCTGCTGTCCGGTCTCACGCTGATCTTTCTTATCGTCGTCGCAACCATTCCAAGCTTCGCGGCTTATGCGGGCGGCAGCATCCCGATCGTCGTGCTCGTCGCACTCTTCGTCGCGCTCATTCCGACGACCATCGGCGCGCTTCTGTCGGCCATCGGTATCGCCGGCATGGATCGGCTCGTGCGCTTCAACGTGCTGGCCATGTCGGGCCGTGCCGTGGAAGCAGCCGGCGACGTGGATACGCTTCTCCTCGACAAGACCGGCACGATCACACTCGGCAACCGCGAGGCCGCGGAATTCATTCCCATGAAAGGCGTCCCGGAGCGGGAGTTGGCCGATGCGGCCCAGATTGCCTCCCTCGCTGACGAGACGCCGGAAGGACGTTCGATCGTCGTGCTTGCCAAGGAGAAATACGGTATTCGGGGCCGCGACATCCACGAGCTCGGTGCGAAGTTCATCCCGTTCAGCGCGCAGACCCGTATGAGCGGCGTAGAGATCGGCAGTTCTTGGATCCGCAAGGGCGCGGTCGACGCGGTCCTCGCTCATCTCGATACGAGCGGTTCTGCCGGCAACCGGAAGAAGACGACAGGTCTGACCGAGGCAGGCCGAGAGATCAACGCCATCGCCGAAGAGATCGCGAAGTCCGGCGGTACGCCGCTGGCGGTTGCCAAGGACGGCAAGCTGCTCGGGGTGATCCACCTGAAGGACATCGTCAAAGGCGGCATCCGCGAGCGGTTCGCGGAACTGCGCCGCATGGGCATTCGCACCATTATGATTACCGGAGATAATCCCATGACCGCGGCGGCCATCGCCGCGGAGGCCGGAGTCGACGATTTCCTCGCCCAGGCGACGCCGGAGGACAAGTTGAGGCTGATCCGGGATGAGCAGGCCAAGGGCAAACTCGTCGCCATGTGCGGCGACGGCACCAACGACGCACCGGCGCTTGCCCAGTCCGATGTCGGAGTCGCCATGAACACGGGCACGCAGGCCGCCCGCGAAGCCGGCAACATGGTCGATCTCGACTCCAATCCGACCAAGCTCATCGAGATCGTGGAGATCGGCAAGCAATTGCTGATGACGCGTGGGGCTCTCACCACGTTCTCCATAGCCAACGACGTGGCCAAATATTTCGCCATCATCCCGGCGATGTTCATTGTGCTCTATCCGCAGCTCCAAGCCCTGAACATCATGGGTCTCGCCACGCCGCAGAGCGCAATCTTGTCGGCCATCATCTTCAATGCGCTGATCATCGTCGCACTCATTCCGCTCGCGCTGAAAGGCATCACCTACCGGCCGCTAGGCGCCGCCGCCGTTCTGCGCCGCAACCTCCTGATCTACGGCCTCGGTGGGCTCGTCGTGCCGTTCGTGGGCATCAAGCTCATCGACATGCTCGTGACCGCGATGCATCTCGCCTAATGGAAGGACCGTCCACGATGACTTTCGTCTATCTCCTTCTCGGAATTGCGATCTTCGTCCTCCTCTACCTGATGACCGAAGCGGTTGACCGGGCCTAGGGCGCGGCACTTGGAGTTCATCTCATGGTTACCTATGCCATCCTCTTCGTTATCATAATCGTCGGTACGACGATCGCCCTGTCCTGGCCGCTCGGCAACTACATGAAATGGGCGATGGATCCCGAGTCCGCTGAGGGTGGTGCGGCGCGGTTTACCAGGGCCTTCCGATGGATCGGCGGGCGCGTCACACGCGTGCAGCAGGACTGGAAGCGCTACATCGTTGCCATGCTCATCTTCAATCTGGTGATGTTCATCGTGAGCTACGCCATCATGGCGCTCCAGCAATATCTCCCGCTTAATCCGGATGCCAGGGGAGCGATCAGCGCCGACCTGATCTTCAACACGGCCTCATCCTTCACCTCCAACACGAACCTCCAGCACTATTCGGGCGAGGTGTCGATGAGCTACCTCTCGCAGCTCGCCGCGCTGATGTGGCTCCAGTTCGTCTCCGCGGCGACGGGGATTGCCGCTCTGGCCGCGATCGCGCGCGGGCTCGCCGGCCGGAAGGACCTCGGCAATTTCTTCGTCGATGTGCAGCGGGCGACGTTCCTCGTTCTGCTGCCCCTGGCGCTCGTCGTCGCGATACTTATGGTCCTCGGTGGCCTGCCGATGACGCTCCAGGGCGCCGCGCACGCCATGACGTTGGAAGGCGCCGAGCAGATCATCGCGCGCGGACCGGTCGCGGCGTTCGTTGCGATCAAACAGCTCGGCACCAATGGCGGCGGCTTCTTCGGACCAAACAGCACGCACCCGTTCGAGAATCCGACCTTCTGGACCAACGCGCTGGAGATGATCTCAATCATCCTCATACCCATGGCCTGCGTATGGATGTTCGGCCGGATCGTCGGACGCACGCGCCACGCGGCTGTCGTGTTCGCCGTCATGCTCGCGTTGGTTCTGATCAGAATGGCATTCGCTGTGGGCTTCGCGACGGCCCCGACGGAGGCTTTTGACCAGCTTCCCATCGCGCAGAACGCAGGGAACCTCGAAGGCAAGGAACTGCGCTTCGGTGCTACCTCCGGCCCGACGTGGGCGGTTCTGACTACGTCGACCAGCAACGGCTCGGTCGGCGCGATGCATGACAGCCTCAATCCACTAGTCGGGCTCATGCCGATGATCGGTATGTGGCTGAACGAGGATCTCGGCGGCGTCGGCGTGGGCATGATCAACATGTTCCTCTACATCGTCGTGGCCGTGTTCATAGCCGGCATGATGATCGGTCGCACGCCTGAGTATCTCGGCTGGCGGGTGGAATCGCGCGAGGTCAAGTTCGCCATCGTGGCGCTGCTCGCCCACGGGCTGTTCATACTTGGCGGGACCGCGATCTTCGCCGTGACGCCATGGGGTACCGACACGCTCAACAATGTCGGTCCGCACGGATTCAGCGAGATGCTCTACGAGTTCAGCTCGGCGAGCGCCAACAATGGCTCTGGTTTCGAGGGGTTGGGCGACAACACCGTGCCTTGGAACGTCTCTACGGGCATCGTCATGCTACTCGCGCGCTTCATCCCGATCATCCTGCCATTGGCGATCGTCGGCTCTCTCATGGCGAAGCGGCGCACAGCCGAATCGGCCGGCACGCTCGGCGTCGAGGACGGGACATTCGCCGGCATGCTGCTTGTCACGATCGTCATTGTCGGCGCTCTGACGTTCTTCCCGGCGGCGACGCTGGGTCCGGTGGCGGAGCATTTCATGTACATGGTGAAGTAAAGCCCTTGGAGATAGTCACATGGACTCCCTACTCGGTAGCCTCCGCCTCGTCGTCGTGACAATGCTGATTTGCGTGGCCGGCTATGCGACCGTAATTTGGGGTATCGGCCAGATCCTGACCTCGTCGACGGCGCAAGGCTCACTCATTATGGCGCCTGACGGAAAGATCGTAGGCAGCCGCTTGATCGCGCAGAACTTCACGGAGGCCAAGTACTTTTGGCCGCGGCCCTCGGCGGTCGATTACAACGCCGCAGCGGCTGGCGGTAGCAATAAGTCGCCGACGAGCACGGACCTCACGAAACGTGCCGAGGAGATCGTTTCCCGCTATGGCGCCAAGGCCGCGAATCCGCTGCCTCCCGAACTGGCAGCCGCATCGGGCGCTGGCCTCGATCCACACATCAGCGTTAACGCCGCCATGTATCAGGCCAAGCGCGTTGCCGAGGCCCGCGGACTTCCCCTTAGCCAGGTCGAGACTATAATTAGGGAAAGCGAGTTCGCGCCGGGTGGATTCTTAACGCCCGACCGTCTTGTGAACGTTCTTGAACTCAATCTCGCGCTCGACAGGCTCGCGGCGGCACAATGAGCGAGGGAAAGGCCGCGAGCCGGTCTTTCGACTGACACGCAAAGCGCCGAAGGGTCTCAGCAGCTGATGCCAAGAAACCGTCGCGATGACGACGAACGGCCGTCTCCTGACGCTTTGCTCGAAAAGGCGAAGCGGGAGGAGAGCCGCGCCGGACGTCTAAAGGTCTTCGTTGGGGCCGCGCCTGGCGTCGGCAAGACTTATGAAATGCTCCAGCAGGCCCGAACGCGAAAGAAGGACGGCGACGATATTGTGGTCGGTGTTGTCGAGACGCACGGCCGTAAAGAGACAGAAGCCCTGCTGGACGGTCTCGAGGTCATTCCGCGACGGCGTATCGAATACAAGGGGCAGCAGCTCGAGGAGATGGACCTCGACGCCATCATTGCCCGCAAGCCCCGGATTGCTTTGGTCGATGAGTTGGCACACACGAATGTCGTAGGCAGCCGGCACCCCAAGCGTTACCTCGATGTCGAAGAGCTGCTGAGCAACGGCATCGACGTCTATACGACCCTGAACATCCAGCACATCGAGAGCCTCAACGATGTGGTGGCACAGATCACTCGTATCCGTGTCCGCGAGACCGTGCCGGACTCAATCCTCGATCGCGCCGACGCCATCGAGCTCGTGGACCTTACACCCGACGATCTGATTCGGCGCCTGAAGGAAGGCAAGGTCTACGTTCCCAAGCAGGCTGCGCGCGCGCTGGAGCATTTCTTCTCCCCCGCCAATCTGACCGCCCTTCGCGAGCTGGCGTTGCGCCGCACGGCGGAGCGCGTCGATGAGCAGTTGCTCACGGAGATGCAGGCGCGGGCCATAGCAGGGCCATGGGCCGCAGGTGAGCGAATTTTGGTGTGCGTGAACGAAGACCCGCGTGCGGCAGGCTTGATCCGCTATGCGAAGCGCCTGGCGGACCGCCTGCATGCCTCTTGGACGGCGCTCTACGTCGAGACGAGGCGCAGCCTTCATTTGAGCGAGGAGGAACGCGATCGTGTTGCCGACACGCTCCGCTTGGCGCAGGCGCTTGGCGGCGAACCGGTCACGAGTCCGGGTGGTCACCGCAGCGTCGCCGACGACGTGCTCGCCTTTGCCCGGTCGAACAACGTCACCCAGATCATCGTTGGCAAGGCCACCCGGTCTTGGTGGTTTACGCGACTGCACGGCTCTATCGTGAGCGATCTCGTCCGCCGCTCCGGCAGCATTAGCGTGCACGTCATCGCCGGTCTGGAGCTTGGCCAAGAGGCAGTCCCGAAGAAGACCGTCCGCACCGTTGAGCCGTCAGCGCCGTTCACGCCATGGCCCTACGTTTACGCGCTGGCCGCCGTGGCCGCGTCCGTCGGGATCAGCGAGCTGCTATGGCCGTGGATCGGGCTCTCCAACACGGACCTCGTCTTCCTCACGGCCATCGTCGGCGTTGCCGTTCGCTTCGGCTTGTGGCCGTCACTCGTCGCCAGTGCCGCCTCTGCGCTCTGCTACAACTTCTTCTTCACCGAGCCGTACTACACGTTCAACATCTCGAACCCCCGCGAAGTCGTCGCGGTCCTTTTCTTCACAGTCGTCGCCGTCATTGTGTCCAACGTCGCGGCAAGGGCCCGCGCCCTCGCTGTGGCGGCGATGGGTCGCGCCCGCACCACGGAATCGCTGTACGCATTCAGCCGCAAGCTCTCCGGCGTTGGGACGCTGGATGACGTGCTTTGGGCGACCGCGTATCAGATCGCTCTGATGCTGAAACTGCGGGTCGTTCTGTTGCTACCCGAAAACGAGATCCTCGCGGTCAAGGCCGGTTATCCGCCCGAGGACGTCCTCGATGAGGCCGACATTGCCGCGGCGAAATGGGCCTGGGAGCACAATCGCCCCGCCGGCCGTGGTTCGGACACCTTGCCCGGCGCCAAGCGGCTGTTCCTTCCGATGCGGACGGGACGCGGCGCCATCGGTATCGTTGGGCTCGACGGCGATAAGCCCGGGCCCTTGCTCACCCCGGACCAAAGGCGCCTGCTCGATGCGCTCATCGACCAGGGGGCACTGGCAATTGAGCGGGTGCACCTTGTCGACGACCTCGATCAAGCCGAGCGCCGCGTCGAGGCGGACAGGCTTCGTTCGGCCCTCCTGACCTCGATCTCGCATGACTTGAAGACGCCGCTTGCAGCGATTGTGGGCGCTGCCGGAACGCTCAAGGGATTCTCCAGTGAATTGGGTGATCAGGCACGAGCCGAGCTCATGGACACGGTCATTGAGGAATCGGAGCGGCTGAACAAGTTCATCGCCAACCTCCTCGATATGACGAAACTCGAGTCTGGAGCAATCAGGCCCAAGACGGCACGCCTCGATATCGGCGAAATCATCGCCACGGCGCTAGAGCGTGCCGGCAAGGTGCTTGCCGACCACAAGGTCGAAATCGACGTCGCAGCCGACTTGCCCATGCTCGACATCGATCCAGTCCTGTTCGAGCAGGCTCTGTTCAATCTCCTCGACAACGCGGCGAAATACGCGCCGTCGGGGACGATAGTCCTCGTCGAAGCGTGGCGCGAGGAGAATGTCGTCAAGCTGCAGGTATCCGATCAGGGAAGCGGCATCCCTGCGGAAGAGATCGACCGAATATTCGAGAAATTCCATCGCGCGCAAAAGGAAGACCAGGTTCGCGCCGGCACTGGCCTCGGCTTGGCAATCGCCCGGGGCTTCGTCGAGGCGATGGGCGGGACACTAATGGCTGCAAATCGTCTGGATGGGCAGGGCGCCGTCTTCACGATTACGCTGCCGGTCCTCCAACCTGTCGAACATCTGAATACTGCAGCATGACCGTTCCCCCGCTCAAAGTTCTCGTCGTCGATGACGAGCCACCCATCCGCAAGCTGCTCCGGATGGGACTAAGCACGCAAGGCTATCTGACCCTCGACGCGCCGAACGCCAAGGCGGCGTTGGAGCTCATGGCGGACGAGCCTGACCTGGTGATCCTGGATCTCGGCCTTCCCGACATGCAGGGTCTCGATCTACTCAGGGCGATTCGTGCCCTGCGGGAGGATTTGCCGATCGTCGTCTTGTCGAGCCGCGGTGACGAAACGGCCAAGGTCGAGGCTCTCGACCTCGGCGCCGACGATTACGTCACCAAGCCGTTCGGTATGGAGGAACTGCTCGCGCGTATGCGGACGGCTCTTCGCCATCAGCTCCAAGTGCACGGCGAACGGCCGATCTTCAAGGTCGACGACCTGTCGGTCGATCTTGTGCGGCGTGTCGTGAAGCTCCGTGACGAGGAGGTGAAGCTGTCGCCCAAGGAATACGATCTTTTGCGGGTGATGGTGCAACATGCGGGAAAGGTGCTGACGCACAAGTTCCTGCTGAATGAGCTTTGGTCCGAACCCATCGACCCGCAATATTTGCGCGTCTACGTACGGCAGCTCAGGCAGAAGGTCGAGCCGGATCCTGCGCGTCCGCATTACATTATGACGGAGACAGGCGTCGGCTATCGGCTGAGGGCGCCTAGTTAGCGGCGGCAAGCTCAGAGGCGCAGACTAATCACAAGGACGGATGACTGGAACACGATGCAGATAGGGGATTTTCTCTCGCCTGGCGATGTCGTGCTCGACGTCCGTGCGGCCGACAAGCATCAGCTCCTACAGCAACTTTCGACTCAAGCGGCGGCCGGGGCCGGGCTCGACGGGGACGAGGTGGAGACGAAGCTTATGAAGCGCGAAGAGCTGGGTTCGACAGGAGTCGGGAACGGCGTGGCGTTGCCGCACGCGCGCATCCCCGGACTGGAGGCGCCCTTCGGTGTCCTCGCGCGCCTGCGCCAAGCTATAGACTTTGATGCGATCGACGACCAACCAGTCGACATCGTCTTTCTGCTCTTGCTACCTGAGACGGAGAACGGTGAGCAACTCAACGTGCTCGCCTGCGTCGCCCGCACATTGAGGAGCCCACAGATTCTTGGTTCGATCCGAGAAGCCCCCGATCGCGAGGCTGCCTATCAAACGGTAATCAAGGCGAGTTCAGCGGTATGAATAGCCTGAAACGAGGTCCGCTTGTGGCACTTAGCAGTCGTTCATTCCGATGCCGAGCATGTCCGCTTTGAGGGGTAGAGCAGACATCCCCGATGTGCTCGCCGAGGTCCGCT
>CAZHCN010000074.1:0-11103 GCA_964530895.1 uncultured Methyloceanibacter sp. | reverse complement strand
CCCGGCTTCTACGAGCGGCAGAAGGCGAGCTACGACGCCGATACCGGACAGATCTTCGGCGAGGTCGCCTATCCGACGCAGATGTGGGGCATGGCGCTCGAGCCGTTCGCCGGGCTCGCCTATGTCGCGGAGAATTCGGACAGCTTCCACGAGCATGGCGGCGCGCTCGCGAGCCTGCGCGGCAGTGCCGATCAAGACGTCGGCTATTCGACCTTGGGCTTCCGTGCCGGGACCGTCCGTCAGTGGGGCGGGATGGCGATCACGCCGAACCTCTCGGTGGCTTGGCTCCACGCCTTCAACGGCTTGACGCCGGACGCACGACTCGTCTTCGCCGACACCGGCGTCGGCTTCACTGTCTATGGCGTGCCGCTGGCGGAAGACTCGGCGCTGATCGACACCGGTCTCGACTTCGCGCTCGGCGATCGCGCGAGCGCGGGCGTCTCCTACTCAGGTCAGTTCGGCGACCACGTCACCGACAACGCCGTCAAAGGCCGCCTCACCTGGCTCTTTTAGTGCGCTACCGGCCATTCTTGATTGCCCTACCGGCCTTCGGCCTACATGAGGGCACGGCCTACTTGAGCGCGTAATAGTGCGCTACCGGCCTCTGGCCTACTTGAGCGCGCAATAGTGCGCTACCGGCTTCGCGCTACTTGAGGGCAATTTGAACGCGCTACTTGAATGCAAATTCGCGATGCCGCGCCTCACCGAGAGCAAGAAGAAGGCGAAGGCGGGCTTGTCGTCGAAGGTCACGAGCTGGCCGCTGGCGACGGGAAAATGGCGCACGGGCCACCGCATCTTTCGGCGACCCGTGCTCTGAGTTGGGATCAATTCCGGGATGTCGCAGAACTCTCCAGCATCTCGAGTGCCTTCTGAATCTGGGTTGTTCTGTAGCTCAGACCACCGCTAAGCGACCCGCCAGTGACCGGCGGATATTCCTTGAGGCTGGCTGCGAACTTCGCTACCTCACCCTGGATTGGTACGAAGATCCACAACAAGTCGGCGTACCAGCGGACGTACATTCCCGAATCATGAGGGGCTGACTCAAACGGGTCCGCACGAAGGTTGACGATGAGCGGCCAGGCCGGCGTCTTTCGATAGGCCGTGTTGATTGCGCCTTCGTTGAACGCAAAGCTGACCTTCCAATCGTCATAGCGGACGGAATTCAGGTTGCCGGCCTGGTCGAAATAAAAGATCTCGTGCCGCGGGCTCTTCTCCTCCTTGCCCTCAAAGAAGGGCAGGAAGTTGTAGCCATCGAGGTGCTGCTTGAAGGTCTTGTCACCGACCGTGGTGCCTTCGGCCACCTGCTTCACGACATCCGGGTTGCCGGCAGCCGCGAGCAACGTCGGCATCCAGTCCTCCTGCGAGATGATGCAATTTTGGACCGTGCCGGGCTTGATCACGCCAGGCCAACGCACAAGCATGGGAACGCGGAATCCACCCTCCCAGGTCGTCCCTTTCTCGCCGTAGAAAGGCGTCGTCCCACCATCCGGCCAAGTCAGCTTCTCCGCGCCATTGTCGGTCGAGTAGATGACGATGGTATTGTCGGCAATGCCGAGGTCATCAAGCTTCTTGAGCACTTGGCCGACCATGGCGTCATGTTCGACCATGCCATCGGGATAGAGGCCGATGCCGGTCTTGCCGTCAGAGTCTTTCTTGAGGTGGGTCCACACGTGCATGCGCGTCGTGTTGAACCACAGGAAGAACGGCTTCTTCTTCTCGACGGCGCCGTCGACGAACTTCATCGCGGCCTCGTAGATCTCTTGATCGACGGTGGGCATCCGCTCCCGCGTGAGCGGGCCGGTGTCCTCGATCTTCTGCGTGCCGTCCGGCAGGGCCCACGAATGGATCACGCCGCGCGGGCCGTATTTCTCGCGGAACGCCGGGTTCTTCGGATAGTAGTAGCCCTCGGGCTCCTCCTCGGCATTCAAGTGATAAAGATTGCCGAAGAACTCGTCGAAGCCGTGGTTCGTCGGCAAATGTTCGTCCTGATCACCCAAATGGTTCTTGCCGAACTGGCCGCTGGTGTAGCCAAGCGGCTTCAGCAGCTCGGCAATGGTGGGCTGATCCTTGGTGATGCCTTGTTGCGAGCCGGGCACGCCGATGGTCAGAAGCCCGGTGCGGAACGGAGACTGACCGAGGATGAAGGCGGCGCGGCCGGCCGTGCACGATTGCTGCGCGTACATGTCGGTAAAGAGCGCGCCCTCATTGGCGATGCGGTCGATGTTCGGCGTCTGGTAGCCCATCATGCCGCGGCTGTAGGCGCTGACATTCCAGAAGCCGATATCGTCGCCCCAAATCACAACGATGTTCGGTTTGTCGGTTTTGGTTTCCGTGCCCTGTGCCGAGACCGGCACCGTCTGCACAAAGAGGATGGCCGACAACAGCGCGGCGCCCCCTATGACTGCACTCCTCATGCTCTCCTCCTCTTCTTCCAAATCCGCTCTTTGATCACTGGGCGATGGCGCTTCTGACGCGGCCTTGGCGATATTTCTCCAGCTCTTCCTCGGTCAGCTTTTCCTCAGTGATGTTGATGGTGACCTTCTCAAGCTCGCCTGTGAACTTGAACGGCACCTTGTAGTCCTCACTGACCGGCGTGCCGGTGTCCTCGCCGATGTCGAGCGTCTCGTCGAGCGACATGCGGTAAGCAATGGTCTGGTCAAAGCGGCCGCTTGCCACCTTTTTCCCATCGACGGTGATCGTAGCGTCGCCGCCTTTGCCCACGCCGCCGCCGTCATAGTTGAAGTCGGCCGTGATGACATGGCGCCCGGACGGAACTTTGTCCTCGCCGGCCACCGTGTAGCGCTTCACGCCAGCAAGGTTGTAGTGAAACACCGGCTTGCCATCGAGCAGGTAGAGCCCGAGCCCGGAGAAGCGTCCGCCTTGGGTCATGATCAGGCCTTCGGCGCCTTCTTCAGGAATATCCACGACGGCGCTGATGCCGAAAGACTTGTTCTTTAGATCCGGCGCACTGCCTTCCGGGATGCGCGTCATGCCGTCGTAATAGGTGAACTCCGTGAGCCCGCGGATATTGCTCGGCCGATCGTTGACGTCGAGGCGCTCGACCTTGGTGTTGTCGAGCGGCAGCACATTGTATTTCACCGCCTCGATATAGAAGAGCCGCTGCAGATCCCTCAGCTTCTCAGGATTCTTCTCGGCAAGATCGTTCGCCTCTGAGTAGTCCTCGGCGACGTTATAGAGCTCCCACTTAAAGCCATCGATCGGGTCGACATATTTGACGACGCTCGCCCATGGCGGAGCGACCGGCGTCGTGGCCGCCACCCAGCCGTCGTGATAGAGCGCGCGATTGGCGAACATCTCGAAATACTGGGTGTTGTGCCGCGGCGGCGCGTTCGCATCGTCGAACGTGTACATCATGCTCACGCCTTCGATCGGGTCTTGCTGAATGCCATAGACCGAGAAGGGCGCCGGGAGGCCTGTGGCCTCGAGCACGGTCGGCATGATGTCGATGACGTGGGCAAACTGCGTACGCATCTCGCCGTGCGCCTTGATGCGCTTGGGCCAGGAGATGACCATCGCGTTCTTCGTGCCGCCGAAATGCGACGCGACCTGCTTGGTCCACTGGAAGGGCGTGTCCATCGCGTGCGCCCAGCCGATCGGGTAGTGGTTGAACGTCATCGGGCCGCCGAGCTCATCCATGCGGCGCAAGACTTCGTCGAAGGGCTCCTTGAGATTGTTGAAGAACGTCATCTCGTTGAGGAGGCCCTGACGGCTGCCTTCGGCGGAGGCGCCGTTGTCGCCCTGGATGTAGATGACGAGCGTGTTGTCGAGCTCGCCCATCTCGTCGATGGCGTCGATGATACGGCCCATCTCGTGGTCGCAATGGGCCAGCGCCCCGGCATAGACCTCCATCATGTGGGCAAAGAGCTTCTTTTCATCCGGATTGAGGGAGTCCCACGCATCGATCCCTTCGGAGCGCGTGGTCAACTGCGTGTTCGGCGGGACGATGCCCATCTCTTTCTGCTTGGCGAGTGTCATCTCGCGCTGCTTGTCCCAGCCATGGTCGAACTTGCCTTTGAACTTCTCGATCCACTCCTTGGGCGCATGGTGCGGCGCGTGCGCGGTGCCTGGGGCGTAGTAGGCAAAGAACGGCTTCTTCGGCGCCACGGCATGCTGCATGCGAATCCACGCGATGGCCTTGCTCGCCATGTCCTCGTCGAAATTGTAGTTGGGATCGTCGTGGGGCGGCTCGATGGGCCGCGTATTCTCGACGAGCGCCGGCGCCCACTGATTGGTGTCGCCGCCGACGAAGCCGTAGAAATATTCAAAGCCTAGTCCCACCGGCCACAGGCTGAACGGACCGGCCTGGCTCGTCTGCCAATCGGGGACGTTGTGGTTCTTGCCGAACCAGGCGGTGTTGTAGCCGTTGAGCTTCAGAATATCGCCCATGCCGCGCTTCGACTGCGGCTCGAGCGTGTTGTAGCCGGGATAGCCGACGCCGGCCTCCATGATGACGCCTGTCGCGGCACTATGGTGGTTGCGCCCCGTGAGAAGCGCGGCGCGCGTCGGCGAGCACAGCGCCGTCGTATGGAAGTTGTTGTAGCGAAGCCCGGCGTTGGCGATCCGATCCATGGTCGGAGTCGGGATCGGTCCGCCGAACGTGCTGCTCGCCCCGAAGCCGACGTCGTCAGTAATAATGATGAGAACGTTCGGCGCACCTTCCGGCGCCGTCACCGGCTTGGGGAAATCCTTCACCGAGTCGGCCGGGGTCAGCCCGATCTTGCCTTTGAACGGCGGGTCGGGCATCGGCAGGACCGACCGGTCTAGATCTTGTGCCGACGACGCCGAGGCCAAAACAACAACCACCGCGGCAGCGATCATCGAAACCAACGCACTCACTTTCATTGAAACACCTCCTCCCATTTGCGGGACTCTTTCGGTCCCATCGGGCGTGGCGGCCGAATTGCCAATCCTTCCCGGTTGCAGAAAGCCTACCGCAGGTGGTTACGAACATTGTCCTCGAAAGGACAATGTGGGAAAATTTCACAATGAAGTTGATGGCCGAGCAGGTTTTGTCCCGGCAGGGCTGGCTTTCCCGCCAACCCGAGGACTTTCAGCGCCTCGTCTTCGAGGAGTCGCAACTCCAGCAGTTCGAATCCGGCGCGTCGATCTATGTCCAGGGCGACCCGCCGGGCGGCATCTACGGACTCGCCGCCGGCGCGTTTGCCATCTCGATCGCGCCGGGGGACGGCGGACCCTATCTTGCGCATCTCGGCGCGGTCGGCACTTGGATTGGGGAAGGCCCCTTCATCACGGGGGAGTCGAGGCGCGTCGAGCTCGCGGCCGCGACTCAATGTGTCGTCCTCAATCTGCCGCTCCACGCGATGGAGCGCATGGCGGCACAGGATTCCATGGCCATCCGCCGCTTTGCCCAGATCTCCATCAGCAATCTCGATGTCGCGTTGAACGTGATCAGCGACCTCATGATCGCACAGCCGGAACGACGCATCGCCGCCGTCCTGCTTCGTTCCGCGGGCGCGGCGCACGAGCCGGTCGTGCGTGTGTCGCAAAGCGAGCTCGGGCGGATGGCCAATGTCTCACGCAAGCTCGTGAACAAGGCGCTTCGCCAGTTCGGCGAACCGGGCTGGGTCGAGCCCGGCTACAACGCCATCAAGATCCGCGATGCGCAGGCTTTGAAGGCTTTTGCCGCCAACGGGCGTACTTGATCAGTCCGCAGTGACGCCGCGCCTCACCGAGAGCAAGCCGCCGAAGCGCTGACTTTCCATCGCTCGCGGCCGTGGTAGTCTGGGATTCTTACGGAGGGCGAGCAGTTGGGGCGGCTGCATCATTCGTTTCCGGGGGCGCTGGCTTCGGCAACTGCTCTCATGGCTGTCTTCTGTTGTCGCGCCGCCATGGCCGACCCGCTGCCCGACAGCATCACGATCCCCCTTCACACCCGCGTCGGCGTTTCGTTTCCAAACAACATCGTCGTGAGCGTGGGCGGTGGACCGCCGACGCCGGTGACCTTCGACGTGGGCTCGATCGGGCTCTACGTGCTCGAGCCATTCGTCGGGTCAGACATCACCTACACCGGAAGCACGTTCAAATACGGATACGAGGACGGGAATACAATCGAAGGTCCGATCGTGCTCACCAGCTTGTCGTTCCCAGAGGCCAGCGCTTCGGTCGAAACGTCGCTCTTCGCCATGGGGGTCATCACCAATCAGTATTGCGCACCCACCAAACCGGATTGTCCCGGCATCGGACAAGGCTCCGGCAGCGGCCGCGAGGGCGTGTTGGGCGCGCGCTATTACAACACGGAACAGAACGGGGTCTTCAACCCGCTCGCTTTCCTTCCGGGCAATCTCAACTCCGGATATATCGTCGCCGCCACCGGGCCCACGCCTGGCCTAATCGTCGGTTTGACGCCGTACAATCAGTTGCCGTTCACCGCCACAGCCAACCTCCAGTCGGAGTCCACGGTCGGTCAAGGCGGGCGCCATTTGCCTGGAAGCTGAAGTCGATCGACGTTTATTTATCGGTGAACGGCGGCGCTGAATCACACGCCGTCACATCGTTCGACACCGGTGAATCGGAGGGACAGTTTTACGCGCCGGTAGACCCGAGCCTGATCGACCCGAATGGCGACCTCATTCCAAATCAGACGGTGACGATCAGAATTCCCGGCATCCTCACGCAGACCGTAACGACCGGCGATACACACTGGCAAGACGTCTACAAGATCATAGCGCCGGCCGGAGAGGGCGAACCGAAGGGTTACAATTCGGGAGCGCCCTTCTACTACTACTATGCCATCGCCTACGACTATCTGACGGGCACAGCCGGGTTCTCGCCGCTCACGACTTGGATCATCGGCGATTACCATGCCGAACATGACTCCGACCTCGGCGACAACGGCGCCATCGCCGTCTTCGGCACTCTTGAGCTTGCCGACAACTTCTCGTCCCAGCGCGCGATCGGCGTTAGCGGCGAGTCCACGATCAGAACGCTCGGCAATGCCACGCTGGGCGGCACGCTTTCGGGCCTTGCGCCGCTCAAGATCGAGGGCCCGGGCTCGCTGACGCTTTCCGGCACGAGCATCAACACCGGCCCGGTATTGGTCGACGGCGCGACATTACTGGTCGACGGCGAGCTTCCCCCCGTGGTGATCCTTGCCGACGGCACGATTGGCGGCAACGGCACTATCGGCGCGCTCGTTGCTGCGGGTGGCGTGATCTCACCGGGTCATTCCATCGGCCGGTTCGTGGTGGCGGGCGACGCGGTGCTCGGACCTGGCTCCACCTACCAAGTCGAGGTCAACCCGCCCGACCAGTCCGATCAACTCGTGGTCGCGGCGCTCTCAAGCTAAGCGGGGCGAGCCTCCGCGTCGTGGGGCAGAAGGGCACGTCTGCCCCCACGACCCAGTATCTCATTGTCGACAAGACCAGCGCGGGCCCCATTTCCGGAAGGTTCGCGCAAGTGGACGTGAATTCCATCTTCTGGGTACCCACCGTCGACTATCGCGGCGGCACGGGCAACGATGTCGTGCTGACCCTCTCGCGTCTGCCCCTCGCAAGCGCCGCAAATACCCGGAACCAGACCGCGGTCGCCAACGCTCTCGATCAGAGCGTTTACGGACCTCTCGCCGACGCGATCTTCTTCCAGACGGCGGCGGGCGCGCGCCAGGCCTTCGATGCGGTGTCGGGCGAGATCCACGCGACCGTCGCCGGCACGCTTGCCGACGACAGCCGCTATGTGCGCGAGGCGGTGCTCGGGCGGCTGATGCAGGCGACTTACACCAACAAAGCAGGCGCGTTGGCATCCCTCGGCGCCGGCGGTCCGCAAGTCGCCTCGCTCGATACCTCCGCGATGGCACTTGGTTACGACGAGTCCCTGAGCGCTCCGTCCCGCTCTCCCCTCGCCTTTTGGACGCATGCGTTCGGCGCGTGGGCGAATTTCGACGGCAACGGGAACGCGGCCACCGCCAACCGCAATCTCGGCGGCTTCGTCTCCGGCATGGACGCCGCGATCGGCGGAAGCTGGCGCGCGGGTCTCGCCACCGGCGCGTCGTTCTCCAATGTCGGCGTGGACGCACGCACCTCTTCGGCTGAAGTCGACAGCTATCACCTCGGCGGCTATCTCGGCGGCATGGCCGGCGCTTTTGCCTTACGTAGCGGCGCCATGTGGGCGTGGAGCAATATCGGCACCTCCCGCGCGGTCGTGTTCCCCGGCTTCTACGAGCGGCAGAAGGCCTCATACAATGCCGACACCGGTCAGCTGTTCGGCGAGGTCGCCTATCCCACGACGATGTGGCGCATGGCGCTGGAGCCGTTCGCCGGGCTCGCTTACGTCTCCGTCAATGCCGACAATTTCCATGAGCATGGCGGCAACTTGACCTCGTTGAATGGCCACAGCATGGACGAATGCACCGGCTACACGACCTTGGGCCTGCGCGCCGCCCAGACCATGCAATGGCAGGCCATGCTCGTGACACCCCATCTCTCCGCCGCATGGCAACACGCCTTCGACGTCGTGACGCCGGATTCCGCGCTCGTCTTCGCCTCCACAGGCGTCGGCTTCACGGTCTATGGCGTGCCGCTGGCGCAAGACTCGGCCCTGATCGACACCGGTCTCGACTTCGCGCTCGGCGAGAACGCGACGGCGGGCGTGTCCTACTCAGGTCAATTCGGCGATCGCGTCACCGACAACGCCGTCAAAGGCCGGCTTACAGTGCTGTTCTAGGGTGTGGGGCGCGCCGCCCTTCGCGGCAGCGGACAGGGGCAAGCCTCACTTACCCTTGCAAATCGGCAATGGCTGCGGCGGGGGCGGCGGATGATCCTTCCTGTATTGGATGATGATCGGCTCCAGGGTTTCCTTCGGCCAGAATTTCGGAGCGTGGATTTGTCTCAAGCAGGCGGCGTTCCAGTACAGCCCTGCGCTCGACAGCGCCTTGCCGGCCTTCACCGCTTGCGCGACCGCGTCGATGTCCTTGGACTCGGGATAGATGTAGAGCGTCGTCGGCTGGTCCTTCACCATCGCGGTGATTTTCGCGGCGTCCGACGGCGACCAGCTGGTGCAGCCATTGCTGCGGCCGCCGGTGTAATTCACCAGCGACCCCCACGCGACGTAGCCCTCCTTGTTCGCATGGGGGTCGTCCGGATCCTTCCTGCGGCACATTCCCCGCAACAAGACCGCGGGGTGCCCGCCGATGGCGCGCGGTCTGGCGTTGCCCGTCTCGCCTTCCCCTTCAAACTGGATGAACGTGCGCAGCAGCGGCGTGGCCTTTCCGCCTGAGCGGTAATAGCCTTTGAAAGAGGTAATCAACTCGTCGGTCACATAGGGGCCACCCATCGTCAGCTTGGACCCCTCCGCATTGCTGAAGTTCTTCGCGCATTGTCTGCCGTTGGCGAAATTCGCGTTGCTTCCCAAATTGCGGCCATTGCCGTAGCCCGACGAAATCGCGCGAAACGACCGGTCGGCTTCGCAGATTACGTAGAACCGGCGCCCCGGGCCGTTGCCGACAGTGCTGGGCCGCGTCGCGTCCATGGCGAAGTAGCAGGGATTTTTGACCGCGCCTGCGCGCACCTTCTGGAGGTAAAGCGCGCGCGCCCTCTGCAAGACCACTTGTGAGATTCGACCTTCGCCATCGCCGATATGGGCCTTCAGCCAAGGCGGAATGTCCGACGCCTGCTCGGCGGCAGGCTCGGCGGCTAACGACCGGGGCACGCCCGACAAGGCGACGATGGCGATGGCGATAAGGCTGGCGATACCGACGATAGCGAGAAGGGGCAATCTGAGCTGCAACGGATCACGTCTCCTGTCGAAGCATTTCGCGGCGGGCCCGATTCGCCTCAAGGGTACCTATTTTCGCGGACTTCCTCCAGGGGGCTGCCCCTATCCGGACAAGCCGTCCCAGGGCGAACGCAGGAGCACCGGCGCGGCCTAGTCCGGCCCGCGCGGCTGCATAGGAGACATCGCGGATCTTCTGTGGCGTTCAGTCTCATTGCCGCCACGAAAAAACCAACATCAAACTAGGGCACTATGGGGGGATTTAGAAAAGGGGTCTGGCGCCGCATCGCCGGAGCTTTCGGGCTCGTCGGCGTGCTTCTCTATACCGCCCTGATCCCGGGCCATTTGGTCTCCCAGACCGTCAGCGCGCTGGTCTCCGCCGAGCTCGGAACGGTCGTCATCTGTCACGACGATGGCGGCGCGCCGGCGACAGACCAGTCCAAATCAAAGCATGGCTGCCCGTTCTGTCACGGCTACGCCGGCTTCCAACTTGCCGCGCTCGGCGGCGGTTTCAGCTTCGTCGCGCCACCTCACGCAGTGGCAGCCTTCACGCCAAGCCGTGACGAGGCCGGCCTAAGACGCGCGACCCTCACCCCGCAAAGCCGCGGACCGCCACAACTCTCCATCTGACATCGCTTGTTTCCTCGTGCCGGTTCGCCAGCGCGATCAGCCTTGTTTGAATGGAGATTTCATCATGCCGGTCAATCGCCGAGCCGCGCTCTGTTGCGCGTTCCTTCTCAACTGCATAGCAGCCCCTGCCTACGCGCAGGAAAGCGACACCTCGTCGAGCGCCGATGCCGTTCCCCCAGTGGAGGTGATTCAGGCTCCCGCCACGCCGCGAAGGTCAACCACAGTGAAGCGGAAAACCACTGCCGCCAGCAGGCCCACGCCGGTGCAGACGTCGACCGTGCCCGTGGCGCCGCTTTCCACCTCGCCAAGCTTCGAGGAGGCGACGGCGATCAGCCGGCCTGCCACGATCTCGTCGAAGGTGCCGAACTTGACGACCCAGCAGGCGGTGACGAGCGACACGGCCCAAATGATGAGTCCCCTTCCGGGCGCGTCCATCTATAGTGCCGGTGGCGTCTCGGGACTGCCCGTGCTGAACGGCCTTGCGGCCGACCGGCTGAACTCCCAGGTCGGGGGTATGAGCCTGGTTGCGGCGTGCGCCAATCAGATGAACCCGCCGCTTTCCTATATCGCGCCGTCCCAGGTAGGCAGCATGACCGTCTATCCCAACCTCGTGCCGGTCAGCGTCGGGGGCGACAGCATCGGCGGCACGATCCTGGTTGACCGGGCGGCTCCGGTGTTCGCCGCGACGGGACAAAAAATCTTCAGCGGCGAGATTGGCTCCTATTA
>CAZHCN010000073.1:0-11238 GCA_964530895.1 uncultured Methyloceanibacter sp. | reverse complement strand
CGAGGAACGTGTCGCCGTTGGTCGACTTCACCTCGAACACGCCGTCGCCGATCTCGAGGATCGAGATGTCGAACGTGCCGCCGCCGAGGTCGTAGACGGCGATGGTCTGGCCGTCTTTCTTCTCAAGGCCATAGGCCAGCGCGGCCGCGGTCGGCTCGTTGATGATGCGGAGCACTTCGAGGCCCGCGATCTTGCCCGCGTCCTTGGTCGCCTGGCGCTGCGCGTCGTTGAAGTAGGCCGGCACGGTGATGACCGCCTGCTCGACCTTCTGGCCGAGATACGACTCGGCCGTCTCCTTCATCTTTTGGAGAATGTAGGCGGAGATCTGGGAGGGTGAGTATTTCTTGCCGTGGGCCTCGACCCAGGCGTCGCCGTTGTCGGCCTTCACCAGCTTATAAGGGACGAGCTTCTGATCCTTGGCGACCGTGGGATCGTCCCAGCGGCGACCGATCAGGCGCTTGATGGCGAATAATGTGTTCTCGGGATTGGTGACGGCTTGGCGTTTGGCTGGCAGCCCTACCAGCACTTCGCCGTCGTCGGTGAATGCCACCATGGACGGCGTCGTGCGCATGCCCTCAGCATTCTCGATAACCTTCGGGTTTTTTCCCTCCATGACCGCGACACAGGAATTGGTCGTGCCGAGATCGATTCCGATCACTTTCGCCATTGCGAGCCTCTCTTTCTGGCAAACCGTCCGGGCCCTGAAGCGGCACCCGGGATCATCGCACGCGCCTCGCATCGCTTGGGCGCGGGGCCGGTCCCCAATGTTTCGCTGCCCCCGCCGAGCAAAGACCGGTGGGGTTCCGCGGTTATATAGGTGGCAACCCTATGGCCCGCAAGGAGAAGCGGCCCATCCGCGTGCGTTCGACGTTCAGGGTTCACGATACGCGCTTCCATGCTCCGATGAGAATCGGGGTCAGGCAATAATAGCGTCCATCCGCGGCGGCCTCGGCCATGTCCTGCCTGAAGGCCTCGGCGCGCGCATGGTCCGCGATCCCAAGATCGGCGGCTGACGCGAAAAGTCCTTGGTAAACGCCGATTAGCATTGCCGCCATGTCACTGAGCGGAATGTATTTCACCTCGGCCAGCGTGCCGTCGGGGGTGCCGATGCCGGCCGCCTCGAACTGGGCCGGAAGCTGCCGCCCGGCCCGCAAGTTCCGCCCATGACCTCTGAACACGCCCTCGAACAAGCGATTGAACTCGCCCATCGCCTGGCAGAGCGGCTCGATTGCGATGGCGCCGAAGTCGAACTCCTGCGCCGCCACGACGCCGCCGGGCTTGGTCCAGGCGAGCATTTTTTCCAATGCCGCCACCGGGTCCTGCATATGCATGAGGAAGAGGCGGCAATAGGTGAGATCGAAGGGCGCACCCTCGACCGCGTCGGCCTCCGTCATATTCGCCTCGACGATCCGAAAATCGGCGCCGCCTTCCATTTTCAGGGCTGCAAGCGCCTGCGCGCCGAGCTTGCCGTCGATCTCGAGCCCGGTGACCTTGCCGCCCGGACCCACGCGGTCCGCCATCAGCCGCATCACCGAGCCGGGACCCGCGCCCACGTCGAGGCAGGACATCCCGGGCCGGAGCCCGATCTTGTCGAGAAAGGCCTCGGTCGCGCCCTGCCACATCGCCGCTTGATTGCGCAGGCGCAGATATTCCTCCGCGTCGCGCGCATGGACATAGCCGTCCGGACTGATGGTTTGTCCCTCTCCCATGGGGCTCCTTGTCTGCCGCCGATCGGGGTATAGGACGCAACCGTAAGCCAGCATCGGAGCAGAACAAAGACGGCGTGCCATATTATCCGCAAAGACTGGACGAGCGGGCCCAAGCCGCTCTTCTCGGGGAGATCCGTCAGGTCGTCGCCGCGGCGCCCCTCTACACGCCGAGAATGCCCCGCTCCGGCAACCCGATGTCCGTGCGCATGACCAATGCCGGTCCGCTCGGCTGGATGACCGACAAGGAGCGTGGCTACCGCTATCAGGCCACGCACCCCGAGACGGGTAGGCCGTGGCCGGCGATCCCGCAAAAGCTGCTCGCCCTATGGGAGGAACTGGCGGACTACCCCCATCCGCCGGAAGCCTGCCTCATCAACTATTATGCCGGCGCCGCCAAGATGGGGCTGCATCAGGACCGGGACGAGCAGGATTTCACAGCACCCGTTCTGTCGGTATCCCTCGGCGACACCGGCATCTTCCGCGTTGGCGGCAAGAGCCGGAAAGACCCGACCCGGAAATTCGAGCTGAAATCGGGCGATGTGTTCGTGCTCGGCGGCGAAGAGCGGCTCAGCTTTCACGGCATCGACCGTATCCTGCCCGGCACGTCCGGCCTTCTCGCAGAAGGCGGCCGCTTCAACCTCACTTTGCGCCGGGTGACGAAGCCAGAATGATGGCGGTTTAGTTAGACTTAGTCGCCGCCTTCGGCGATGTCGTCATTGGCAGGACGGCCGGGACCGCCGAAGCCGTTGCCGCCGTTCTCGGGCTTCTTTTGCGGGGCGGGCTTGGCGCCGCCTTTGGACACGGCGACGAGCGCGGGCCGGAGCACGCGATCGCCGATCGTGTAGCCCGCCTGCATGACCTCGACCACGGTCCCTTCCGGCACCTCGGTGGTCGGGACTTCGTACATGGCTTGCTGCTGGTTCGGATCGAAGCGCTGGCCGAGCGGGTCGATACGGGTCACGCCGTACTTCTCCAGCATGTTGAGCAGCTCCCGCTCGGTGAGCTCGACCCCTTCGAGAAAGCTCTTGAGTGCGGGGTCTTGCGCCGCGGCGTCCGCCGGCACGTGCTCGATGGTCCGGCGCAAATTGTCGCCGATGGTCAGCACGTCGCGGGCGAAGTTGGAGATGGCGTAGCGCGACGTATCCGACTTCTCGCGCTCGGTGCGGCGGCGCAAGTTCTCCATCTCCGCCATGGTGCGCAGCAGCCGATCGCGCATGTCGGCGTTCTCGGAGAGCAGCGCCTCGAGATCGGTCGTGACGTCGATGCCGGTCTCGTTGTCCTCGGCCTTCGCAGGAGAAGCAGGTTTCGCCTGATCCTCGTTGGCCTCACGTGGATCGTTCTTGTCGTCGGGCATGGCTCGCTCGGCGATTGGGTTTGAACAGGGAAGCTCGGGGTATCAACCGGGAGCCCAAAAAAATCAAGGGACAAGGCGCTTGAACGATCAGGGGACCAGCCGTCCGAGCAACCTTGCCGTGTAGTCGACCATGGGAATGATGCGCGCGTAATTGAGCCTTGTGGGGCCAATGACGCCGAGCACGCCCACGATCCGCTGCTCGGAATCCTCGAACGGCGAGACGATCAGCGCCGAGCCGGAGAGCGAGAACAGCTTGTTCTCCGAGCCGATGAAGATGCGCACGCCCTCGGCGCGCTCGGCGAGCCCCAAGAGCTGAATAAGGTCCTTCTTGGCGTCGAGATCCTCGAACAGGAGCCGCACACGCTCCAGATCCTCCATGGCCTTCACGTCTTCGAGAAGGTGCGCGTGGCCGCACACGATCAGGCTCTGACGGTCGACGCCGCCGCCCGACCAGGTGGCAAGACCTTCGGTCACGACGCGCGCGGTCAGCTCGTCGAGCTGGGCGCGGCGCGCCTCGATCTCCGCCTCGATGCGCGTGCGCGCTTCGGCCAGCGTCTGCCCGGCAATTCGGGCATTGATATAGTTCGTCGCCTCGTTGAGCGAGGAGAGCGGCAAGCCCTCGGGCAGCGTGACGATGCGGTTCTCGACGTCGCCGTCCTCGCCGACCAGCACAGCGAGCGCCTTGCCTTCCCCGAGATTGACGAACTCGACCTGGCGCAGCGTCTTGCTCTGCTTCTCGGTGAGCACCACGCCGGCGCAGCGCGACAGCCCGGACAGCATCTCGCCCGCCTCGGCGAGGAATTCCTGGACGCCGCGGCGGCGCCCGCCGGCCACCATGCGCGACTCGATTTGGTTGCGCTCGGCTTCGGTAATGTCGCCGATCTCAAGCAGCCCGTCGACGAACAGGCGCAAGCCCGTCTGCGTCGGCAGCCGGCCGGCGCTCGTATGCGGCGCGTAGATGAGGCCGAGGCTTTCGAGGTCGGACATGACGTTGCGCACCGAGGCGGGTGACAACGTCATCGGCAGCGCCCGACTCAAGTTTCGTGAGCCGACCGGTTCGCCCGTCTCCAGATACGTCTCGACGATGCGCTTGAAGATCTCGCGCGAACGCTCGTTGAGTTGGCGCAGATTGACCGCGACCTCGGCCGCGAACACGGAGCCCCTGACGTCGTTGTGACCCATGTGGGAAATCTAGGCACCGTCCCGATCCCCGTCAAACGGGCGGATAAGTTTAGTTAAGCGGGCGGAAATCCGGCGCGATGGGTGCGGTAAGCTCGTCCGGCGTGCCGAAATGGGCAAAATAGCGGGTCTTGATCGCCTCGACCGGCATGATGACAAGGACGTCGGTAGTGCCGAACTGGTGGTCGATGACCGCGCCATCGCCGACAAAGGCGCCGACCCGCAAATAGCCTTTGATCAGGGGCGGAAGCGCCTTGACCGCCGCGCGCATGTTGACCGCCTCTTTCGGCATCATGTTCATATCGACGCGCAAATGCTCGTGCGCCCGGACCCGCCAATCCTCCGGCGCCAACGCGTTGTGATAGAGGTAGCTCAGCGCCAGCGCATGGGTGGATGGGTCCGTCCCCGGAAAGCTCGCGCAGCCGATCATGACATCGGCGCCGTGCTCGCGCACATAGGACCACACGCCTTGCCATAAGAGCTCGAGTGTCCGCCGGTTGCGGTAGGGCTTGAGCACGCAGGAGCGGCCGAGCTCGATGAAACTGTAGTCGGGCTTCGACTCGATCAGCGGGGCGATGTCGTATTCGCCTTGGGTGTAGAAGCCGTCGTTCAGCTCGGCGACGTCCTGGCGCAGCACGCGATAGGTGCCGACGACTTGCGCGCGCCGCCAGCGGCCTTTCTTGCTGGAATCGCCGCGGTCGATGACGAGCAGATGGTCGAAGACCGAGTCGTAGGCATCTTCGTCGCGCCGCGACAGCATGGCGAGCGCGCCGGGCGTGGCCGACATTTCTTCGTAGAAGACCTTGTAGCGGAGCCGCTGGGCGCGCCGGATGTCACCCTTCTTGCGGGCGAGCCGCACTTCGAGCTGGCCGATGTTGCCGTAGACTTTGGGGGGCTGGAACCGGCCCCGAAGGCCCGCCGACGGGATGCGCCGGCGCCCCATGAGAGGCAGGCCGCCGTTGTGGCTCGGTCTGAACGTCAATCCTGGAAACATGGCCCCACCGCGAAATCGGCCCGAAAGTCGTCCTGACGTTGGCTTCATCGACATGCCCTAGCCCGTTTCGCAGATTTTCGGGGAACGCGCCACGGGATGTCACAGGCTACCAACGCGACACCTAGGCCTGCGGTTGCCCCGATTCGGCCACAACATAAGCCGGTTAGCAAACCAATTCGAAGTCTATGTGACAGCCTGGGGAAAGCGAAGGGGAGAGCCGTTTTCGCGCAAGCGGCTCAAGCCGCGCCGGCGCCGGCCTGGCCACGATCTTCTGCCCCACCCCCCCAGCGGGAGAGAAGAGCCGCGAGGTCCTGCCGGTCGAACGGCTTGGCGAGATAGTCGTCGAGGCCGGCTGCGAGATAGGCGGCGCGGTCCTCGGCGAAGGCATTGGCGGTCAGCGCCACGATCGGCGGGCGCCCTGCGCCGGGCCGCGCGTCGTCCGGGTAGAGCGCCCGGATGCCTCGCGCCGCCTCGACCCCGTCCATGTCCGGCATGTGGATATCCATCAGCACAAGGTCGAAGCCCGGTTCTTCGCCATCGCCTCGTTCGCCGCGCGCCTTGGCAATCGCCTCCGCCCCGTCGCGGGCGCGCACCACGCGGGCGCCGGACTTCTCCAGCACTGTCGAGGCGAGGAGCGCGTTGATCTCGTTGTCCTCTGCGAGAAGGATGGAGAGGCCTGCCGCGCTGTCCGTGTCGCGTGGCGGGACTGGAGCCTTGATGGCAGTGTCGACGCTTCGTGTTTGTCCTCTCTCGGCGTTGCCAAAGAGCTGGGTCAGCGCCGAGACCGGCCGGACAGGCCGCACGAGATAGCCGTTGAAGCCTTGCGCGCGGAGATTCGCGATCTCGCTCCGTTCGCCGGGATCGAGGATCACCACGGCGCGCGGCGCGCGGTCCGCGCCCTTGGGCGCGGTGAGGAGCGGCAGGAGGCGGCCGATGTCCGCCCCGACATTGGCTTTGTCGGTAAGAAGCGCGCTGAACGGCATGCCTTTGTCGGCAGCGTCCGCGGCCACGCGTGCGGCGTCCTTTTCCCTGACCCGCGCCACGCTGGCTCCCATGGCGACGAGAAGGTCTCCCACGAGGGCGGCCTCGATGGCACCTTCGAGCACGATGAGCACCCGTTCGCCGTCATGCGGCCTTGGCCATTCAGCGCCGAGCGCCCCGACCGATGCGGGCGCGGCGAACGGCAGATCGACGCTGAAGGTCGCGCCGGCGCCCGGCACGCTCGTCACCTCGATGCGCCCGCCCATCTCGTCCACGAGCCGCTTCGAGATGGCAAGGCCGAGCCCGGTGCCGCCGTGGCGCCGCGCCGGGCCCTGCTCGGCCTGCTCGAATTCGGCGAAGATTCGGTCGATTGCATCGGGCCGCACACCGGGACCCGTATCGCGCACGGCGAAACGCAAGACGGTACCGTCAGCGTGCGGCGTGCCGGGCGCGCGCCCGAGCGACAACGCCACGCCGCCATGGTCGGTGAACTTTATGGCGTTGCCCATGAGGTTCATCAGGATCTGGCGCACCCGCATCTCGTCGCCGATCACGGTCTTCGGCAGATCGGGCGCGGCGAACCAGCCGATCTCGAGACCCTTGTCGCGTCCGCGCGGCGCCAACAGTTCGACCACACCTTGCGCGGCGTCGGCGATGTCGAACGGCGCGGCGCGGAGCTCGATCTTACCCGCCTCGATCTTGGAGAAGTCGAGCACCTCGTCGATCAGCGATAGAAGAGTCGTCGCCGAGGTCGAGATGGCGCGTGCATAGGTGCGCTGCTCCGGCGAAAGCTCGGTGTCGAGCAGGAGTCCGGTCATGCCGAGAATGCCGTTCATGGGCGTCCGGATTTCGTGACTCATGGACGCGAGGAAGCGCGACTTGGCATGGCTCGCGGTCATGGCCTGGTCGCGCGCATCGGCGAGCGCGAGTTCCGCCGCGCGTTGTTCGGTGATGTCACGCCCCACGCTCTGGATCTCGCTCACGACGCCGTCATGTGCCGAGACCACGAAGTCCTCCCACACGAACCAGCGCGGCCCCGCGGCGGTCGAAAGCTCCACCACCCGGCTGCGCCGCTCGTCGCTGCGATTGGGAAGGCCGGTCTCGGCGGAGTCGTTGCTGATAGTGGGAAGATAGAAAATTTGGCCGAGCGCGGCTTCGCGCTCCATGCTGAAGGTTCGGCAGAAGGCATCGTTGACGAAGGAGAGACGCCGGTCGGCGTCGCGGCGGAGGATGACGTCGCCCTGGTGATCGAGCAGATCGCGGTAGCGGGTCTCGCGCTCGCGCACCTCCCATTGCAGGTCCTTGAGGGATTCGAGGCTTGAATCGAGCCGTTCCGTCAGCGCCTCGAGCCGGGCGTTGCCACTATCTGCCTTGCGATCCGCCACGGCCGCGAGGAGCGCCACGCCAAGGACGAGCGGGAGCAGCGCGAGCGTGGTGGCGGTCCCGAGAAGCGCGAAGGAAAGCGCAACGAGCGCGAGCGCGAAGAAGCTCAACGCCACCCGCACACCGACCCCGCCGGCGCTTTCGGCGCCGAAGCTCTGCCATATCTTACGCTGCACTGTTGACGCCGTTGATTATGACCGGGGCTTAAGCCCTGGCGGTTTCATTGGGCGGGACTCTAGGCAGAGAAAGCTTGAAAAAGCCTTTAGCGGCAGGCGCTTCCACTCAGGCGGCCTGGGCCCGGCGCAGGGTTTCGCCCCGGTAGCTCAAGGCCTCGGCGATGTGGATGCGGGCGACTTTTTCCGCGCCGTCGAGGTCGGCCAGCGTCCGGGCGACCCGGAGCGTCCGGTGATAGCCCCGCGCGCTCAAGGAGAGCGCGGTCGCCGCATCGCGGAGCAGCGAGAGGCCTTGACGCTCCGGCGCGGCGATCTCCTCGAGCAACGTCCCGTCGCATTCCGCGTTGGTACGGACGCGCGGCAGGCCGAGCCCGGCGTAGCGCGCGGTCTGCACCTGACGCGCGGCGGTGACGCGCGCGCGCACCTCTGCGCTCCCTTCCGAGGCCTGCGGCAACACGAGATCGGCGGCCGAGACCGCGGGCACCTCGATCTGGAGATCGATGCGGTCGAGCATGGGTCCGGAGATGCGCGCCTGGTAACGCTCGGCGCACCCTCTGCCCTGACGGCACACATAGCCCGGCTCGCCCGCATGCCCGCAGCGGCATGGGTTCATGGCGGCGATGAGCTGGATGCGCGATGGGTATGCGATGCGGTGATTGGCCCGCGCGATCACCGTCTCACCGGTCTCGAGCGGCTGGCGGAGTGCGTCGAGCACTTGCGGGTTGAACTCCGGCAGCTCGTCGAGGAACAGCACGCCGAGATGGGCGAGCGCCGCTTCGCCGGGCCGCGGCCTGGTGCCGCCGCCGACCAGCGCCGCCATGCTCGCCGAGTGATGCGGCGCGCGGAACGGGCGATTGCGGCTGATGCGCCCGCCCGCGAGGTCGCCGGCGAGGCTGCGGATCATGCTCACTTCGAGCATCTCGGCAGGCGCAAGCGGCGGCAAGATCGAGGGCAGCCGGCGCGCCAGCATCGATTTGCCGGAGCCGGGCGGTCCGACCATCAGGAGATGGTGCCCGCCGGCCGCCGCCACTTCGAGCGTGCGCTTCGCCGTCTCCTGGCCCTTGATGTCCCTGAGATCGGGCATCGCTTCGTCTGCTGGATCGGGATTGGCCACAGGCCGCCGCAGGGTCTGCAAGCCTTTGAAGTGGTTGATGAGCTGGAGCAGGTCGGAAGGCGCGAGGATCGGCAAGTCGGCGGCGGCCCAGGCCGCTTCCGCGCCGCACGGCCCCGGACAGATCAGGCCTTTGCCAAGCGCGTTCGCGCCGATGGCAGCAGGCAGCGCGCCGGCGACCGCCGCGATCGAGCCGTCGAGCGCGAGTTCGCCCAGCACGCAATAGCCTTCGATCGCGTCCCGCGCCACCGCGCCCGTTGCCGCCATCACCCCGAGCGCGATGGGAAGGTCGTAATGGCTGCCTTCCTTCGGCAGATCGGCCGGCGCCAGATTGACGATGATGCGTTTCGGCGGCAGTGCGAGCCCGATAGCGTTCAGCGCGCTACGCTCGCGGCTCTCGGCCACCGCCTTGTCGGGCAGGCCGACAATGGCGAAGGCGGGCATACCGGGGCTGATCTGGACCTGGACGTCCACGGCGCAGGCCTCGATGCCTTCGAAGGCGACCGTGGTGACCCGCGCGAACATTCGAAACCCCCGTTCTCAGCCTTCCTTACTCTAGCCAAACCTGGCCGGACCATCAAGAACAATAAGAGAACATTTATCTGGACCAGAGATACGCGGCCGCGCTGCCGAAGATCATGGCGAGCAGGACGATATCGGCCACGCCGAAATGCGTGAGCCAGTGCGGAAGCTCGCGATAGCGGGGCACGACGCGCGTCAAGGTCAGCAAGCCGTAGAAGATCCAACCAAACAGAAGGCCGATCGCAAACAACACCTTGGGGCCCTTGGCGCCGACAGGCGCCATGACCCCCAGAAAGAACCAGACGCCGAGCGCGACATAGACCACGTAGACGGCCGCGAGCCACCACGTCCTGATCGCGCCTGCCCGGTCCGTCTGCCATTGCCGCCGCATCGCCGGCGCATTGACGATCATCACGGCGAGGATGACGATCACCATTCCCCAGTCCTGCATGGCCATGTCTCCGTCGCCCATAAGCGCTATTGTTCGCGGTCGGGATGCGTGGGATGCAACGACGCCTGGTGCCCACTCCCCGCCGAACCGATACTGACGGGAATCCTGAAATGACAAAAGACCCTCGTGCCCGCGCCCTCCTCGCCAACGTCGCCGCCTATGTCGTGGTGATCGCGCTTATGGCAGCAGTCAATCTTTGGCGGTCGCCGCACAATCTCTGGTTCATTTGGGTGGCGCTCGGCTGGGGCATCGGCGTGGCGGCGCATGCGCTGGCGTTCTTCTTGCGCCGGACGAAGCGCCCCGAGCGCGTCTTCGCCGACCCGAAGGCCCGCGGCTTCACCGTGCACCTCTTCGCCTATGTCGCCGTGATCGCCCTGCTGTTCGTGGTCAACCTCGTCGCGACGCCGCACAGCTGGTGGTTCTACTGGGTGGCGTTGGGATGGGGCGCCGGGATCGTGGCGAACGCCTGGGCCGTCTTCGGCCGGAGCAGGCCGAAAGGATCGGGCTCGGCTGCGCGCCAAGCCGACACGCCGAAGCCGAAAGCACCGGGGGCCAAGACGCAGTCTACGCCGCGGAAGAAATCCGCCACGCCGCGCAAACGCTCTAAACCGAAGGCCTAGCGCGCGGCCACCTTCTTCTCGATCACGTCCCAGATCATGGCCGCGATGTCGGCCCCGCCGAATTGCTGCACCTGGCGGATGCCGGTCGGCGAGGTGACGTTGATCTCGGTGAGGTAGTCGCCGATCACGTCGATGCCGGCGAAGATCAGCCCGCGCCGCTTGAGCTCCGGCCCGAGCCGCGCGCAGATCTCCCTGTCGCGTGCCGTCAGCGTGGTCGCTTCCGCGGTCCCGCCCACATGCAGGTTCGAGCGCGTCTCGTCGGCCGACGGCACGCGGTTGATGGCGCCCGCCACCTCGCCGTCGACGAGGATGATGCGCTTGTCGCCGGCGCGCACTTGGCTGAGATAGCGCTGCACCATGATCGGCTCGCGAAACGTCATGCCCAACAGCTCGATCAGCGAGTTGAGATTGGTGTCGCCCTCGGCGACGCGGAAGATGGCTGCACCGCCATTGCCGTAGAGCGGCTTCACCACGATGTCCTTGTGCTTCTCGCGGAAGGCGCGGATCTCGTCGAGCGAGCGCGTGACCAGCGTCGGCGGCATCAGATCGAGTAAGTCGAGCACGAACACTTTCTCCGGCGAGTTGCGCACCGCCGCCGGATCGTTGACCACGAGTGTCTCGGGCTGCAGCCGCTCCAGGAGATGCGTCGTGGTGATGTACGCCATGTCGAAAGGCGGATCCTGGCGGAGCTGCACCACGTCGTATTCGGCGAGATCCACGGTGCGCGGATGGGCGAGCCGATAGTGATCGCCCGGCTTGTC
>CAZHCN010000072.1:0-11244 GCA_964530895.1 uncultured Methyloceanibacter sp. | reverse complement strand
TGGACGGCGCCGCGCTCAATGATGGGCTGATGCAAAAGGACGGCATCCACCCCAACGGCACGGGCGTCGCGGTTATCGTCGAGAAGATCATGCCGAAGGTCGAGGCGCTGCTGGCCCAGGCTCAAGAGCAAGCGAAGTGAAGGATCGTCCGATGCGTTCACCGTGTTCGAGTCGGACTGTTACCAGAAGCGCGCCAATGAACTATTTTGGAAGCGATTTCAGGACGTGCTTGTCACG
Source organism: uncultured Methyloceanibacter sp. (assembly GCA_964530895.1). Classification (GTDB taxonomy): domain Bacteria; phylum Pseudomonadota; class Alphaproteobacteria; order Rhizobiales; family Methyloligellaceae; genus Methyloceanibacter. Next base: position 11,007 of record CAZHCN010000072.1, on the reverse strand, counting down.
AATTTGTCGGAATAGGCCCGCTAAAGCTGGCATAGCTCGGGCCTCGAATCGGATTCGGTTTCGCAAGCGATGAAGCCACCTTTGAAACAAGTCGCGGCACTGCCCTTCGTGGAGACGGCGGACGGTCCTCTGGTCCTCCTCATCACCACGCGCGGGCGCGGCCATTGGACGATCCCCAAGGGCTGGCCCAAAGCCGGCATGGAAGACGCGGCGTTGGCGGCGCGCGAGGCGCGCGAGGAGGCGGGCCTGGAGGGTGACATCAGTCCGGCGCCGATCGGCAGCTTCCTCTATACCAAGCGCCTCCACCTCTTCTCCTGGGCCAAGTGCAGCGTCGACGTCTACACCCTCAAGGCCCGCTGCCAAGCGCTCGATTGGCCGGAAAAGCAGGCCCGCAAAGCCATGTGGATCGAGGCGGCCAATGCGGCGTCCATGGTCCGCGAGCCACAACTTGCGGCGGTCCTGCGAGACTTTGCCAGCCAGGGCTGACCTGAAGCCGTTGCCCGTTATCCACCCCTGAGGCGAAAAGCTGTGGCGAACCGCAGGGCGTGGTTGTGGCCTCGTCCGAGAGACCCTATGACCGTGCTGTGTCGGACCTCGAGAGCACGCCATCCATGACATTGCGGGACGAAGAGGCGCTCGCCGTTCGCGCGCCCAAGGTCCGGAAGACCTCGCTCGACAAGGATCTCCGCAAGATCGAGCGCCTCGAGGAGGCGACGCGCGCAGTCGCGCGCAACCGACTTGCGGTCGGCGTGGCGCTGCTCTTCCTGGCCATCGCCGGGGTGCTCGCGAGCTCGCAGGTCGGACCGGCGCAAAACAGCTATCTCTTGATCGTGGCCGCGGTGATCGGCGGGTATATGGCGCTCACCATCGGCGCCAACGACGTGGCCAACAATGTCGGACCGGCGGTCGGCGCGCGGGCGCTGACCATGACCGGGGCTCTCGTCATCGCCGCGATCTTCGAGTGCGCGGGCGCGCTGATCGCGGGCGGCGACGTGGTCAAGACGATCTCCAAAGACATTATCGATCCGGCCCTGGTCCCAAACGCCGAGACGTTCGTGTGGATCATGATGTCCGCGCTGCTCGCCTCGGCGCTATGGGTGCATCTCGCCACGTATCTCGGCGCGCCGGTGTCGACGACCCACGCCATCGTCGGCGGCGTGCTTGGCGCCGGACTCGCGGCGATCGGCCCACACGTCGTCGACTGGATGGTCGTGGCGTCGATCTTCCTAAGCTGGCTGCTGTCGCCCTTGATCGGCGGCGTCGTCGCGGCGGCGCTACTCGCTTTCGTCAAGGTCAATCTGATCTACCAGGAGGACAAGATCGCCGCGGCGCGGCGATGGGTGCCGCTCCTTGTCGCGCTGATGGCCGCCACCTTCTCCGCCTATCTCGTGTTGAAAGGCTTGAACCATGTGTGGAAGCCGGAATTTCCCGCGCTTGCCACGATTACCGTCCTGGTCTTCGCCCTCGTCTATCTCGCGGCGAGGCCATGGGTGCGCAGCCTTTCGGCAGGCATGGAGAACCGCAATCAGGCCCTACGGAAGCTATTCCACCTGCCGCTGATCTGCTCGGCGGCGTTGCTCTCCTTCGCGCACGGCTCGAACGACGTGGCCAACGCCGTCGGACCGCTCGCGGCGATCCTCAGCAGCGCGCAGTCCGGTGCACTCGCGAGCCAGGTCGGCGTGCCGTTCTGGGTGATGCTGATCGGCGCGGTGGGCATCAGCCTCGGCCTTTTCTTGTTCGGCCCGCGCATCGTGCGCGTCGTCGGTGAGCAGATCACCAAGATGAACCCGATGCGCGCCTTCTGCGTCGCGCTGTCCGCGGCGCTGACCGTGCTCGTCGCCTCGCAGCTCGGTCTGCCGGTGTCGACCACACATATCGTCGTCGGCGCGGTGTTCGGCGTCGGCTTCTTCCGCGAGTACTACACGACCCACAGCCGGCGGCGGCGGAACTACATCAGGACGCACAAGCGCTATAAGCAGGTGCGGCGCGGCGTGCTTGCCAATCCCGACGAGCTCAGGCGCCGCAAGCTCGTGCGCCGGTCGCACTTCATGGGCATCATCGCGGCCTGGGCCATCACCGTGCCGTCTGCCGCGGCGCTGGCGGCTCTGATATTCTTCTGCGTGAATTGGATGCGCTGACTTCTCCCCAGGGCAAATAGGCTTTGGCCACCATCTACGATCTGAAACCGAAGTTTCAGGCGCTGCTGCGCCCGGCTGCTGCGTATCTCGTAGGCGCCGGCGCCACCGCGAACGGCGTCACGACTGCCGCGCTTGTTCTCAGCGTCGCGCAAGGCGCATTGCTCGCGCTTGCGCCCGGCGCCGCGCTGCCGTTGCTGATGCTTCCGGTCACGCTGTTCGTGCGCATGGCGCTCAATGCCATCGACGGCATCATGGCCAAGGAGCACGGTCAGGCGACGGCGCACGGGGCCGTGCTCAACGAGCTGTCGGACGTGATCTCGGACGCCGCGCTTTACCTGCCGCTCGCGCTCATCCCCGGGGTCAGCGCAGGCCTCGTGGCGCTCGTGGTGGTGGCCGGCATCATCGCCGAGATGGCGGGCGCGCTCGGGCCGCTCATCAACGCGTCCCGCCGCTATGACGGGCCGCTCGGCAAAAGCGACCGTGCCTTCGCCTTCGGTCTGCTGGCCGTCCTTATCGGCATCGGCTTCACGCCGGGCCTGTGGACGAGCGTCTATCTCGCCGTCATGCTCGCGCTCGCGGCACGCACCGTATTCAATCGCGCGCGCCGTATCGTCGCCGAGGCCCCATGACCCTCGTCTTCGGCCTTCCGGAGCCCGTGGTCTATGCCACCGCCGGCGTGTGGGCGCTCCTCGTCATCGCCTCGCTCATCGTGTGGGGCTTGCGCCTGCGCGGCCCCGCCGACCGGTATCACGAACTCGTCCAGCGAACCGAGTCCTGGTGGTGGATGATCGGCGCCTTCACCTTCTCCATCGCCGTCAATACGACGGTGGCCATCGTCTTCCTCGCCTTCGTCTCGTATCTCGCGCTGAAGGAATATCTGTCGCTGATTCCGACGCGGCCCATCGACCGCGGGCTGCTGCTGTTCGCCTATCTCGCCATTCCCATCCAGTATTATTGGGCGGCGATCGACTGGTACGGCATGTTCATCGTGTTCGTGCCGGTGTGGCTGTTCCTGTTCTTTCCGGCGCTCATGGCGCTCCGCGGCGACACGCAAGGCTTCTTGCGCGCGGTCGGCACGCTCTCCTGGGGGCTGATGCTGACCGTGTTCTGTCTGAGCCACCTGGCCATGCTGCTCGCGTCGGGCGAGGTCGACAACCCGGTGGCCGGCGGCGTCGGGCTCCTGTTCTTCGTCGTCGTGCTCACCCAGTTCAACGACGTGGCGCAATACACCTGGGGCAAGCTCATCGGCCGCCACAAGGTGACGCCGAAGGTGAGCCCGAAGAAGACCTGGGAAGGGCTGGTCGGCGGGGTGCTCACCACGACCGCGGTCGCCGCTGGCCTCGGCCCCTATCTCACGCCCATGGACATGGCTTGGTCGGCGCTCGCCGGCGCGGTGATCGGGGCCGCCGGGTTCCTCGGCGACATCACCATCTCGGCGGTGAAGCGCGATCTCGGGGTCAAGGACACGGGCGGGCTGATCCCAGGCCATGGCGGCATTCTCGACCGGGTGGACAGCCTCACCTACGCGGCGCCCGCCTTCTTCCACTTCTTCCGCTATTTCTTCACGCCATGAGGCGCGCCCCGTGAGCCGGAACCCGTTCATCAGGCTGCTGCGCTTCCTGTTCTTCGCCGTGGTGGTGCGGGCGCTGATCCTCGTCGCGCTCGGCCTCACGGTGCGCCACCGCGAGCGCCTGCCGAAAGACGGGCCGGCGGTGCTCGCCGCCAACCACAATTCGAACCTCGATGCACTGGCGCTGATGTCGTTGATGCCGCTCAAGCTGCTGCCGAAGCTCCGGCCCGTGGCGGCGGTCGACTATTTCTTCACGAGCAAGGCGAAGGGGTGGTTCGTCACCAACATCATCGGCATCATCCCGGTGAAGCGGGGCAGCGGCAAGGAGGGCGGCAACCCGCTCCTTGCGTGCGAGGAGGCGCTCGACCGCGGCGAGATCCTCGTGCTGTTTCCGGAGGGATCGCGCGGCGATCCGGAGACGTTGGGTCCGCTCAAGAAGGGCATCGGCCATTTGGCTTGCGCGAGGCCGAACGTGCCCATCATTCCCATCTATATGCACGGGCTCGGCAAGGCGCTGCCCAAGGGCTCGACCGTGCTCGTGCCGTTCAACTGCACGGTCCATGTGGGCGAGGCGCTCTACGGCACCGGCACCTACAATGACTTCGTGGCGGCGCTGCAAGGCTCCATGACGGCGCTCGGCGCCGAGGAGAAAAAGCCGGTTTGGGACTGATCTCATCCGGGGACCGGCGCTTGATCCTTGCCACGATTCGACCATGGCTTCCGGGCAGGTTCGAGCCCTGGAGGGACCCCGATTTGCCTCGTCACGGGCCTATTCTGCTGCTGATTTCGATCTTGCTGACGCCTTTTGGCGCGGCGGCCAAGGACGATGCCGGCCGCATCGCCATCATCGACACGTCGCGCAACGTGAAGGACCACCTGCCGGAGCTGAAGGCCGCTGGCGTCAAGGTGATCGGCCGCTATTACGGGCGCTGCAAGCAATGGGACGGCAAGCGCCTCATCGACAACGGGTTGCCCGGCGAGCCCGGCAGCGAGATCGATGCGATCCTCGACAACGGATTCGCGGTGCTGTCGATCTATCAGTACCTCTCGAGCAGCAAATATAAATTTCAGGGAAAGTCCCTGTCGCGGAAGGGCAACCTCTTCACTCTCAAGGATGCGAACTGCGCGCGGCCGGCGAACCCGCCCCACTCGGCCAAAACGGAAGCGGCGCTCGATGCCGCCGCCGCTGTGGCCCAGGCCCAAGCCCTCGGCCAGCCGCCCAACACCGCCATCTATTTCGGCGTCGACTTCAACTTCGACCGGTCCGACACCGCGACCGCCAAGAAGATGATCGAGTATTTCACGGTGGTGCGGCGCAGGCTCGCAAGCGCCGGCTATCTGGTCGGCGCCTATGGCAGCGGCGACTCGCTGATGCTCTTGAAGGAGCACGGGCTGATCGACTTCACGTGGCTCTCCGCCTCGCGCGCCTATGCCGGCTCGTCGCAATTCCACAATTCAGGGCAGTGGAATCTCTTCCAGAACTGGACCGAGACGACGTGGTTCAGACAGAAGGCGGGCGGCAAATGCGTCGGCGGCCTCGACCTCGATACCGACGTGCAGAACGCCGCGTTCGCCGGGCGGTCCATCGGGTTCTGGACCCGCGAAGGCCCCTATGCCGTGGCCGAGGCGCGGACGCAAGCGGTCTATAAGCAACGGCGGTTCGCCTGCAACGGCAATGCGCTGATCCGGGCGACGGGCGCGTTGCCGCCCGGCCCGCTCGCAAGCACGGAGCATTGCGGGCGCGCGTACAAAGTTTGCGAGCCCGGGCTCGGGCGGGGTCTCGTGGCGCAGATCTGCTACGCCAACACGGCGCGCATCGGCGAGGACAATGGCGTTCTCGTCAGGGTCGACTACGACGACGACGGGGCCTTCGACGGCTGGACCCTGATCGACAACCTGACGCGCTCATTCTCCGCGAAGCCCACCTATATCAAGGACCAGGCGGAGCGCCGGAGTGCCGTCTGCCCGTAAGGGGCGGTGCGGGCGCCTAAGAGCCTCCCATGTGTGCGAGCGCCAGGATGAGCAGCGCGCAAGAGCCGAGCGCGTCGATGGTGCGGACGTGGTTCCACATGACCCATGACGCCTGGAACCGCTTCCACAGATCGCGTCCGTCCTTCGTGTCGGGCGTCGCCGCGATGAGCTGAGTGTTGAGCGGCACGTTGCCCATCATGGTCACGGGAAACGCGCCCAGGAGAAAGAGCAGGCTGCCCGCGAGCAGATAGCCGGTGCCGGGCTTCTCCAAATGAAGAAGGGCCGCGCCTGCGAGCACGGCGCAGAGCGCCGTGGTACCGAAGAACAGGACGAGGAAGACGGGGCTCCGAATCGCGGTGGTGATGGCCTGCATGGCGACGATGCCGCGCTCGGCGGGAAGACGACCCAGGGCCTTCATCAGGAAGGCGGAGAAGGCGAAGAAATTTCCCGCGAGCAGGCCGGTGCCGAGTGCTGCGAGAATCGTCATCACGAAGATCAGCTGGTCCACCCGTGCCCCTCTATCGGACCTCGACGTCCTTCCGGAAGCCGACGACGCCTACTGGCCCCAAGACATGTTGGTGCACTTGATGCCCTTGGCCGAGACCGAGGTGATCTCTCCCGTCTCGAGGGAGATCTCCCAGGCGCGGCGCACGTCGGTCCACCACTCCTTTTCCTCAGGGCCTTTCGCTTCGCCCATGAAGCGCAAGGTCGGATCGTCGCCTTGCGTGCAGGCCACGACGAAGTCGAGGCCCTTCTGAGGGGGCGGCAGGATGAGCGCGTCCGTCACCACATAGGTGGCGGGCAATGCGGCCGTGTCGGGCACCGTCTCGCGGCTGGTCAGCACGAGGTTGGTGCCGTCCTCGCGCTGATACTGATGGAGCCAGATGGGGGGCACGACGAGGCCGCCGCCGAAATCCGTCCAGCCCTCGATCTCGAAATCGCCCGAATAGGTCTTGCCGAGGAAGCTCTTGGCGAAGGCCGCATCGGCGTTCTCTTCCTCGGTCGGCGCTTTCGGCTCGGCCAAGGCGACGTCGATGGCAAGCCCACCCGTAAGGCAAAAGGCAGCCAGGGACGTGAAGATGCTACGGTTCATTGGGCACTTCCCATATGCTCCTCCCCCTTGGGCGCGGCCAAGTCTATTCACAATCGTGGCAAATTTCGTCCCTAAACCCTCCGGCCAGATGTCCCCGACTTTTTCCCTTCGCTCCTCGCTCCAGGCCGTTCTGGCTCTTCTTGCCGCAGTGTGCGTTGCAGCGAGCCCGCCGGCGGCGCCGCTCCCTGCGTCGCCCACGTCCTGCGACACGTCTCACCTCGAAGCCATGATCGGGCAGATGATCATGGTCGGGTTTCACGGCGACAACGAGAGGGACGCGGGCGTCCTCGCCGCTCGCCGCCAACTCGCCGACGGCGCGATCGGCGGCGTGGTGCTGTTCGAGGAGAACATCGGCTCGCCCGACAAGCTCAAGGCGCTGACCGGCTATTTGCGTGATGCACGATCGAAGCCCGTGCCGTTCATCGCCGTCGATCAAGAAGGCGGCAAGGTGCAGCGGCTCGACCGGTGGAACGGTTACAAGCATTTTCCGTCGGCCGCGAGCGTGGGGCGGAATCCGAGCTATGCCTCGCCGGAAGCGGCAGAGCGACTCTACGCGAAGATGGCTGAAGAGCTTGCCGACGCCGGCTTCAACATGAATCTTGGGCCGGTCGTCGATCTCAACCTCAATCCGCAAAACCCGGTGATCGGAGCGCGCGACCGGAGCTTCAGCGCCGATCCCGATACCGTGACGGCGTTGGCCACGGCCTTCATCGAAGCGCACCGGCAAGCGAACGTCGTCACCGTGGCCAAGCATTTTCCCGGTCACGGCTCGAGCACCACGGACAGCCACAAGACCTTGGCCGACATCTCCAAGACTTGGCGGGAGATCGAGCTGGAGCCCTATCGCCGGCTCGCCAAGGCGGGGCTGCTCGATGCGGTGATGATCGGGCATCTCTATCAGCCGCGCTTTAGCGACATGGAAGGCGTGCCGGCGTCGCTGTCGGCCAAGGCGGTGCGGGCGTTACGCAACAAGCATTGGATCGGCTTCAACGGTGTCATCATCAGCGACGACATGGAGATGGGCGCGGTGCGTGACAAATTTCCGCCGGAGGAGCTCGCGGTGAAGGCGGTCAATGCCGGCACCGACATCATCGTGTTCTCGAACGTGAAGTCGAACGATCCTGAGATCGGCGTGAGGATCCAGGCCGCACTCCTCAGGGCCGTGTGCGACGGGCGGATCTCGCGCACCCGTATCGAGAAGGCGTACGGCAAGATCATGCTGCTCAAGCGGCGGCTCGAGCAGAAGGACCTCGCCGGCGAGTGGTGATCAGCCGATGTACCGTCCTAGGCCCTGCGGCCCATGACTGCGTTGACGACTACGAGCAGCACCACGGCACCAATAACAGCGACGAACATGCTGTAGAGGTTGAAGCCTGTGACGCCCGTCGCGCCTAACGCAACGAAGATGTAGCCGCCAATCACAGCGCCGACGATTCCGAGCACAATGTCCAGGAGCAGACCCTGCCCGGTGTGGTTGACGATCTTGCTGGCAATGAAGCCAGCGATCAGGCCCAAGATGATCCAAGCCAATATCGACATGAGAAGTGTGTCCTTCTAAGGCTCTGAGCCGCGAATTGGCTAACTCGCCAGCCGGTTGATTTCCTGTGTGCTCGGCAGCCGCCCTTGTGGTGTCAGCCGATCGACGGCATTGGGGAGGAGTTGCGACAGGGCGGTCCGAATTTGTTCCGGAGAGAGGCCCGTGCGCTTGGCCAGCGCGTCGATCGTGTCCGGGCCGAGCGCTTGGGTGACCTGGTCGGCCGTGATCGTCTTGTTTGGACCGCTGCCGATCCATGAGTTCACGACCTCGCCGAGGCCGTTCTGCTGGAACTGCTTCAGAAGGCCGCCGAGGCCATCGAGAATCGTGCCAGGCGAGGTTTCGTCGGCGGATTCCGGCGGGGTCGCTCCGGTGGACGAAGCTTTGCCCCCGCTGAAATATCTCGAGGCAAGCAGCGCCATCAGCGCGATGATGAGGGGTTTTGAGATATTCCCGCCGGGAACGGCGGAGCCAGAGTCTGAGCCGAAAATGTTGTCGAGAACACCCATTGGAGCCTCCTATGGCAGGGAGGACTCAACTCGGATGCCGACCGCCGGTTCCGGGTCCAGGCACGCCAAGGATGCGGCGGACTGCATCAGTGATAGGCGTCGGTCGAGGGCGCTTCCCACAGGGCGTAATAAGAGTACGCCGTGTAGCCCAGGATGATGGGCAGTAAGGGGATCGCGCCGTACAGCATGAAGAGCTGGGATTCGGGCGCGGCCGCGGCCTGCCACACGGTGATGTCCGGCGGGATGATGTAGGGGAACAGGCTTATCGCAAGCCCGATATAGCAGAGCAGGAAGATGGCGGTGCCCCACAGGAACGGCGCGTAACGCTGGCGCTCCTTGATGCCCCACCACAAGGCGACGACGGAGAGCGCGGTGAGCAGCGGCACGGGGCAGAACATGATGATGTTGCCCGGCGAGAACCAGCGTGCGGCAATGTTCGGATGAAGTAGCGGCGTCCAAATGCTGAACACGACAATGAAGAAGGTGACGGCGATGAGCGCCCAGCGCGCCACGCCATACGCCCATTCGCGCAAGGCCTCGTCGGCCTTCATGATGAGCCAGCCGGCCGACAAGAGCACGTACCCGGAGAGCACTGCGATGGCGGTGACCGCTGAGAACGGCGTCAGCCAGTCGAAGGGTCCGCCGGAGAACTGGTTGTTGGTGACGGCAAAGCCCTGCACGAAGGCGCCGATCGTGCCGCCTTGCACGAGCGCGGCGACCGTCGAGCCGCCGGCAAAGGCGAGGTCCCAAGCCCAGCGATGGCGGGCGGCCTTGAAGCGAAACTCGAAGGCGACGCCGCGCAGGATCAGCCCGAGCAGCATGAGAATGACCGGGATATAGAGCGCCGGCAGCATGACCGAGTAGGCGAGGGGGAAGGCGGCGAGCAGGCCACCGCCGCCGAGCACGAGCCACGTCTCGTTGCCGTCCCAGAACGGCGCGACGGAGGCCATCATGGCGTCGCGGTCTTTATGGGAAGGCGCGATCGGAAACAGCACGCCGAGCCCGAGGTCGTATCCGCCAAGCAGCACGTAGAGGAACACGCCGAGCGCCAGGATCGCAGCCCAGACGAGCGGCAACAGGACGGGAAGCACCTGGCTCATGTCGACGGCTGTGGCTGTGGCTGTCATCGCATGATCCTCATGGATTTCCCGCCGCCGCCATGGGCCTGTGAGAAAGCTCCGCATCGTCCTTAGCCGGTGGTGCTGTCTCCTCGGGACCGCCGATCACGAGCTTGGCCATGTAGTAGATGCCGGCGCCGAACACGATGCCGTAGACGAGAACGAAGAGGACGATCGAGGTGAACACGCTGCCACCGGGCACTGGCGACACGGCGTCGGCGGTGCGCAGCAGGCCGTAGACCACCCAAGGCTGGCGCCCGACCTCGGCCACGAACCAGCCGGAGAGCACGGCGATGAAGCCCGCCGGCGTGGCCCACGACATCAAGTGCAAGTACCACCGCGTGGTGAAGAGCCGGCCCATCAGCCACAGCACCGCGCCGACAAGCCCGAGGGCGATCATGATCAGCCCGATACCGACCATGATGCGGAAGGCGAAGAACGGAATGATCGGGTTGGGCCGGTCGTCGGACGCAAACGACTTCAGCCCGCGCACCTCGCCGTCCCAGTCATGGGTGAGGATGAGGCTCCCGAGGTCCGGGATGGCAATTTCGAAAAGGTTGCTCTCTGTCTTGGGATCGGGAATGGCGAACAGCACGAGCGGCATCTCGCGGCGGGTTTCCCAATTGGCCTCGACCGCGGCGATCTTTGCAGGCTGGTACTTAAGCGCGTCCAGCCCATGCTGATCGCCGATCAGGAGCTGGAGCGGCGCCAGCCAAAAGATGAGGCTCATCGCCATGCCGAGCATGACACGCCCGTGAGGCACGCTCTTGTTGCGCAAGATGTACCAGGCGCCGATGCCGCCGACCACGAAGGCGGTGGTGAGATAGGCGGCGGCGACCATGTGGGCGAAACGGTAGGGGAAGGACGGGGTGAAGATCACCTTCCACCAATCGGCGACATGGAGCACGCCTTGATCGTCGACGGTGAAGCCTTGCGGCGTCTGCATCCAGCTATTGGCGGAGAGGATCCAGAAGGCCGAGATCAGCGTGCCGGCGGCGACCATGCAGGTGGCGAAGAAATGCACCCATTTCGGCACGCGCCCGCGGCCGAACAGCATGATGCCGAGGAAGCCCG
>CAZHCN010000071.1:0-11298 GCA_964530895.1 uncultured Methyloceanibacter sp. | reverse complement strand
CCGCGCCGGGGCGAGATGGTCAAGGCACCGCCGCCCCCCGCCATCCATGGCCTGAGCGACCAGCAGATCCGCTCGCTCTATGAGCCCGGCAGTTACGAGATCGTGCCGCACGACACCATGCGCCGCTTCATCGCCGAGCGGCTCACACTGGCGCAGCAGACCATCCCGCACTTCTACCTGAACATTGACTGCGACCTCGATGCGCTGCTTGCCGCGCGAGAACGTCTGAACGGAATGGCGCCCCATGACGGCCCGCGCGCCTTCAAGCTTTCGCTCAACGACTTCATCATCAAGGCCATGGCCATGGCGCTGCAGACCGTGCCGGGCGCGAACGCCACCTGGACGGAGGAAGGCATCCTGCGGCACCGCGACTCCGACATCGCCGTTGCCGTGGCGCTCGAAGGCGGCGGCCTGCACACGCCGGTCGTCCGCAACGCCGAGGTGAAGAGCCTGTCGGAGATCTCCAACGAGATGCGCGATCTCGCCGCCCGCGCGCGCACCAAGCGGCTCGCGCCCCACGAATATCAGGGCGGCTCGACCACCATCTCCAATCTCGGCATGTACGGCATCGACCGCTTCGAAGCGGTGATCAACCCGCCGCAAGCCTCGATCCTGGCGGTGGGCCGCGCCGAGAAGAAGCCCGTGATCAAAGACGATGCCGTGAAGATCGCGACCGTGATGAGCGCGACTCTCTCCGTCGATCATCGCGTCATCGACGGCGCGCTCGGCGCCGAGCTGCTCGCCGCCTTCAAGGCCTATATCGAGGACCCCGTGACGATGCTCGTCTGACGATCAGTCATCGTCCATGAAATCGAGGTTTGCGGCGATCGTCATGCCGCGCGGCTTCGCGAGATCGTCGGCGCGCTGGACGACATTGCCGCCGAAGCGCTCGGCGAGTTCGTCGATAGCGACTTCCAAACGGCGCCGCCGCACGAACGTCCCGAAGAGATCGGACGGCATGGGATCGCCGGCGCCGGCAAGATCGTAGGCGACCATGCCCACCAGCCGGAACGGACCTGGATGGCCGAACTCGCCGAGAAGCTCCACGCCGACGGTGTAGAGCTGCTCCGCAACGTCGGTCGGCTCGGTGAGCCTCTGTTGGCGGGTGAGACTCTTGAAGTCGGCGGTCTTGAGCTTCACCCCGACGCCGAAGGCGACATATCCCTTCTTCCGCAGCCGCCTGCCGATGGTGTCGGCCGAGCGGCGCAGATGAAGCTTTATCTCCGCATTGTCGCGCACGTCCCTATCGAGCGTGTGCTCCGAGCCGATGCTCTGCGACTTCCTGTTGCCGTCGACGCGCCGAGGGTCTTGCGCCTGAGCAAGCGTGTAGAAGTGAAGGCCGAGCTTGCCGAGCTTCGCGACGAGAAGCTTCGGGTCGGCGGCTGCGACGTCGCCGATCGTGCGAAGCCCGAGTGCATGCAGCCGCGGCTCGGTCTTCTGGCCTGCACCCCACAGGCGCGCGACCGGGAGCGGCGCGAGCCACGCTCTCGCGTCCTCCGGCGGGACGATTGTCAGGCCGTCCGGCTTCCGGTGCCCGCTCGCGACCTTGGCCACGTATTTCGTCGCGGACAGCCCGACCGTCACGGTCAAACCACCGGTCGCGTCGCGAACAGCCGCTTTCAGGCGGCGACCCATCGCTTCGGGATCGCCGAAGAGCCGCTCTGCGCCCGTCATGTCGAGGAACGCCTCGTCGAGGCTCAAGGCTTCGACATCGGGGGAGAAATCAGCGAAGACGCGCATTATTGATGCGGACACTTGCTGATACCGGTCGAAACGGGGCGGGACGATGAGCGCGTCCGGGCAGAGGTGCCGCGCTTTCGCCATCGGCATCGCGCTGCCGACGCCGAAGGGGCGCGCCTCGTAGCTAGCCGTGAGCACGACGCTCCGGCTGCTCGGCGAGCCCACGAGCAGCGGCCGGCCGCGCAAAGCTGGGTCGTCAAGCTGCTCGACCGCCGCATAGAACGCGTCCATGTCGGCGTGCGCGACGATCCGCGGCCAGTCTGTGCCAGAACGACTCATGCCTTTCGAGTTTAGACCAATAGACGAGGATTTGCCGGTCGAAGCCACGTGGTATCAATGGAATTCAACCGGCCTTTGGCACTGAAGCTCGCCCATGACCCCGACCGTCCGTTCCGCACGATTATCAGATGCTTCCGCGCTCGCGGTGCTCGTGGACATCGCGGGCGAGGGTGGCCCCAATTACATGTGGGGCATGCTTGCCGCACCGGGCCAATCCACGCTCGAGATCGGGCGGGAGCGCGCGCGCCGCGAGGAGGGCGGCTTCTCCTATCGGAATTCGATTGTCGCCGAGGTTGCGTGCGAGGTCGCCGGGAGCCTGATCGGCTATCGGCTCGATGATCCATACGACCTCACCGGCCTCGACGCGCTGCCGGAACTCGTGCGCCCGCTGATCCGCCTCGAAGCGCAAGCGCCGGGCTCATGGTACGTCAACGTGCTTGCGACCTTCCCGGAGTTCCGCGGCCAGGGGATCGGGGGCAGGCTTCTGGAGGTCGCCGAGACGAAGGGACGCAAGGAAGGCGTGTCCGCCATGAGCGTCATCGTCGGCAGCTGGAACGAAGGTGCGATGCGCCTTTATACGCGCTGCGGCTACGCGCCTTCCGCCAGCGAGCCGGCCATTCTGCCGCCCGGCTTTCCGCATCAAGGCGACTGGGTTCTCATGATAAAGTCGGTTTAGGGAAGGCGCCCCAGAAGAGAGGAAACATGGCGCGCTTGCGTCTGGTCCTCGTCTTGCTTCTCGCGGCCGCCGCTTCGCTCGGCATGGGCCTCGCGATCTTTTGGCTGATCGGCCAGATGCATTGCGAAGGCGAGCAGCTCGCCTGCAATATCGACGACGCCGTGGGCGGCTATGCCGCCATCATCTGGGCGGGTCTCGGCCTTGTGGCGTTCGGCTTTGCTTTGTTGTTTGCCAGCAAGCGCAAGGCGCTCGGGGTCGCGGCAATCGTCCTGCTCGCGCCACTCCTTCTCTTCGTCGGTGGCGATCTCCTGCAAGGTTGGACCTATGTCGGCGTCTATCCTTACGCGGATTTCCGCTCGTTCATCTCCAAGCTGGTGCCGCCGGCGTCCGCCGTACTGTTGCAGTATCTGATCTTGCGGTTTGCAGTTGGCCGGACATCCACTGCTGTGGCTCCTTGAGTTTTCACGCCGCTGACGTGATCGATGGGTTAGCTTCCAACCATGACGGACTCAGAATTCGATCTCGTCGTTATCGGCGCCGGGCCCGGTGGCTATGTGGCCGCAATCCGTGCAGCCCAGCTCGGCATGAAGACGGCCATCGTCGAGCGTGATCGTCTCGGCGGCATCTGCCTCAACTGGGGCTGTATCCCCACCAAGGCGCTGCTCCGCACCTCCGAGATCTATCACCTGATGCAGAACGCCGACGCGTTCGGGCTGCGCGCCGACAATATCGGCTTCGATTTCGCGAAAGTGATCGAGCGCAGCCGCAAAGTCGCGGAGCGCCTGTCGAACGGCGTCGCGTTTCTCATGAAGAAAAACAACATCGCCGTGATCGCCGGCACGGCGCGGCTCGAAGGAGAGGGGCGCATTGCACTGACCGGCAAGGCGGGCGAAGCGCTGCCTGCGGTCGCCGCCAAGCACATTATTATCGCCACCGGCGCGCGGCCGAAGGTGCTTCCCGGGCTCGATCCCGACGGCCGGCTGATCTGGACCTATAAGGAGGCGATGGTCCCGGAGCGCTTTCCCAAGTCGCTCCTCATCGTCGGCTCTGGCGCCATCGGCATCGAGTTCGCGAGCTTCTACCGCACCCTCGGCGCGCACGTGACCGTGGTCGAGGTGCTCGACCGCATCTTGCCGGTGGAGGACGAGGAGATCTCGCGGCTCGCGCACAAGGCCTTCGCCAAGCAAGGCATCGCCATTCGCACCGGCACCACCGTGGACAAGCTCGTCATCGGGGAAGACAACGTCACCGCGACGCTCAAGACCCCCGACGGGAGCACGATCGACGGCACGGTCGATCGCGTGATCCTCGCCATCGGCATTACCGGCAACGTCGAAGGGATCGGTCTGGCAGAGCAGGGGGTCAAGGTCGAGAAAGGCCATATCGGCGTCGACGAATGGTCCCGCACCGGGATCGCCGGCCTCTACGCCATCGGCGACGTGGTGGGACCGCCTTGGCTCGCCCACAAGGCGATGCACGAAGGCGTGGTCTGCGTGGAAAAGATTGCCGGCGTCGAGGGCATTCATTCCCTCGACAAGACCAACATCCCGGCCTGCACCTATAGCGCACCGCAAGTGGCGAGCCTCGGGCTGACCGAGAAGGCGGCCCGTGACGCAGGCCATACACTCAAAGTGGGCCGCTATCCCTATTCGGCCAACGGCAAGGCCATCGCCATGGGCGAGACGGAAGGCCTGGTGAAGACGATTTTCGATGCGGATACAGGCGCTTTGCTCGGCGCCCACATGATCGGTGCGGAGGTAACGGAGCTCATTCAGGGCTTCGCCATCGGCAAGACCCTCGAAACCACCGAGGCCGAATTAATCGCCACGGTCTTCCCCCATCCGACATTGTCGGAGATGATGCACGAATCGGTGCTCGACGCCTTCGGGCGTGCCCTCCACATCTAGTCTCCCCGTAGCGGAGCGCTCCGAGAGCACGACCAATAAATGGGAGGACCATTATGAGCCTGATTATCTTTCTGATTATCGGCCTGATCGCCGGCGTGCTGGCCTCTTACATCATGGGGCGGCAGCAGGATCTCTTGGTGAATCTGCTGATCGGCATTATCGGCGCCGTGGTCGGCGGCCTGCTCGCAGGCCTCGTCGGCATCGCCGCTTACGGGCTGATCGGCCAAATCATCATCGCCACCATCGGCGCGGTAATCTGCCTGTGGGTGTGGCAACGTATCAGGTGATGCGGATCAATCTGCGGCTCAAATCTAAGTCTATGAGCTTCGACCTTTGACGCGAGCCAAATATCGCGCGCCCCGGAAACACTTGCCGACAACACACGGCTGATGCCGCGAGCCTCGGAAGTCCTTATATTGGCACCGTCCGGTGCGGCCCGACCGAATCGCGGCATGCACCCTGTGAGCCTGGAGGTTTCGATGGACGCTCAAACTCAAACGCTTCTGAGCATGCCTGGCGTCGGCTTTTTCGGCATGCTCATCATCGGCCTGATCGCGGGCTACATCGCCGAGAAGGTGACGGCGAGCGATCACGGGCTATTCACCAATCTCCTTGTCGGAATCGCCGGCTCGTTCGTCGGCGGCAGTCTCGCCAGACTCTTGAATGTCGAGTTCTACGGCTGGGTAGGCAATTTGATCGTGGCCACGATCGGCGCGGTCTTGCTGATTTGGATTTGGCGAAAGGTTCAAGGGGCCCGTACGGGCTGAGCTTTGATGGTCACGGTGATCGATACTTTGCGTGGCGCGCGGCCGCGTCATCCGGAGAAGGCGCGGCTGCCCGATACGCCCGTCCTGCCGAAGCCGTCGTGGATCCGCGTCAAGGCGCCCGACGCGCACGCCTTCGATGCGACACGAGACATCTTACGCGAGCACCGCCTCCACACGGTCTGCGAAGAGGCCGCATGTCCCAATATCGGCGAGTGCTGGGGGAAGCGCCACGCCACGGTGATGATCATGGGCGATGTCTGCACTCGGGCCTGCGCCTTCTGCAACGTGGCCACGGGCAAGCCGGCGCCTCTCGATCCGGATGAGCCTCGGCGCGTCGGCACGGCGATCGCCGCCCTCGACCTCACCCACGTGGTGATCACCTCCGTCGACCGCGACGATCTTGACGACGGAGGCGCCGCGCATTTTGCGGACACCATCGCGGCGATCCGGCACGCCGCGCCGCGCACGACCATTGAGGTGCTGACCCCGGACTTCTTGCGCAAAGCGGGCGCGCTTCCGGTCGTCGTCGACGCGCAGCCCGACGTGTTCAACCACAATATGGAGACGGTGCCGTCGCTCTACCGGCGCATCCGTCCGGGCGCCGACTATCGGCACTCGCTCGCGCTGCTCGAAGCGGCCAAGCGCCGCGACCCGCGTCTCTTCACCAAGTCCGGCATCATGGTGGGTCTCGGCGAGACGAGGGAAGAGGTCGCCGCCCTGATGGACGATTTGCGCCGTGCCGACATCGATTTTCTCACCATCGGCCAATATCTCCAGCCCACGCGCAAACATGCGGCCATTGACCGCTTTGTCACGCCGGAGGAGTTTCAATCGTATAAGCGCTTGGGCGAAGAGAAAGGTTTCCTCCTCGTGGCGTCCAGCCCCTTGACCCGCTCCTCCTACCACGCCGCCGAAGATTTCGCGCAGCTGAAGGCCGCGCGTCACGCGTCAGCCGGCGCTTGAGCGCGCGCCGCTCGCCATCATGCACGTCTTCGAGATCAACCATCCCGTCGCGCACTCGGCGGACGACATGTATGCATTGGTCGCGCGTGTCGAGGAGTATCCGCAGTTCCTACCGCTCGTGGAGGCGCTCACCGTGACGCGCCGCGAGGAGGTGGAGGGCAAGGAGGTGCTCATCGCCACGATGCAAGTCGGCTACAAGCTGATCCGCGAGCGCTTCACCACCAAAGTCACCCTCGATCGCCCCGGCCACACCATCTTCGTCGAATATCTCGACGGACCGTTCTCCTTTCTCGAGAACCGCTGGCGATTTCTGCCCCGCGGCGGCGATGCATCGGACGTGGATTTCTATATCGCCTATGCCTTCCGCTCGCGCATGTTCGAACGGGTGGTCGGCGGACTGTTCGACAAAGCGGTCCGGAAATATACCGACGCCTTCGAGGCCCGGGCCGACGAGGTCTACGGCACCGAGACCGCGGCGCTCGCCTCACGTCAATGAGCGCAAGAGCGATAGCGCCCGCTCGACGGCGCGACGCCTGACCTCGGCCCGGCCGAGATCCCCGAACACGACACGCTCGTGATGCATGGGGCCGTCCGGACGGCCGGCGGCAAAATGCACGAGACCCACGGGCTTCTCCGGCGTGCCGCCGTCGGGTCCTGCGATACCGGTCACCGCCACCGCGAGGCTCGCATTGCTATGGGTGAGGGCGCCCCCGGCCATGGCCCTCGCGACGTCCTCGCTCACCGCGCCATGCCGCTCGATCAGCCAATACGGCACGCCCAGCATCTCGCTCTTCGCCGCGTTGGAGTAGGTGACGAAGCCGCGGTCGAACACGTCGGAGGAGCCGGGCACGGCGGTCAACGTGGCCGAGACGAGCCCGCCCGTGCATGACTCCGCCGTGGCGATCAGCTCGCCCTTGGCGCGGCACGCCTTGATCACGTCGGCCGCCAGCGCGACGAGGCGTTCATCTATCTCGATCATGTCCGTCATGGCAGCCTCACCGTCGCCGTCGCCATGGCGGCGATGCCCTCGCCCCGGCCGACAAAGCCGAGCCCTTCATTGGTGGTCGCCTTGATACTCACTTGGCCGACATCGAGCCCGAGCGTCTCGGCCATGAAGGCGCGCATGGCATCGCGGTAGGGACCGATGCGCGGCGCCTCGCAGAGAAGCGTCACGTCCACATGGACGATCTCGCCGCCGCGCGCCGCGATCTTGTCCGCGGCCGCTTTCAGAAACAAGTCGGAGGCCGCGCCCCGCCAGCGGTCGTCGGAGGGCGGAAAATGCACGCCGATATCCCCATCGGCGATGGTGCCGAGCAATGCGTCGGTCAGCGCGTGCAGGCCCACATCGGCGTCGCTATGACCGACGAGCTTCTTGGTGTGCGGGATGTGCACGCCGCACAGAATGACCGCATCGCCGGGACCCAGCGCGTGCACGTCATAGCCGGACGCGACGCGGACCGCGCCGGACGCGCCGTCACGCCTCACCCGTAACATCTCGTCAGCGATCTTGAGATCCTCCGCCGTGGTGAGCTTGCGATTATGTTCGGAGCCTTCGACCAGCGCCACATTGAGACCGAACCACTCCGCGATCGCCGCATCGTCTGTGAACTCCCGTGAATCATCTGTCGCCGCCGCACGATGGGCGGCGAGGATCGCATCGAACTTGAAACCTTGCGGCGTCTGGGCGCGCCATAGCTCATCGCGTGCGACGGTTTCGACGACGCGCCCCTCTTGTCCGCGCTTCAGCGTGTCGGTGACAGGAAGACAGGGCAGGGCGCCCGCGTGAGAGTCGAGACACGCGACCACCCGGCTGATGAGGTCGGCATCCACAAACGGCCGCGCCGCGTCGTGGATCAGCACGAGATCGGGCGCTTGCGCGGCCAGCGCCTCAAGCCCGGCCCGCACGCTGTCCTGCCGCCGCGCACCGCCGCTGACCGGCGGAAGCAGACGCCTGGTGAAAGAACTGCTCGCTTCGGCGTAAAGCGCCGCATCGTCGGGGTGAATCACCACCAGCACGTCGTCGATGCCCGGATGGGCGGCAAATGCCCCAATCGAGCGCGCCAGCATAGCTTTGCCGCCAAGCCGGCAATATTGCTTCGGCCGACCGGCGTCTGAAACCGCCCTGGCGCCGCGCCCAGCCGCCACGATTAGGCTCGCGACTCTCATAGCCGCGGCTCCCGAAAATTGTGGAAAATCTCCGAACAACCGCTGTTAAACCTTTGAAGATATTTATTGTTGCAGTGCGGCAAAAGGAATGTTGCTCCCTTGCGAAAAGCCTCGTATCTTGCCCAATAATAGATCATAGGATGGCTGTGCATAAAATTTATGCATACCGATCTAGGCCATCCATCGCGCGGCCG
Source organism: uncultured Methyloceanibacter sp. (assembly GCA_964530895.1). Classification (GTDB taxonomy): domain Bacteria; phylum Pseudomonadota; class Alphaproteobacteria; order Rhizobiales; family Methyloligellaceae; genus Methyloceanibacter. The sequence continues at coordinate 2,606 of CAZHCN010000071.1, read as the reverse complement.
CGAGGATATACACGTCTTTGAGCGTCTCGACCAAAAACCCCAGCCCCAGACGAAAGGCAGACGGCCCGGCAATTCCCTGCGATGCTTTGCTCGGGGCCTTGCCGCATCCGCTCCTCGTCATCGGCAAGAATCTCGCCATCGAATACGCGAACACGGCGGCGGAAGATTTCTTTCAGATGAGCGCGGGCGTTCTGTGCCGGCACAGCCTCCCCGACGTGGTCGCCTTCGGCTGCCCGTTGATCGCGCTTGTCGAGCAAGTGCAGCGCAACGGCACCACGGTCAACGAATATGCCGTCGAGCTCGGCTCCTTCCGATTCGAGGCGCCCAAGCTTGTCGATCTCTATGGCGGTCCGCTCCCCGAAGCACCTGGCAGGGTGATGGTGATGCTGCAACAGCGCAGCATGGCGCATATGATCGAGCGCCAGCTGACCCATCGTGGCGCCGCGCGCTCCGTCTCCGGACTTGCCGCTGTGCTCGCTCACGAGATCAAGAACCCGCTCTCCGGCATCAGAGGCGCAGCCCAGCTCTTGGAGAGCGACCGCACCGATTCCGACCGCACCCTGACTCAGCTGATCTGTGCCGAGTCCGACCGCATCTGCAAGCTGGTCGACCGCATGGAGATCTTCGGGGATGAGCGGCCCATCCAGCGCGAGCCGGTGAACATCCACGACGTGCTCGACCACGTGAAGCAGATCGCGCGCACCGGCTTCGCCCGCCACATCAAGATCGTCGAGAGCTACGATCCATCGCTGCCGTCCGTGCCGGGGAGCCGCGACAAGCTCGTCCAGGTGTTCCTCAATCTCGTGAAGAACGCCGCCGAAGCCATTGGCGAGGACCGCGCCGACGGCCAGATCACGCTCTCGACCTCGTTCCGGCCGGGCGTCCGCCTCTCCGTGCCCAGCAGCCAAGCCCGCGTCAGCCTGCCACTCGAAATCGCGGTGGAGGACAACGGCGAAGGCGTGCCGTCTGACCTCTTGCCGCATCTCTTCGATCCGTTTGTCTCCACCAAGCCGTCCGGTACCGGGCTCGGACTGGCCTTGGTGGCCAAGATTATTGGCGACCATGGGGGAATCATCGAATGCGAGTCACGTCCCCGATTCACGGTCTTTCGCGCGCTGATGCCGATGGCCGAGAGCGAAGTGACGCAGGCGATAGAAGCGACGCAGGCGTAACCAGAATGGGCAAAGGCAATATTCTAATCGCTGACGACGACGCGGCGATCCGCACCGTTCTCAACCAGGCGCTCGCCCGTGCCGGCTACGCACCGCGCGCCACCGGCAACGCCGCGACCCTGTGGCGGTGGATCAGTCAGGGCGAGGGGGACCTCGTGATCACCGATGTGGTCATGCCCGACGAGAGCGCCTTCGATCTCATTCCGCGAGTCAAGAAGTTGAGGCCCGACCTCCCCATCATCGTGATGAGCGCGCAGAACACCTTCATGACGGCCATCACAGCCGCGGAACGCGGCGCGTATGAGTACCTGCCGAAGCCTTTCGACCTCAACGAGCTAATCTCCGTGGTGGGCCGCGCGCTCGCCGAGCCGCGCAAGAAGGCGCAGCGTCTTTCGGCGGAGTCGAGCGATGGGATGCCGCTCATCGGCCGCTGCACGGCCATGCAGGACATCTATCGCGTCCTTGCCCGCCTGACCCAGACCGATCTCACCGTGATGATCACCGGCGAGTCGGGCACCGGCAAGGAGCTGGTCGCCCGCGCGCTCCATGAGTATGGCAAGCGCCGCAACGGACCGTTCGTCGCCATCAACATGGCGGCGATCCCGCGCGAGCTGATCGAGTCCGAGTTGTTCGGTCACGAGAAGGGCGCCTTCACCGGCGCCCAGACCCGTCATGTCGGCCGCTTCGAGCAGGCCGAAGGCGGCACGCTATTTCTCGACGAGATCGGCGACATGCCGATGGAAGCGCAGACGCGACTGTTGCGCGTGCTTCAGGAGGGCGAATACACAACGGTCGGCGGCCGCACGCCGATCCGGACCAATGTCAGGATCATCGCCGCCACCAACCGCGACCTGCAGCAGCAGATCGACCAAGGCCTGTTCCGCGAGGACCTCTACTACCGGCTGAACGTGGTGCCCTTGAGGCTGCCGCCGTTGCGCGAGCGGCTCGAGGACATTCCCGACCTCGTGCGTCACTTCCTTTCGATCGCCGAGAAGGAGGGACTGCCGCCGAAAGGCTTCGAGCCCGGCGCCATCGAGCGCCTCAAGCGCTATCACTGGCCGGGCAACGTGCGCGAGCTCGAGAACCTGGTGCGTCGCCTGTCGGCGATCTACGCGCAGGACATCGTCACCGTCGAGATGGTGGAGAGTGAGTTCGCCACCGCCGCCCGCCCGCCGTTTCCCGACGCCGCCGAAACGACCGGCGACCTGACGGAGTCCGTGGAGCGCTATCTCACCGACTATTTTCTCGGCTTCGGCCAAGACCTGCCGCCGGCGGGCCTCTACACGCGCATCTTGCGCAAAGTGGAGTTCCCGCTCATCACCGCGGCGCTCGCCGCCACCCGCGGCAACCAGATCCGCGCCGCCGATCTTCTCGGTCTCAACCGCAACACCCTGCGCAAGAAGATCCGCGATCTCGGCATCAAGGTCATCCGCA
>CAZHCN010000070.1:0-11340 GCA_964530895.1 uncultured Methyloceanibacter sp. | reverse complement strand
GCTCGGCGTTGAACTCGGCGCCCAGTTTCTTGCCCGAGCCGCCGGTGCCGGTGCCAGTCGGATCGCCGGTCTGCGCCATGAAGCCTTCGATCACGCGGTGAAAGGGCACGCCGTCGTAGAAGCCCTGGCGGGCCAGCTCCTTGATGCGGGCCACATGGTTGGGCGCAAGGTCGGGGCGCATCTCGACCACGACGTTGCCCTTGCTCGTCTCGAGGATGAGAGTGTCTTCGGGATTTGCCACGATATGGGGCTCCTTCTCGTTGTCGGGTTGATTATGGCTCGATGGTCGCCTTCTTGATGTAATCGAGCTTGGGATAGGCCTCCACCAGGTAGGCGTTGCCTTCCGACTGAACGCGCCCTTGGTCGGGGCCCCGCCCGCGCGGGGCGCCCTCGCCGTAGCCGTCATAGATGGAGTCGACCACCTCCATACCTTTGACCACCTGGCCGAAGGGCGCAAAGCCCTGACCGTCGAGACCCGCGTTGTCCCCGAAATTGATGAAGACCTGCGTGGTGCGCGTGTTGGGCCCGGCCGTGGCGAAGCTCACCATGCCGCGTGTGTTCGACTGCTTCACCGGGTCGTCGGGGATCGTGGCATCGCGCCACACGGCGGAGACGTCGGGGTTGCCGCTGATGCCGAACTGCACCATGAAGCCGCTGATCACGCGGAAGAAGCGCGCGTCATTGTAGAACCCGTTCTTCACCAGATTATAGAAGCGGTCGGCGCCATTGGGCGCCCAGTCGCGATGCACCTCGATCACGAAGGTGCCCTTGCTCGTCTCGAATTTCGCCTTGTAGACGGGGGGCGCCTTCTCGTTAAGCGACACCGGATTGCCGAGATTGCCGGCATGGGCGCTGAAAGCGCCGAACAGCAACGCGGCGGTGAATAGGACAATGGCCCTTATGGTCATGGGGTTTCCTCGCAAGTTTTCCTGCTACGCGGTGAATTTCTGCTTGAGGGCTGAGGCGACGGCGGCGGGTACGAAGGTCGAAACGTCGCCTCCCATTGCGGCGATCTGACGGACAAGGCTCGCCGCGATGTGGCGCGTGCCGGGCGACGAGGCCAGAAACACCGTCTCGATCTCCGGGGCAAGAGCCGTATTCATCCCGGCCATCTGCATCTCGTAGTCGAAGTCGCCGGCGTCGCGGAGGCCGCGGATGACGACCGAGGCCTTTGCCGCCTTGGCGGCGTCGACGGTCAGGCTGTCATAGGTGGTCACGTCGAGGACGAGACCGATCTCCTTGGCGACTGGCTTGAGCACCTGGGAAGCGAGCTGCACGCGCTCGTCTGCGGAGAACAGCGGGTGCTTGTCATGGTGCGTGCCGACGGCAATCACCAGCCGGTCGACAAGATGCGCCGACCGGCGCACGATATCCACATGGCCCAAGGTGACGGGGTCGAAACTGCCGGGATAGAGGCCAACGCGCATACCGCCGAGACTCCAAGCGCGCCGGCGGGCCATCCCCTATGGATGGCAGCCTTGAGACGCACCTCAGGGGCCTCTTCTAGCCGCGCGGGCGCTCAATCGGCAAGGGCGCATCGTCCGCGGGCCGTATCGCCTTCGTGATGCCCACAAAAGAAAAGGGGCCCGGCAATTGCCGGGCCCGCCACCCCAACTCTCTTTATTACTTCATCGGTATTGAGGCGGTCTGGGTGCGATGGCCGAAGATGTCGCTCAAATTGAAGCGATAGCCGAAGCCGGCCGAGATGATCAACGGGTCGAGATCGGCAGAGGCGGTGATGCCCGTCCCCGCCCAGGTGATGTCCGTGTCGAGCCAAGTTTTCTTCACGTCGGCGTTGAGAAACCAACCATTGCCGATCGACACATCGAGGCCCGCTTGCAAGGTGAAGCCCCAGGCGTTGTCGATGTTCACGCCCGTGGAACCTGGCACGTAGCTCTTCTCGTCGAAGAAGGCGATGTATTGCACGCCCGCGCCCACATAAGGCTGCAACTTGCCGCCGCTGTTGAAGTGGTACTGGGCGGTCAGCGCCGGTGGGAAGATCCACGTGTCGGCGATCTTGCCGAAGCCGGCAATGCTCCCCTTCGCATCAATGTCGTGCTTGGCGAAGCAGCAGAAGAGCTCCAACGAAATGTTGTCGTTGAAGAAGTAGGTCAGGGTCGTCGCGGGGATGACCTCGTCGCTCACGTCGGCATTGGCGCCGGGAATGACGGCCCCGCCGGCCTTCACCGTGGCGTCCGTGTCGGGAAGAACCCCGGTGACCAGCGCGCGGACCATGAAATCTCCGTGGTCGTCGCCGGCCATGGCCGTTGCCGACGCGCCCGCGGTGCAAGCCGCCAAGGCCAGCCCCGCCACTGCAGCTTTCACAAATCTGTTCATGTCTGACGTCCCCCAGCCTGCCGAGCGGCCGGATCGGCCCTCGCTTTATGTCCTCTATAGTCTTGAGGCGATGCCCCTGCCGGCTCCAGCACCGATCGGCCGAACGGGCTGACCGAGATCAGTCCATGTCACATCTTTGGCGACTGTTGCGGCTGAGCAACGGTCTTTATTGATCTGGGTCAAATCCTTGGGGACCACGTGGCCCGCCGGACACGCTGTCGCGCCCGGCTCCGAGTTGATCGAAATCAAAGCACGACTCCCTCACTCGACCGACTGCTTGGGTTTGCATGGCGGCAGTCCGCCGCGAGGCAAGCCCATGGTCATGATTTCCGGCTTGAAGACACGGGAAGCACTTCCTCTGACAATCGCCGCCGCCTCAGACACAAAAGCAAACCATCCCGGCGCGATCCCGGCTCGTCTCGGCGCGCATGCCGCGACGCTGCGGACGCGCCGAGGGCAGTCCGTCGCGCTGAGCGTCGAGGGGAGCGAGGCGGCATTCGTGGTCCGCTCCGGCGCGCTCATGCTGCATGTGACGCTCCCCGGCGGCCTGCGCCAGGTCATCGCGCTCTATTATCCCGGCGATGTGTTCCGCACCGCGTTCGCGCCGCCTGCCGCCTCCGCCCAACTTTCTGCGGTCACCGCCGGTGAGGTGCTCCGCTTCCGCTGGAGCGCTGTTGCGGAGCTGGCGGCAGACGATCCGGAGACCGCCGGCTATTTCGCCGATGCGGTGGCCAAACAGACGGCCCGCCAAGCCATTCATATGGCCGCGGTCGGGCAGTTCGACTGCCAACAGCGGGTCGCAACCTATTTGATGGAACTTGCCATGGGCACCGGCGTGCGGGCACCTTCCGGTGCGGTCGCCTTCGAGATGCCACTCAGGCGCACCGACATGGCCGACTATCTCGGGCTCAACGCCGATACGCTGTCGAGAACCATGTCACGGCTGAGAGCGAGTGGTCTCTTGAGCCATCCTGACCGGCATCACGCCATAATCCGTGATCTCGACGCCCTCGCCGCGCTCACGCCTGCCGCGCAATCGATCCGGGCGCTTTACGCCAAGACTCCCAGCACCACGCGATAACCGACGGGGTCAGCCCTCCCCTGACTCACCATCGTCGGGCGCCGCTTCGCCTTCCGCTCCGTTCCCGTTCTCGTCGGGAATGTGCTCGACCGAGACGACGCGCTCGTCCTCGGCGGTATCGAACACGATCACGCCCTGGGTCGAACGGCCCATGATGGAGATCCCCTCCACCGGCACCCGGATAAGCTGGCCGCGGTCGGTGACGAGCATGATCTGATCGCTGTCGTCGGCGGGGAACGACGCCACCAGCTTGCCGTTCCGCTGGTTGACGATCATGCCGATAATGCCTTTGCCGGCGCGTCCCGACACCCGGTACTCGTAAGCGCTCGAGCGCTTGCCGTAGCCGTTCTCTGACACGGTCAGCACGAACTCCTCGTGCGCGCTGAGCTCGGCGTAGCGCTCAGGCGTCAGCACGACCGTTTCCTCGCCTTCCGTCTCCGGCTCGATATCCGGCTCATAGTCGACGCCGCCGCGGCGGACCATATTGGCCTGGCGCACATAGGCCGCGCGCTCGGCGGCCGTGGCCTCCACATGGGTGAGGATCGCCATAGAGATCAACTCGTCGCCCTTGCCGAGCTTGATGCCGCGCACGCCCGCCGACTCGCGGCCCTTGAACACGCGCACGTCGGTGACGGGGAAGCGGATCGCCTGGCCGTCGCCGGAGGTGAGCAGCACGTCTTGCTGCTCGTTGCAGACATGAACGTCGACGATGCGGTCGCCCGGATCGAGCTTCATGGCGATCTTGCCGTTCTGCCGCACCTCGATGAAATCGGAGAGCTTGTTGCGGCGGACGCTGCCGTAATTGGTGGCGAACATCACGTCGAGTTTCCCCCAAGACCGCTCGTCCTCGGGTAGCGGCAGGATGGTGGTAATGGTCTCGTCCTTGCCGAGCGGCAGGAGATTGACCATGGCCTTGCCGCGCGATTGCGGGGCTGCCTGCGGCAGGCGCCACACCTTCATCTTGTAGGCCATGCCGCGCGAGGAGAAGAACAGCACCGGCGTGTGCGTGTTGGCGATGAAAATGCGGGCGACGAAATCCTCCTCGCGGGTCGCCATGCCGGCGCGGCCCTTGCCGCCGCGGCGCTGCGCGCGATAGGCGGAGAGCGGCACGCGCTTGATGTAGCCCTTGTGGGACACGGTGACGACCATGTCCTCGCGCTGGATCAGGTCCTCGTCCTCGACCTCGCCCACCATCTCCAAGATCTCGGTCCGCCGCGGCGTGCCGAACTCGTTCTTGATGGCGGTGAGCTCATCCTTGACGATGCCGACGATGCGGGCGCGGGACCGCAAAATGTCGAGATAGTCGGCGATCTGGTCGCCCAGCCCCTTCAACTCGTCGCCGATCTCGTCGCGGCCGAGCGCGGTCAAGCGCTGCAGGCGGAGATCGAGGATGGCCCGGGCCTGCTCCTCGGAGAGCCGGTAGGTCCCCGCCGCCGACACCTTGTGACGCGGATCGGCGATCAGCTCGACCAAGGCCACCACGTCCTTCGCCGGCCAGTCGCGCTCCATCAACTGCTGGCGCGCCGCGGCCGGGTCGGGGGCTTTCCGGATCAGCGCGATCACCTCGTCGATATTAGCAACGGCGATGGCCAGGCCGACCAGCACGTGGGCGCGGTCGCGGGCCTTGCGCAGAAGGAATTTGATCCGGCGCCCGACGACCTCCTCACGGAAGTCGGTGAAGGCGCGGATCATGTCCTTGAGGTTCATCACCTCGGGGCGGCCGCCGTTCAGCGCCACCATGTTGCAGCCGAAGGTCGATTGCAGCGGCGAGTAGCGGTAGAGCTGGTTCAGCACCACGTCGGCCATGGCGTCGCGCTTCAGCTCGATCACCACGCGCATGCCCTGGCGGTCGCTCTCGTCGCGGATGTCGGCGATACCCTCGATCCTCTTCTCGCGCACGAGCTCGGCGATCTTCTCGACCATCGCCGCCTTGTTCACCTGATACGGGATCTCGGTGATGACGAGCGCCTCGCGCTCTTTGCGGACCGTCTCGTTATGTACGCGGCCGCGCATGAGCACCGAGCCGCGGCCCTTGTGATAGGCGGAGCGGATGCCCTGACGACCGAGTATGAGGCCGCCGGTGGGGAAGTCGGGCCCGGGCACGATCTCGATAAGCTCGCCAATGTCGATGGCCGGATTGTCGAGATAAGCCATACAGGCGTCGATCACCTCGCCCGGATTGTGGGGCGGGATGTTGGTCGCCATGCCGACGGCGATACCGCCCGCACCGTTGACGAGAAGATTGGGAAACTTCGCCGGAAGAACGACCGGCTCCTGCTCGCGGCCGTCATAGTTCGGCTGGAAGTCGACCGTGTCGTTCTCGAGATCGTCGAGCAACGCCATGGCAGGCTTCGCCAGCCGCACCTCGGTGTAGCGTTCGGCCGCCGGCGGGTCGCCGTCGACGGAGCCAAAATTCCCCTGCCCGTCGATAAGCGGCAGGCGCATGGAGAAGTCCTGCGCCAAGCGCACCAGCGCGTCGTAAATCGCCTGGTTGCCGTGCGGATGGTACTTACCCATCGTATCGCCGGTGACGCGCGCCGATTTGTTGTACGGCCGGTCCGGCGTGTAGTTGTTCTCGCGCATCGAATAGAGGATGCGCCGATGCACGGGCTTGAGCCCGTCACGCACGTCGGGCAGCGCACGGGACACGATCACGCTCATGGCGTAATCGAGATAGGACCTCTTCATCTCGTCGATGAGCGAGACGGGTCTAATGTCAGAGGGAGAAGGCCCCTCGACGCCAGTATCTTCTTCGTCAGCCAAGGAAGGAGAACGCCTTCTAGATAATCGTCAGATGCCTGAATAACGCTCCGGCGCGAGAGGGAAAAACGTCTCTCAATCGCGGCCCTATACGCTTTAAGGAGTCGGTTTTCTATAGCTGATTTGACGCCTCTTCCGCAACTGTCATGCGCCCTGGAGCGCCTTTATTTTCTGTAATGAAATCAGCGTTTTGTGCGCCGCGCGTGGTGTTGGTCGAAGGGCGATTCGACGCCGCTACAAAAGGGTCAAGCTTGCCCACAAACGGGAACGAATGACTCGCCCGCGACGTTGTTGCGTGAAGGCGGCGCTAGGGCCCTGCCGCCCGTAATTCGTGGCGCAAACGAGGCGTCACTCACGCAACGACGGACAAGGAGAAGACTGATGAAAAGACTTCTTACCACTACCGCCGTTGGTCTGCTGTTGGGCCTTACCCCGGCCCTCGCACAGACCGACGCGCCTGCGGATCAAACCCAAAATCCGCCCGCGATGCAGCAGCCGGCCATGCCGTCCGAGGCCGCGCCGGTCGATCCTGGCGCTCCGGCGCAGCCGATTCCGGATGCATCCTCGGATTCATCCGCGCAGATGTCGCCCGAGGCGGCGCCGTCAAGCGATGACGCGCTGCCGGCGACGCCTGCTCTCGATGCACCGAAGTCAATTTCGCCGGAGGACGCGATCGAGCAGTCCGCAACGCTCGAGAAGCCCAAGTTCCTCACCAAGCAGGAAAGCGATGACTACCTGGCGAGCAACCTCATCGGCCAGCCGGTGGTCAACGCCAACAATGAGAGCATCGGCGACATCAATGACCTCGTCACCGACAGTACCGGCAAGGTCGTGGCCGTTCTGGTCGGCGCCGGTGGCTTCCTCGGGCTTGGTGAGAAGGATGTCGCCGTCCGCTACGACGATCTGAAGTTCAGCCGCGACGACGATAACGGCGTCAAGGTGATCGCGAGCACCCTCACCGCCGACATGCTGGCGTCCGCGCCGGACTATCAGCGGCTCGACGCGCAGAAGCTCACTGTGGGTGAGAACACTGTGACCGACTTTAAGAAGAAGGACGACGTGCCGAGCGATCCCGGCAGCTACTAGTTGAGTCATGCGCCAGACGCACATGTCTCCCCAGAGAGGCCCGGTCCGCAACGCGGGCCGGGCTTGTTGTAGCGGCCGCTAGAACGGAATCTCGTCGTCGAGCTCTTTGTTGAACGAGGCGCCGCTGCCACCGCCACTGCCGAGCGGACGGGTGCGGCCGAAATCGCCCCCGCTCGACCCCTCGCCCATGCCGTCGCGCTGTCTGCCGTCGAGCATGGTGAGCTGCGAATTGAAACCTTGCAGCACCACCTCCGTGGTGTAGCGCTCCTGGCCGGACTGATCCTCCCATTTGCGCGTCTGCAGCGAGCCCTCGAGATATACCTTGGAGCCCTTCTTCAGGTACTGCTCGGCGATACGGGCGAGCCCCTCGTTGAAGATGACGACACGGTGCCACTCGGTCTTCTCGCGGCGCTCGCCGGTCGCCTTGTCGCGCCAGCTGTCGCTGGTGGCGACCCGCAGATTGACGATGGGACGACCATCCTGCGTATGGCGGATTTCAGGATCGGCGCCGAGATTGCCGATCAGAATGACTTTGTTGACCGATCCGGCCATGTTGCGACCTCCCGCAGATATGCGTCACGATGCCCTTGGAGCCAGTCTTACGCCGGGAAGGCCCCCGCTTCCAGGTGACTCCAAAATGTCATGGATCCTGTCCACAGGCCTGAGACATCCGTCCACAGACCCGAGGCAGAAAGCCTCTTGTACACGTTTTGTTCTATTCGGTCTACCGTGCCGCCCTCTTGAGATTTGAGAAAGCGAGCCGTATGGCTAAAAGAAGAAACGAAGTTGTTGTCTTGGCAGCGCGTCGGGCCTGAGAGCCTGCCCGCCTGACGCCCGGAGAGATAGGGAACATGCAGCGGTCCGTCGATCAGCGGCAAACATCGGGGCGCCGAAGGCCCAAACGGCGCGATCCACGCAGCAAGACTCTCGGCTTCACCACCATGCAATGGCCATTCATCGCCGTGCTGGTGGGCAACTGGCTGTTCGCCGCTGCCTTCTTCGCAGCGGCGAAGTATTTCTGGACGTGGACGCCGGAAGCCTGGGGCATCGCCGACCGCCTCGCGCTGGTCATCAAGGACGCCGTCATTGCGCTGGTGCCGGGCATTATCGGCATCTGCATCGTCGCCGCTCAGCGGCTCGATCCATCCATGTTCGTCGGCCGCGTGCCGAAGGCCAACTCGCCGGTCGACATCAACAACCGGTTCATCCTCAACACGTTCGAGCAGTTCACCGCGTATTTCATCGCCAATGCCGGGCTTGCCATGTACTGCCCGCAGGAGGAAGCGCGAACGCTGCCGATCCTCACGGCGCTATTCGTGATGGGGCGCATCTTGTTCTGGATCGGCTACCACAAAAACCCATTCTTGCGCGCCTTCGGCTTCGGCATCACCTTCTATCCGACCGTGGCCGCGTTTGCCTGGCTGATGCTCATGATGATCTTCGGCATCCGCGTGCCGCTCTAGCCGCCGCGGCCCTGTTGCCAGTGCAGGATCCAATCCATCGGCCACACGAACATGATGACGTTCAGTGTGAGGTTGTCGCGGATCATGACTCCGATGAAGACCTCAAGCGCCACGGCAATGAGTATGGTGAGCCACACCGGTAGCCAGGCGGCGAGATAAAAGCCGAACACCATGAAGAGAATATCGCTCACGGAGTTGAGCACGCTGTCGCCGTAATAGTCGAGCGACACGGTCATCTCGCGATAGTGGTTGATGACGAAGTCGGTGTTCTCGACCACCTCCCAGCTGGCCTCCACCAGGACCGCCAGGATCAACCGCGTGCCAAATGACAGGCGCCGGGCAAACAGCCACAGCAGCGCATAGAACAGAAAGCCGTGGATGATGTGGGAGGGCGTGTACCAGTCGATGATGTGCTGGGAGTTCTCGGCGCTCATCACGTCGAAATGCCAGAGCTTGATGTAGCCGCACTTGCAGATGAGCGGATGGCCCATCCCATAAAGGATGGCCGCGGCCGCGAGAATGATGGCGCCGGTGATAGCGATCTGAGTACGAGTCATGGTCATGTGCTTCTCTAGGCTGAGATTCGCGCGCCCGCCATCGGTTATGCTGAAGCGGCGTGCGGAGGTCTGAGCGGGGAAACGGAGAACCAATGACCCAGGACGAGGCGCTGGCGCTGCTCAGGACCGGGGCCAGCATCTTTCTCACCGGCCAGCCGGGAAGCGGCAAGACCCATACGGTCAACCGCTATCTCAAGGAACTGGCCCGGGCCGGCGTCGATGTCGCCTACACCGCCTCGACCGGCATTGCCGCGACCCACGGCCACGGCACCACCATCCATGCCTGGAGCGGGATCGGCGTGCGCGAGACCTTGACCCGGCGCGATCTCGACGTGCTGGCCGCCAACCGGCGGCTTGCCGCGCGCATCGAGAAACCGTGCGTCCTGATCATCGACGAGATCTCCATGCTGCCGGCGCGCAGCCTGACGCTCGCGGATACGGTCTGCCGTCACTTGCGGGCAAATTCGGCTCCGTTCGGCGGCCTGCAGGTGATCCTCGTCGGCGACTTCTTTCAGCTGCCGCCGGTGATGCGCCGGCGGGCGGAGAGCGGCATGCTCGATCTCGCCGATGGGGACGGCGGCTTTGACGCCGCGTTCGCCCATGCCTCCTCCGCCTGGCGCGATCTCGATCCCATGGTCTGCTATCTGTCGGAGCAGCACCGGCAGGATGATCAGCCCTTTCTCGATCTGCTCGATGCCATTCGCGCCAATGCCTGTTCCGGCATCCATCGCGAGCGGCTCGCCGCGCGCATGGTCGAGCGCGACCAGTTGCCCGCCTCCCGCACGCGGCTCTTCACGCACAATGCCGCGGTGGACGACATCAACCGGCAACAACTGGCCAAGCTTGACGGCGAGATGCGCGCATTTTCCATGACCGGCAAAGGACCGCCGCCCGCGGTGGAGACGCTGAAGCGCGGCTGCTTGTCGCCGGACCGTCTCGACCTCAAGCCCGACGCCGTGGTGATGTTCACCAAGAACGATCCTGCCGGCCGCTACGTCAACGGCACGCTCGGCGTGGTCGAGGCATTCGATTCCGAGGCCGGTCTGCCGATCGTGCGCACACGCGGCGGCAAGCGCATCACCGCCGAGCCCGTGACCTGGAAGATCGAAGAGAACGGCAAGGAACGCGCGTCCGTCACGCAAATCCCCTTGCGGCTCGCCTGGGCCATCACCGTGCATAAGAGCCAGGGCATGTCGCTGGACGAAGCGGTCATCGACCTGTCGCGCGCCTTCGAATACGGCCAGGGCTATGTGGCGCTGTCCCGCTTGCGCAGCCTGTCGGGCCTGCACCTTCTGGGGCTGAACGAGCGGGCCTTGCGCGTCCATCCGCTGGCGATCGAGAAGGATGCCGCGTTCCGCGATGCCTCCGACCGCGCGCTGGAGGCGCTGTCACGGCTCGGCGCCGAGGCGCTGGCCCGGCGGCAAGCCGCCTTTCTCGCCGATTGCGGTGGGCACCAGGCGGAAGCGTCGAGCCTCAAGAGCTATGACGTGGCGCAGCTCAGGCAAAGCCACGGCAAGGCCTATGCGCCCTGGACCGAGGCCGAGGAGCGCGACTTGCGGGCGCGGCACAAGGCGGGAGAGACGGTGGGCGCGATCGCGGCGAAGCTCGGCCGTAAGCCCGGTGCCATCCGCTCGCGCCTCAAGAAGCTGGCCCTGATCTAGGCGGTTTCGGCGCGCCAAGGCGCGACGGCCGGGCCTTCTCGGTCCTGCGGCATGACAGGCGCTATCTGGGCAAGGCCGGCCCGGCTATGCTTGGCCTCCTGTCCGCCCGGCCAAAGCCTTGAGGACGAAGCGTTAGCGGGGCTTGCGGAAGGCCGCGTCCCGCCCGACATTGCCTGGCAGAATGACCTCCAAATCCATCTCAGTCCGCGGCGCCCGCGAGCACAACCTCAAGAACGTCTCGATCGACCTGCCGCGCGAGAAGCTGGTCGTGATCACCGGGCTGTCCGGCTCCGGCAAGTCCTCGCTCGCCTTCGACACGATCTACGCCGAGGGCCAGCGGCGCTATGTGGAGAGCTTGAGCGCCTACGCCCGGCAGTTCCTCGACATGATGCAGA
>CAZHCN010000069.1:0-11370 GCA_964530895.1 uncultured Methyloceanibacter sp. | reverse complement strand
GTCGCCGCCATGGCCTCGACGCAGGTGCGGATCACGTTGTTGAACACGTCCTGGGCGGCGAGGCTCCAGCCGCTCGTCTGGCAGTGGGTACGCAGCGCCAGCGATTTCGGATCCTTGGGCCGGAACTCGTCCATCAGGAGCTTGGCCCACAGCGCGCGCGCGGCGCGCATCTTGGCGATCTCCATGAAGAAGTTCATGCCGATGGCCCAGAAGAACGAGAGCCGCGGCGCGAAGGCATCCACGTCGAGCCCGGCGGCGATGCCGGCGCGGACATATTCGATGCCGTCAGCGAGCGTATAGGCGAGCTCGAGGTCGGCCGTCGCACCCGCCTCCTGCATGTGATAGCCGGAGATCGAGATCGAGTTGAAGCGCGGCATATGCTGCGAGGTGTAGCCGATGATGTCGGAGACGATGCGCATCGAAGGCTCGGGCGGATAGATGTAGGTGTTCCGCACCATGAACTCTTTGAGGATGTCGTTCTGGATCGTGCCGGAGAGATGCTCGTGCGGCACGCCTTGCTCTTCGCCGGCGACTATGAACAACGCCAGCACGGGCAGCACCGCGCCGTTCATGGTCATGGAGACGGAGACCTGATCGAGGGGAATGCCGTCGAACAGGGTGCGCATGTCGTAGATCGAGTCGATGGCGACGCCCGCCATGCCGACGTCGCCGGTCACGCGCGGATGATCTGAATCGTAGCCGCGGTGGGTGGCGAGATCGAAAGCGATGGACACGCCTTGCTGGCCGGCGGCGAGATTGCGGCGGTAGAAGGCGTTGGAATCCTCGGCGGTGGAGAAGCCGGAATATTGGCGGACCGTCCACGGCCGCTGCACATACATGGTCGGGTAGGGGCCGCGCAGATAAGGCGGCACGCCCGGGAACCCGTCGAGGAAGTCGAGACCCTTCAGATCGTCCGGCCCGTAGACCGGCTTCACGGCGAGCCCTTCCGGCGTCTCCCAGGCGGGGGCGCCCACGCTCAGCGCCGGCTCACGCGGCGCTTCAAACTCGATCTCGGTGAAATCAGGAATTCCAGCCACTATCCTGTCCTTCGATCGGCGCTCGCTTCTTCGCGCCTAGAGCTCCAATTTTTCATATGCCCCGCGCAAGACGGCAAGAGCGTCGGCGCCAGCCGAAACGAAACCTTCGACGCCGGCGGATTTCAGGTCTGTTTCGAGAGCGCCGGGCTTGCCGGCGAGATAGATGTGTTGGGCTCCGGCGCCCTTGAGCGCCGCCGCAGCGCTTGCGCCCTCGGAGGCATAGACCTTGTCGGAGGAGCAGAGGCACGCGAACGTCGTGCCCGAGGCCTTGAACGCCTCGAGCATCTCGTCACGCGACTGCGCCGCTTCCGGCGCAACGGCTTTGACGCCGCCAGCCTCGAACAGGCTCTTGGCGAAGCTCGCGCGCGCATTGAAGTCCGCGGGGCGCCCGAGACAGGCGAGGAAGATCTTCGGCCGCTTCCCGCATTCGGCGAGATGGGCGTCGCTCTTGCCGCGCAACGCCTCGAACGGCTCGGCGAGGCGCATGCGCGGCAAAGGCTCCGCGGTCTGTTCGCCCGGCTCGTCGCTGGCCACGGACGGCGCCACATCGAGCACGGCCACCGGCTCCTCGGCGAGATCGGGAAAATCAGTGGTGCCGACGAGAGGATCTTTGCGGCGCGCGATGGCTGCCTCGCGGGCGGCCCGCACCTTGGCGACCTCGCGCTGGATGAGGCCGGCGCGGAGCGCTTCGGCCGGGCCGCCGGCCCTCTCGATTTCCTGGAACAGCTTCCAGGCAATACCGCAAAGCTCGTCGGTCAAAGCCTCGATGGCGCCGGAGCCCGCCGAGGGATCGGCGACGCGATAGAGATTCGATTCCTCGAGAAGGATCGTCTGGGTGTTCCGGGCGACGCGCCGGGCGAATGCGTCAGGAAGACCGAGAGCCGCGCTGAACGGCAGGATCGTTACCGCGTTGGCGCCGCCGACGGCCGCCGCAAGCGCGGCTATCGTCCCGCGCACGATGTTTCCGTACGCGTCGCGCTTCGTCATCATGCGCCAGGCCGTCTCGGCGGCGACAAAGGCAGGCTCCGGTTCGAGCCCGCACGCTTCCTCGACGCGCGACCACAGCTTGCGAAGCGCGCGGAATTTGGCGGTGGTGAGGAACTGGTTCTGGTCGGCCGCGAGGCGGAAGAAGATCAGCCGGCGTGCCTGATCGAGCGGGACGCCGCCCGCATGCGCGGCGCGAACATAGGCAAGCGCGGTGGACAATGCGAAGGCGAGCTCCTGCGCCTCCGAGCCGCCGGCCGCGTGCACGGGCCTGCCGTCGCCAACGGCGAAAGGCCCCTTGAAGCCTTGCTCCAACATCTCCCCGGCAAGGCTCCCGAAGACTGGCGCCATCTCGGGCCAGACCACATTGTTCCAGCCGTTGACCGCGAGGACGCCGATTGGGTCGAAGCCGAAGCGGATGTTCACATCACCCGGCGTGATGCCGCGCTGCTGCACGAGGTTGGCAAGCATCATGCCGGTGTCTTTACAAAGCGGGCCGAGCTGCATCTCGACTGCGATGCCCCAATCGAGATGCACCCCTTCGAGCATCTGCTTCAGCAGTGCATCCGATGGCGATGGCGCGTAGCCGTAGTCTCCGACGGATCCATGGCAAACGAGCGAGAAGCCGCTCGCACCGTTGTTCAAGTCTTCGAGGATTTGGCGGTTGGCGATCTTGCCGTCGGCGATCTCGATGCGCTGGATCACCTCCCACGCCTCGCCCGGCGCGCGTCCGGGGATAACATCCGCATTCTTCGCGCGGGCGTAGAGCGGTTCGATGACGATGCCGTCATAGCTCTTCGACTCGATCGAGGCGAAGGGAGCGCCCTTCAGCGCCTTTTCCACCAGCGCCTTCCAGGCCGCCGCGTCGGCGCCGGGAAAGTCGCGGGCCAAGGAAAGTTCAGCCATGTCTACTAACCCTAGAATGGTTCTCGTTTTTCTCCTAGCAGAAGCCCGCGCGGCAAGAAACCCGTGGGATTCGCGAACGATCGGGGCCATAGGTCACCTTGGCGTCCGGCTTGGGCACCCGCTACAGTGCCGCAGACAAAGCGAGGGAGAGCGGCGGAGATGGCGAGAAAGAAGGCGGCAACCAAGACAGGTGCGGCAAAGGCCAAAAGTGACACCCCGGCGGCGGACGCCGTCGTGAAGCTGGACCCGGAGCAGCTTCCCGCCGAGAGCGCCTATATCGGCCAGAGCAACAAGCCGGAATTCATCCTGCTACGGCTCGCCAACCGCCACGGGCTGATCACCGGGGCCACCGGAACCGGTAAAACCGTCACTCTGCAAGGCTTGGCCGAGGCCTTCTCCGACCAGGGCGTTCCCGTGTTCTGCGCCGACGTGAAGGGCGACCTTTCGGGGGTGGCGGAAAAGGGCGAGCCCAAAGGCTGGATCGAGCAGCGCGCCAAGCTGATCGGCTACGAGGTGGACTTCAAAGCATACCCGGTCATCTTCTGGGATTTGTTCGGCGAGCAGGGGCTCCCGATCAGGACAACGGTCTCCGAGATGGGGCCGCTACTCCTTTCGCGGCTGATGGATCTGAGCGAGGCGCAGGAGGGCGTCCTCAACATCGCCTTCAAGATCGCCGCCGACGAAAAGCTTCTGCTTCTAAATCTCAAGGACCTGCAGGCTCTGCTCGAGAACCTTGCGGCGCGCGCTGACACGCTGACGACGAAATATGGGAACGTCACCAAGGCCTCGGTCGGCTCGATCCAGCGCTCGCTTCTGGTGCTCGAGCAGCAAGGCGCCGAGCATTTCTTCGGCGAGCCTGTGCTCCACATCGACGACCTGATGCTCAAGGACCGCGACGGGCGCGGCTATATCAGCGTGCTCGCGGCCGACAAGCTCATGGAGAGCCCGCGGCTCTATGCGACCTTCCTGTTGTTCTTGTTGTCGGAGCTGTTCGAGAGGCTGGACGAGGTCGGCGATCCGGACAAGCCGAAGCTCGTGTTCTTCTTCGACGAAGCGCATCTCCTGTTCAGGGACGCGCCAAAAGCGCTGCTGGAGAAGGTCGAGCAGGTGGTGCGACTGATCCGGTCGAAGGGCGTCGGCGTTTATTTCGTGACGCAGAACCCGCTCGATGTTCCCGACACCGTATCGCGTCAGCTCGGTAACCGGGTGCAGCATGCGCTGCGCGCCTTCTCGCCTCTGGAACAGAAAGCGGTGAAGGCCGCGGCCACGACATTCCGTGCCAATCCCTCGTTCGACACCGAGAAGGCCATCATGGAGCTCGGCATCGGCGAGGCGCTGGTCTCGACGCTCGACGAGAAGGGCCAGCCCAGCATCGTGGAGCGCACGTTCGTTAAGCCGCCGAATGCGCGGGTCGGGCCGATCACCGAGGCCGAGCGGAAGGCCGTGATCAAAGCAAGCAATGCGGTGCTTGAGACGGACTACAGCAAGGCTATCGACCGCGAGTCGGCATTTGAGATGCTCCAGAAGCGAATGGCGGAACGAGCCGAGGCCGCAGCAGCCGACGCCGACGAGAAGACTTCGACGAAGAGCACGGGCGGCGGCTCGCGCAGCGATGGCTTCTGGACCAGCCTTGGCAAGGCGATCGTCAAGTCGGCCGTCCCTATGGCCACGCGTGTGCTCGAGGACGCCATCAAGCGCAACACGCGCCGCCGCTAGGGCGGCGACCTGTGCTATCACCCGGCCATGTTCACGCTCGATGCTATCTCTTTACGCCTGGGCGGCCATCTCATTCTCGACCATGCGTCGGCAGCTCTGCCGCCGAGGGCCCATGTGGGGCTGGTCGGGCGCAACGGCGCGGGCAAGTCGTCGCTGCTGAAGCTCATCGCCGGCCTCTATGAGCCCGACGGCGGCAAGATCGAAGCGCCCTCGGCCATGCGCATCGGCTATGTCGCCCAAGAGGCGCCGGGCGGCGAGGCGACGCCGTTCGAGACGGTGCTTACCGCGGCGACGGAGCGCGCCGCCCTGCTCGACGAGGCGGAACAGGCCACGGACCCGCACCGCATCGCCGAGATCCACGAACGGCTCAACACCATCGATGCACACAGCGCGCCGGCGCGGGCCGCGCGCATCCTCGCCGGCCTCGGTTTCCCGGAAGAGGCGCAACATCAGCCGCTCGACACATTCTCGGGCGGTTGGCGCATGCGGGTCGCGCTCGCGGCGCTCCTATTCTCAGAGCCGGATCTTCTGCTGCTCGACGAGCCGTCCAACCATCTCGATCTCGAAGCGGCGCTGTGGCTGGAATCGTTTCTCAAGGCCTATCGCAATAGCCTGATCGTGGTGAGCCACGAGCGCGACCTTCTGAACACCGTGGTCGATCACATCCTTCATGTCGAGCGCGGCAAGACCACGCTCTATGTGGGGAACTACGATCAGTTCGAGCGGCAGAGGCGTGAGCGCCAGGCACAAACCGAAGCCGCGCGCGCGAGCCAAGAGGCCAAGCGCAAGAAGCTGCAGGCCTATGTGGACCGCTGGCGCTACAAGGCGCACACCGCGCGTCAAGCGCAGAGCCGGCTGAAGGCGCTTGCGCGCATGGAGCCGGTGGCCGAGACGGCCGAGAATGCCTCGCTCGTCTTCGACTTTCCCAGTCCAAAGGCGCTCAAACCGCCGCTCGTCGTGCTGGAAAACGTGGCGGTCGGCTATGCGCCGGACACGCCTGTGCTGTCGCTTCTCAATCTGCGCATCGATCCGGACGACCGCATCGCGCTGGTCGGCCGGAACGGCAACGGCAAGACGACGCTGGCGCGGCTTCTCGCCGGCCAACTCACGCCGATGGCGGGAAGGCTCGCAGCGAGCGGCAAACTGACGGTCGGCTATTTCGCGCAGCACCAGATCGAGGAATTGGTGCCCGACGACACGCCGCTTCAGCACATGGAGCGCCTGTTGACAGATGCCAAGCCTGGCGCGGTCCGCGGGCATCTCGGCCGGTTCGGATTCTCTGGCGAAAAGGCGATGGTCGCGGTCCGCCAGCTCTCCGGCGGCGAACGCGCGCGGTTGTCGCTGGCGCTCGTCACGCGGGATGCGCCGCATATCCTCATTCTCGACGAGCCGACCAACCATCTCGACGTCGACGCGCGCGAGGCGCTGGTGCAGGCGCTCGCCGCGTTCGGCGGGGCGGTGGTGGTGGTCAGCCACGACCGTCATTTGCTGGGGCTGATCGCCGACCGGCTCGTGCTCGTCGCCGACGGCACGGCGCAGGATTTTGACGGCAGCCTCGAGGACTACCGCGACCAGGTGCTGAGCGCAGGCAGCAAGGGCGGCAATGGCAAGACGCCCACAAAGAAGGTCAACCGCAAGGATGAGCGGCGGGCCGCGGCGGAAGCGCGCGAGCGCACCAAAGGCTTGCGCAAAGCGATCTCGCAGGCGGAAGCCGAGATGAAGCGGCTGGAGAAATTGCGCGATGAGATCGATGCGCAGCTTGCCGCTCCCGCCGCAGCAAACGCGGCCAGCGAACTGATGAAGCAGCGTGGCGAGATCGAGCGGAATCTCGCCGCGGCGGAGGCCCGCTGGCTGGAAGCGAGCGAGATCGCCGAACAGGCTCTCGGCGAGACCAACGCCTAAAGCAAAACGGGCGGCGGTTGCGGGCCGCCCGTCGTAATTCGTTCGCCAGCGGCGCGCCTATTTGTTCGGCGCCTGCGCGTACATCTCCTCGACGTGTCCCCAGTTGATGAGATTGTCGAACCACGCCTCGAGATATTTCGGCCGCGCGTTGCGGTAGTCGATGTAATAAGAGTGCTCCCACACATCGCAGCCGAGCAGCGGCCAGCCGCCATGGACGAGCGGGTTCTCGCCGTTCGGCGTCTTGGTCACTTCGAGCTTGCCGTCCTTATTGATCGCGAGCCAGCACCAGCCGGAGCCGAACTGGGTTGCGCCGGCCTGGAGGAAGTCGGCCCGGAACTTGTCGAAGCCGCCGAGGTCGCGGTCGATCATGGCGAGGATGGCGCCCGGCACCTTCTTGCCGCCGCCGTCCTTCTTCATCCACGGCCAGAACTGAATGTGATTGAAATCCTGGGCGGCGTTGTTGAACACGCCGGCATTCTTGCCAAAGCTCGCCTTGACGATCTCCTCGAGCCCCATGCCTTCGAACTCGGTGCCAGGCAGAAGCTTGTTGAGATTGTCGACATACGCCTTGTGGTGCTTGTCATGGTGATATTCGAGCGTTTCGGCCGACATGTAGGGCTGAAGCGCTTCGTAATCGTATGGAAGGGGGGGGAGTTCGAATGCCACGGCAGATCTCCGGGGGATGTATGTGGGTGAAAGTTAGGAAAGACGGCAGAAAGCTAAAGGTTCCATCGGAACGAAGCAAGCTGAGCCACAGGCCTGTGACAAATGAACAAAAGCGGGGCGGTTTGGGAATGCTGGCGCGCTCCTTTGCTTTCTGAAATGGAAAAGGACGCGCGAAAATATTGCGCGTCTCTCTGTGGGGCAGCATTTGGTTGGGGAAGGGTGGGCGCGGAGCCCCTGAACTCCGCGCCCGGTGCCGAGGAAGGTTCGCTATGTCAGTGCAGGGATCTGACGCATTCGACTTTGCGTCTTCGCACCTGAACCCAGCATGAACCGAAAGTGCAGGGTCCGTTCAGGAAGGGGCTATTTGATGAGCGCCTGAAGCTCCTTGAACTCCGGGGTGCCTGCGCGCTCCATCCATTCGAACAGGACCATCTCGCTGTCGACCACGTCGACGCTGGACTTCTGGAGCCGGGCAAGGGCGAGCTTGCGGCTCGTCTTGGCGCGGGAGCCCACGGCATCGGCGACGACGAAGGCTTCGAAGCCTTGGCTCTCCAGATCGATTGCCGTTTGCGTCACGCAGACATGGGCCTCAATGCCGCCGATCACCACCTGGGAGCGGCCCTGGCGGCGGAGGTCGTGCAGCCGGTCGCGCAAGAGCTCGTTGCGCATGCAGGAGAACTCGGTCTTGTCGGCGACGAAGCCGTCATTGGCGAAGGCGTCGCGAATGGAGTCGTGCGTCGGCCCCAAGCCTTGCGGATATTGCTCGGACAGAGTGATGGGAATGCCGAGCTTGCGGGCGGCAAGCACGAGGCGCACGCAGCGGTCGACGACGCGGTCCTTGCCGGTGATCGCGCTCAGGAGCTTGTCCTGCACGTCGATAATGAGAACCTGGGATTTGTCGCGGGAGAGCAGCATGGGCGGCACTCTTGCACAGATGGCGCAGCCCCGCCTAGGGGCAGAGGCTCATGAGCGGCCCGCGACCTTCAGGGCGAAAGCGTAAGATACCGCCACTTCCTTCAGCCGCTCGAAACGGCCGCTCGCGCCGGCATGGCCTGCCTCCATGTTGGTGCGCAGCAGGATGAGATTTTTGCCGGCGTCGAGCTCGCGCAGTTTGGCGATCCATTTGGCCGGCTCCCAATAGGTCACGCGCGGGTCGGTGAGCCCCGCAAGCGCGATGATGTGCGGATGGGCCTGCGCCTGCACGTTGTCGTAAGGCGAGTAGGCCGCGATGGTGCGGTAGTCCTCGGCGCTCTCGATGGGGTTGCCCCATTCGGGCCATTCGGGCGGGGTGAGCGGAAGCGTCGCGTCGAGCATGGTGGTGAGCACGTCGACGAACGGTACCTCGGCGATCACGCCGAGGAACAGATCGGGCGCCATGTTGGCGATGGCGCCCATCAACATGCCGCCCGCACTTCCCCCATGTGCAATGATGCGGCCGCGCGCGGTGAACTTCTCCTTCGCGAGATATTCGCCGGCGGCGATGAAGTCGGTGAAGGTGTTCACCTTCTTCTTTCGCTTGCCGTCCTTGTACCAGCGATAGCCTTTGTCCTTGCCGCCGCGCACATGGGCGATGGCATAGACGAAGCCGCGATCGACGAGACTCAAGCAGCTGGTGGAGAAGCCGGCCGGGATGGTCATGCCATAAGCGCCATAGCCGTAGAGGAGGAGCGGCGCGGTGCCGTCGAGCTTCGTGTCCTTCCGGTAGAGCAGCGAGACCGGCACCGTCTCACCGTCTTTCGCCGGGGCCATGACGCGGCGCGTGACATAGAGGCTGGGATCGTGGCCGCTCGGCACTTCTTGACTTTTGCGCAGCACGCGCTCGCGCGTGCGCATGTCGTAGTCGTAGACTTGCGCCGGCGTCGTCATGGACGAATAGGTGAAGCGCAAGGTGCCCGTGTCGTATTCGTAGCCGTGAGAGATGCCGAGCGCATAGGCCTCCTCGTGGAAGGCGATCTCGTGCTCTTCGCCGCTTGCGAATTCGCGCACGACAATACGCGGCAGCCCGTCCTCGCGTTCGAGCCGCACTAGGAAATCCTGATAAGCGACGACATCGAGGATGAGGCGTCCCGGGCGATGAGGCTCGATCTCCCGCCAATTGTCCGGACCAGGGTCGTCGGCCGGCGCCTCGACGATGCGGTAGTCCTCCGCGCCGCCGGAATTCGTGAGGATGATCAGGCGCCCATCGTGATGGTCGATGGAATAATCGTGCTCGGGCTTGCGCGCCGCAACAAGGCGCGGAGGCAAGCCGACCGGGTCTTGCGCATCGATCAGGCTGATTTCCGCCGTCTCATGGTCGTGAATGCTGAGGAGGAGGTACCGCTCGTCTTGCGTC
Organism: uncultured Methyloceanibacter sp.; assembly: GCA_964530895.1. Lineage (GTDB taxonomy): Bacteria > Pseudomonadota > Alphaproteobacteria > Rhizobiales > Methyloligellaceae > Methyloceanibacter. The sequence goes on along the minus strand of CAZHCN010000069.1, from coordinate 1,827 downwards.
GCACCGATGCCGAGGAAAAAGCTGGGATTGGCCTGTTCGTAAATCAGTCTGTCGGCTTCGCCGGACCCGACGCCGTGCGCGAACAGGCGGCGGGGACGGTGCTCCTCGTCCAGCCACACATAGAGGAGCGTGCGACTGTCGGCACCCCATTCGAAGCTGCCGTTGTTGTCAGCAATGCGCGCATCGATAAGCTTGCCGGTCGCCGCCTCGATAATGTTGACCGTATAGAACTCCGACCCTTTGATATCGACGGCGTAGGCGACGAGGGTGTGGTCGGGACTGTGCGCCACATTGGCGATACGGAAATAGGCGTGGCCCGCGGCGAGCGCGTTGCCGTCCACGAGGATCTGCTCCTCGCCGCCGCCGCGCGGCGTGCGGCAGAAGAGCGGGTGCTGACCGCCCGTCACGTAGCGGGTGTAATAGGCGAATGTGCCGTCCGGGGCGGGGACCGTCGAGTCGTCCTCTTTGATGCGCCCCTTCATCTCGGCGAAGAGCGTCTCCTGGAGGGCCTCCGTGTCGGCCATCACTGTCTTGGTGTAAGCGTTCTCGGCCTCGAGATGCTGTCGGATGTCGGCAGCGAGCACGGCAGGATCGCGCATCACCGCCTGCCAATTGTCGGCACGCAGCCAAGCGTAATCGTCCACGCGCTCGATGCCGTGATGGGACGAGACAAAGGGACGTTTCAGCGCGCGAGGAACTCGCGCGTGGAGAAGCTTTTCACTCATGCCTTGGAGCGACCAGGGGCCTAGAAATTATCCGCTGGTCTTGCCGCTTGACGCATCGGTGTCAAGGTCGAGTGCACATCCGTTGATGCAGTACCGCAATCCCGTCGGGCCGGGGCCGTCCGGGAACACGTGGCCGAGATGGGCGTCACAGTTCGCGCAACGCACCTCGATGCGTCGCATGCCGTAGGCGTTGTCCTCGTGAGTCGTCACGGTGTCCGCGGCCGCGACGTCGGTGAAGCTCGGCCAGCCGGTGCCCGAATCGAACTTCGTATCGGAGCTGAAGAGCGGCGCACCACAGCCGACGCAGCGGTACATGCCCTCCCGCTTCTCGGCGTGGTAGGGATGGCTGAAGGCTCGCTCGGTGCCATGTTCGCGGGTGACATGGAACTGCTCCGGCGAGAGCTTCTGGCGCCACTCTTCCTTCGACATGGCGAGTTGTCCCGAGGCGGTCTTGGCGTTCTTCTCAGCGTTGCTCATGGTGGGAACACTTTCATCTAAGTCTGCGTTTATTCCGCCAGGATATAGGTGCGGCAACGCCCCGGCCTAAGAGGTCTCGCGGGTCTCTCACGCAGGCTTGATTGAGATGCGGCTTATTTCTCAGTCCATGCGGGCCAGGAGTCTGAGTTTTCAACTAATTCGGGCATAGAAGCTACGGGCGTGGATTAAAGAAGAACTCCACGCCTTGAGTTGAGCTGGTTAGCTCCCAGTTCTCGGTAGAAGAGGCGCGTTGCGGTTTGGTCAAAAAGTGCTATAGAAATCAAATCAGCTATGCATGTTTGAGCGGCGTATACTCTGTAGTTGCGTAACATTGTAGTTTCTCGTCACAAAAACGGCGTAATCTGGGGACTCTAAGAGTCCCGTGGGCCCGAGAGCCGCGCACACCACATTGATTCGTGGTCTGCTTAGCTCTGTCGGGGGATTGGGCAGGATTAAGGAGCCAATTCATGGACGCGAACCTGGAGAAGAACGAACTGGTTGAACTGACCGCTGAGATCGTCTCGGCCTATGTCAGCAACAACACGGTTGTGGCCTCTGACCTGCCCGGCGTCATCCACAATGTGTTCGATGCTTTGAGCAAAGCCTCCAGCGCGACTGGGATGCC
>CAZHCN010000068.1:0-11509 GCA_964530895.1 uncultured Methyloceanibacter sp. | reverse complement strand
AACGCGGACCGCGCAGCGTCTTGTGGGTCGTGGTGGTGCAGATATGGGCGTGCGGCAGCGGGCTCGGATGGAGACCGGCGGCGACAAGACCTGCGAAGTGGGCCATGTCGACCATGAGATAAGCGCCGACGCTATCGGCGATCTCGCGGAAGCGCTTGAAGTCGATGACGCGCGGGTAGGCGGAGCCGCCGGCGATGATGAGGGCCGGCTTGTGCTCATGCGCGAGCCGCTCAACCTCGTCATAGTCGATGAGGTTCGTATCCTTCGTCACGCCGTACTGAACCGCGTTGAACCACTTGCCCGACAGGTTCGGCGGTGCGCCATGGGTCAAGTGGCCGCCCGCGGCCAGGCTCATGCCGAGAATGGTGTCGCCCGGCTTGATGAGGGCCAGCATGACCGACTGGTTGGCTTGCGAGCCGGAATGCGGCTGCACGTTGGCGAAGTTGCAGTTGAACAGGCGCTTGGCGCGGTCGATGGCGATCTGCTCGACGACGTCGACATATTGGCAGCCGCCATAATAGCGGCGCCCCGGATAGCCTTCGGCGTATTTGTTGGTGAGGAGCGTGCCGACGGCATCAAGTACCGCCCTCGACACAATGTTCTCCGAAGCAATCAGCTCGATCTCGTTCTGCTGACGATCGCGCTCGCGCTCGATGGCGTCCCAGACCTCGGGATCGGTCTCTTTCAAGTGCTTGGTGAAAAATGCGCTCTCGCGCGCCTCGGCGCGCTGAATGTTACTTGCCGTCATCGCTAACTGCTCCTCGAGCTCAAAAACCCCAGTCGGCCGAGGCGAACTTGCCCGCGAGGTTTTCCCCCTCGCGCGGCGCGCGCTAGGCACGTTTGGTTGGCCTTACCACATGTCGCGCTGGCGCGCTAGCAACGCCCCAACCCTTGACCAGTGTTGATCAGCCTACCCCGTGCGCGCGGGAAAACCAACGATCCAACAGTCAGTTAGGGAATGTTTGAGCTCCCCTAGCTCACGGCGAGGACCTTGAGGAGGCCGCTTCCCACGATATACAGGCCGGTCGCGATGACGACCCCTGCGAAGACGCCTGCGAGGGCTTGCTTGCGGCTCGCCAGATGGGCGTTCGTGCGGGCGCCAAGCAGAACGCCGGCCGCGCCGCCGGCGATGACCAACAGAGCGACGCGCCAGTCGACGAGGCCCGAGACGGCATAGCTGGATGCCGTGGTGAGGCCGAAGGCGGTAACGGCGAAGAGCGAGGTGCCAATAGCATTCTGGAGGCCCATACCCGTCGCGAGCACGAGCCCGGGCACGATGAGGAAACCGCCGCCGATGCCGAAGAAGCCGGACAGAAGACCCACACCGGCGCCGAACAGCAAGAGCCGCGGCAGCAAATGCGCGGCGGTCTCGGGTGTCAGGCGGACGTCGCGTCCGATCGTTTGCGGCCGGACGCTGATCATGTAGATGCCGATGCCGATCATGGCGAAGCCGAACAGGGCCAACAGCTCGGGGCCGCCGAGCTGCTTGCCCATATGCGCGCCCACGAAGGCGCCGATGACGCCGGCGGCGGTGAACACGAGCGCACAGCGCCACTTGACCGTGCCGAGCCGCGCATGGGTGAAGAGCCCCCACGAGGCGTTGACCGCGACGGCCACGGCCGAGGAGCCGATAGCCACATGGGCCGAAGGCACTCCGACGAGATAGACGAGGAGCGGCACGGCGAGCACCGAGCCGCCACCGCCAATGAGCCCCAAGGTAATGCCCACAAGGGCGCCGGAGCCCAAGAGCAGCGCGACTGGAAGAAGTCCGAGGGGCATGGCCTAGGCCCCGGCTGCCGGTCGGCTTAAGGGCATGTGCTTAGGCAGCCTGACCGTGCCGCTTAAGCCCAGACACGCCGCCGATGACGAGGCCCGCGCCGGCCAATGCGGCAAGCTCGTAGAACACCGGCGCCACGAAGAGGCCAAGTGCCACGCCGGTTAGGATTAGTCCGCCGCCAGCGATCATGATCTGACGATTGGTGTCTACGGGCATCCTCTCGGCGGCTACGACAGGGAGCCCTGCCCGCTTCCATGCATCGATACCGCCAGAGAGGACAAAGGCCTCGCACGGCGCCGCATCCTTCAGGCGCGCGGCGTTCATGGTCGTGCGCATGCCGGAGCGGCAGTGAAAGATGATGGGCGCGCCGACGCCGGCAAAATTGGTCATCTGCGCGAGGGGCCCATGATGAGATCCGGGAATGTGCTCCTGGGCGCGCTCGTCAGCGCCGCGAATGTCGATCAGGGTCGCCCCCTGATCGATGAGGCGCTTGGCTTCTTCAGGCGTGACGGTGGGAAGGGTCATGGGAGTCTCCGTAGGGTCACTCGTCGCTGCAATAGAGCTTCTGGAGGTAGCCGAGCAGCAGCTCGGTCCGTGGCTCGGCGATGCGGTACCAGAGCGTCTGGCCCTCGCGGCGGAAGTCCACGAGCCCCTCCTCGCGCATCTTGGCGAGGTGCTGCGAGGTGGCGGATTGGGACAACCCGGCCGCCTCGGCCAGTGCGCCCACACATTCCTCACCGCTCTCCGCCAGCTTGCACAGGACCATCAGCCGCCGCTCATTGGCGAGGGCACGCAGGATGTCGGCGACTTTGGCCGTGTTCGCCTCGAATGTGGCGAGGTCGGCGGGAACGCTGGGCATGAGACAGATCCTTTGTCTATTAGCTATTGCTAATTTAGAGATCGCTAATATATTAGTCAACAACGATCATCAGTTTTCCCGCGAGAAAGGAGTTATTCCCCATGCCCGGCGCCCCTACCATCCAGGCCTTCTTCGACGAGCCCACCAATACGGTGAGCTACCTCGTGGCGGACCCCGAGACGAAGCGCGCCGCGATCGTCGATCCGGTGCTCGACTACGACCATGCCAGCGGCAAGGCATCGACCCATTCGGCAGACCTCATCCTCGATGTCGCCAAGAAGGACGGCCTGACGGTCGACTGGGTCCTCGAGACCCATGCTCACGCCGACCATCTCTCGGGCGCGCCCTATATCAAGCTCAAGACCGGCGCCAAGGTCGGCATCGGCGAGCATATCCGCGACGTCCAGAAGATCTTCCGTCCGGTGTTCAACGCGACCGATCTGAGCGGCGACGGAAGCGAGTTCGATCGTTTGTTCGCCGACGGCGAGCGCTTCAAGCTCGGCTCGCTCGACGTCGAGGTCATGCACGTGCCGGGGCACACGCCCGCCGACATCGCCTATAGGATTGGCGACGCGGTGTTTGTCGGTGACACGCTCTTCATGCCCGATTATGGCACCGCGCGCGCCGACTTCCCCGGCGGTGACGCCCGCACGCTCTATCGCTCAATCAAGCGGCTGCTGACGCTTCCGCCTGAGACCCGCCTTTTCATGTGCCACGACTACAAGGCGCCGGGCCGGGATCACTACGCATGGGAGACGACGGTCGCCGAAGAGCGCGCCCATAATGCCCATGTCAAGGATGGGATCAGCGAGGAGGACTTCGTCGCCATGCGCGAGGAGCGGGATGCGACGCTCTCCGCCCCTCACCTCTTGATGCCTTCGATCCAGGTGAACATGCGCGCAGGCCATTTGCCGCCGGCTGACGCGAACGGCGTGCAGTATCTCAAGATCCCGGTGAAGCTTTCAGCCTAAGGATGGCGCGCGCCCAACCCCCCGCGTGTGCCAGACGCAAGAAGGCCATCCAGCACAAACTGGATGGCCTTCTTTATTGACTTTGTCCCAAAGGCTCAGAGTTTCAGAGTGCGGAAGCGTAGGCGGCTCCGTCCTCATTGTAGATGTCTGGCCGGAAGTGAACCTGCCCATCGGGCGTTGCCCAGGCGCTGATATAGGCGAAGTAGACCGCCGTGCTCCGGTTGACCGGCACACTGATCTGCTCACCCGTCTGCTTCAGGCTTCTGATGCGGTTGATGTTCCAGCCGGGATTGCCCTGGAGAAGCCAGTCGGCGAGCCCGGCGACGTTGTGAACGCGTACGCAGCCGTGGCTCTCGTAGCGGATCGCTTTGCCGAACAGGCTTTTGAGCGGCGTGTCGTGCATGTACACCGCGTCCTTGTTCGGGAAGTTGATCTTGATGTAGCCGAGCGAGTTCTCGGCCCAGGGTAGCTGCCGGTAGTTGTAGGTGTACACCGCTTGGCCGTTCCAATCGATCGTCCGCGGATCGACCGGATTGCCGTCCGGGTCGAAGGCTTGCATATGGTACGCGGCGAGCATGTCTCGACCGGCCCGTGCGAATTCACGCCCTTTCGGCACCAGATCGTTCTGGATGATGCTGCGCGGCACGTACCAATAGGGATTGAAATTGACTTCCTTGACCTTGCTGGAGAGTTCCGGCGTCGGCAGCTCGGGTTTGCCGACCACGGCGGCGTGGCGCTGGATGACGCGACCGTTTTCGACGGCCTCCACCTGAGCAGCGGGAATGTTGACGAGCACGTAGCGGTTGGCGGTGTGTGGCGCCAGCTTCTGCAGGCGCTTGAGGTTGGCCTCGAGCTGAGCCAGACGGACGGTCGCCGGCACATTCAAGGCTGCCACGGTCGCCTTGGAGTCGATGACGCCCGTCGGCGGCAGACCGTGCCGCGCCTGGAAGCGCTTCACTGCGGCGACGAGGGCGGCATCGTATTCGTCGGGGATGCTCATACCGACGAGATCGCCGCTGACCTCGAGGCGGCGATGCAGCGTGACGATCTGTTGACCCTTCGAGCCTGGTCTCATGGCCACGGCAGGCACGCTCGGCCAGCCGCCTTGGGCCACGATCCCCTTGTACTGCTCGATAGCGGCCTTGGTCGGCCCGATGTTTTGCGTCGCAAGAGTCGGCGTGCTGAGCGCCGGATTGAGGATCATGGCGACCTCGGGGTCGCCGAGCGGGAGCTCCGAGGCTTGCGACTCTGTGCTTGGCTGGGAGCTACGGCCGCCGCCGAACAGCCCACCGAACAGGCCACCGCCTCCGCCAGAGGCGCCAGGGGAGTCGCCCGTCGAGGGAGACGTCTGGTCCTGCTGATTTCTGCCTTTGAACCAATTGAAGGGGCCGGCGCTCGACGGCTCGACGCTGGCAATGAGAAGCGCCGCGACGAGGCTGGCAGTGGCGATCAGCGCCCCGCCCCTGAATTTGTCGGAAGACTTCTGCATTTGCCGCTCCCCGTCCGTTGCGGCCTCTGATCCCAGCTTAACTATAAGCGCTTAAGCTTCGCCGCTCTACTCGTTTCGGGCCCAAATAAACCAAGCTTGGGTCACGAATTCTTTAACCAAGACTTAGTTCCGGAAACGCTTCCCGGCTGGCCTGCGCACGGTTTACGTCGCAATTGACCTTGGAATGCTTCCCTCGTCGGGACCCCGACTGCCGCATTTACGTGATGCGGCGCGACCCTCATTGCAAGATGCCTGAGGAATGGGGCGAATTTGGGCTGGTCGCCGGATTCCCCGGCCCCAAAACAATCAACCCCGGCGGATGAACCCGCCGGGGTGAAGAATTCTTGCCTGATCTGTCGCTTAGAGCTGGTAGCGGATCTGATCCGTCCAGAAGCGCTCAAGCCGGATGAGAGCCTTGTTGAGCACTTCCAGGTCGTCCATGCCGATGCCGCCCACCTGCTCGAGGGAGCGGAGCTGGCGATGGAACAAACCGTTCACCACCGTGCATACATCTTGGCCCTTTTCGGTGAGGCTCACGCGCACGGAGCGGCGATCGCTCGTGGAACGCTGATGGTGGATATAGCCGGCATCAACCAGCTTCTTGAGGTTGTACGAGACGTTCGAGCCGAGATAGTAGCCGCGGCTGGTCAGCTCACCCGCAGTCAACTCGGCGTCGCCAATGTTGTAGAGCAACAGCGCCTGTACGCTGTTGACGTCGGCTCGGCCCAAGCGCTCGAACTCATCTTTGATGACATCGAGCAGCAATCGGTGAAGCCGCTCGACGAGCTTCAAGGAAACAAGATACCGCCCCTTGAGGTCTTCAGCCCCTTCGGTGCCCGCATTTGTCCCTACATTTAGGGATACATTCATCGCCTACCCTCGTTAGTTGTTGTTAATCCCCAACTTGATGAGGACTATAAGCGAGGGCGACCTAAAATGACCTTAAGCGAGACGCTTAAAATTGCATGAAATTCTAGTATTAAGTTTTGATGATGTTGGCGAACGTTTGAGCCACACTCAAGGACTTGCCAGCCCTGACTTGCGTTCTTCCAGATGAAGCTCGCCCTCGACCGGCGTGAAAAAAAGACTCTCAATCTCGGTATCGTCGACCTCTTCGAGGCTGGCAGGCTGCCAGTGAGGTGTCCGGCCCCTGCCCGCGATGCGCGCGTCGATCCCTTCGCGGAAGTCGTGGGTCTGAACGAGGTGTGAGGCGAGACGGAACTCGAGCTTCAGTGCCTCCTCTAACGTGAGCTGCTTGCCGACCTGCATTTGCGCGAACGCGATCTTGAGGGAGGTCGGCGACTTCTTACGCAACTCTGTCGCCGTCTCCTTTGCCCAAGCGGCGTCCTCGCCGTCCTCCGCATCGAGACGGGCGAGGATCTCTTCCACCGAACCTGCGGAGAAGGCCCGGTTGATGGCGGGGGTGTGGCGCACGAGATCGCCTTCGCCGGGATCGCGGTGGAGCCCGTCGAGAAGGCGGTCGATGGGGTGGTTGTCGGCGAGCGCATCCTTGATCACGCCGAAATGGGCGGACGGGATGTAGTGGCTCACGAGACGTAAGCGATGGGCATCGGCCGGGCCGACGACCTGCCCGGTGAGCGCAAGATACGTTCCCATCCAGCCGAACAGGCGTGACAGGAAATAGGTGCCGCCGATGTCGGGCAGAAAGCCAATGCCGACTTGCGGCATGGCGAAGCGGTAGCCCTCCGCCGCCACGCAATGGGTACCGAACAGGGTGATGCCGATGCCGCCGCCAAAGACAAGGCCGTTGATGAGAGGCACGTTCGGCCGGATGAATTTCTCCAGCACCCAAACATGGGTGTAAGCTGCGCGGTAGAATTCGCGAATAGCCTCGGTGGCGCCTTGCTTGTTCAGCTCGTTGAGCACCTTAAGGTCGCCGCCGCTACAGAACACGGACGGGTGGGACGACTCCATCACGACGCCATAGATATGCGGGGCCGGTGACCAGCGCCGGTAGTTGGCCGTGAGGGCCTCGAACATTTCGCGCGAGAGGGCGTTTAACCTCTCGGGCCGGTCCAGGGTGACGACCCCGGCGCGGTCGATCTCTTCGAAGGTGATGCCAAGCGCTTCGGACAAACGCGATGATCCCGTGCAAATTCCATCCAAACGTCGGTGTAAATCGGCCCGCGGCAGCTAGCACTCAATGGCGCAAACCTCAAGCGCCGGCAAAGAGCCACCGGGACGGGACATGAAGCGGATGTTCAAGCTCGGGCTTGTTTTGGCGAGCCTCGTCGTGCTGGCGCTTCCCGTGCACGGGCAGGAGGCGAGCCCGCCTCTGCCCGACCGGAACCCGCAGCGAGGTATGCCGCCCGCCGGTGACCTCGCCGCCGCGCCCGCCCCTGAGGAGGAGCCGCGCCTTCCCGGCGACCAGCCGACGCTGCCTTGGCAGAGCCCCAAGGTGAACGCCGCTCTCGCCGCCTGCGCCAAGCTCCTCGACGGGGTGGCGATCGACTACGAGCAACTGCCCCCGATCAAGCAGGGGCTCTGCGGCGCGCCGGCGCCGATCCTCGTGAAGTCCATCGGCAAGGACCCCGCCGTCGCCATCGAGCCGCCGGCAACCATCAATTGCACGCTCGCCGCCGGGATCGCCGCCTGGCTCAAGAACACGGTCCAGCCTGCGGCGGCGACGCTCGGCACGGCCGTGGTGAAAATCCACAATGCCGCCTCCTATCAATGCCGCAACCGCTATGGCGGCGCGAACACCAAGATCAGCGAGCATGCATTCGCCAACGCGCTCGACGTTTCCGAGTTCGTGTTCGCATCCGGGCAAAGGCTCGCGGTCCTTGGGCACTGGCAGTACGGCGTCACCACAGCCGCTCTTCCGCGGGCGCCGGCGCCTCCACAGCCAAATCCCCACCGCGTCGCCGCCGCGCCGGTGGAGGACGCCGCCGCACCGAGCGAGACGACTGGAGCCATACTGGCCGTCTCGGCGCGCCGCTCGTTCGGAAGCGAGCTCGCCGCGGTGACACGCGTGAAAACCAATCCTTTCGTCAGGCCAATGTCGCCGCCCGTGGCTCAACCCCCGCAGTCTCCGCTTCCGCAGGCCCTCTCGGCAACGCACGCGCAGATGCAGGCAAGCTCTCCTGCTGCAAGCGCCAAATCAAACCCGTTCGTGAGCCCCCTGCCAACCCCCGGCGCGGAGGCTGAAGCGCCGGACGAGGTGCCGGCCGAGACGACGGACACCAAGAGCGAGCCCTCTCCCCCACCCGTGGCCCGGAGACTTACGCCCGATGAAGAGACGGCGTTCCTGCTGGTCGTCCATGCCGATGCGTGCAAAGCGTTCGAGACCGTGCTCGGCCCCGACGCCAACGCGGCGCACAAGAACCACTTCCATCTCGACATGAAGAAGCGCCGCTTCGTGAAAATCTGCGAATAGGCATTTTTCCCGCGGCAAACCATGTTTGTCGCACCGTCTGGCCGCTCAGAGGCGAAAGGTGATAGCTTCACGCGAGCTTAAGTGAGGCAGGCGCAGGATTACTCGTGGCTACACCGTCTAAAGACCCCGCCAAGGACAAGACCGTCTCGTTGCGCACCGAGCGGGCGAAACGCGCGGGCACGAAGCCCGCGGACGCGAGTGGTCCCGGCTATCCGGCGACGCGGATGCGGCGCAATCGCCGGGCCGACTGGTCGCGGCGGCTGACGCGCGAGACGTCGCTGACGGTGGACGATCTCATCTGGCCGATCTTCGTGATCGAAGGGACGGGCGAGCGGAGCGCCGTTGCGGCGATGCCCGGCGTGGAGCGGCTCTCCATCGACCTCGCGGTCAAGGCGGCCGAGGAGGCTGCAACGCTCGGGCTTCCAGCGATCGCCCTGTTTCCCAACACCGATCCCGATCTGCGCGACGAAGATGCAAGCCAGGCCTTCAATCCCGGCAATCTCGTGTGCCGGGCGGTGCGGGCTATCAAGTCGGAGGTGCCGGAGATCGGCGTCATCTGCGACGTGGCGCTCGATCCTTATACGAGCCACGGCCATGACGGGCTCCTCACCGAGGACGGCGAGGTCGAGAACGACCGCACCATCGCCGCGCTGATCACCCAGGCGCTCGTTCAGGCGGAAGCCGGTTGCGATATTCTGGCGCCGTCGGACATGATGGATGGGCGCATCGGCGCGATCCGGGCCGCGCTCGAGGAGAACGGCTTCACCAACACGCAGATTCTAAGCTACGCCGCGAAATATGCGTCGGCCTTCTACGGGCCGTTCCGCGACGCGGTGGGCTCCGGCGTGCAACTGCGCGGCGACAAGAAGACCTATCAGATGGACCCGGCGAACGGCGACGAGGCGTTGCGCGAAGTCGCCCTCGACGTGGCCGAAGGCGCCGACATGGTCATGGTCAAGCCGGGGCTCGCTTATCTCGACATCGTGTGGCGGGTGAAGGAGGCGTTCAGGCTCCCGACCTTCGTCTACCAGACCTCCGGCGAGTACGCGATGCTGGCGGCTGCTTCGGAGCGCGGCTGGCTCGACCGGGATCGCGTGGTCGTTGAGAGCCTGATGGCGTGCAAGCGTGCCGGCGCCGATGGGATCTTCACCTATTTCGCGCCCGACGTGGTGAAACGCCTGAAGAGCGGCTAGCGCCCGCCTAGTTGGTGACCTTCATATCGGTGAAGAGCACGGTCGCGCCTTTTGTCTTGTCGAAATTGTCGCCTGACAGGCCGAAGCGCCAACCGCCTGACGGCGCCTGACCCCGCAGTTCCCGCACCTTGGTGCCGTTGATGTAGAAGGCGAGCGTGTCGCCTTTGGCGTCGACGCGGAGCGTATTCACCGCGCCCGGCGCCGTCTTGATGGCGGGCGAGTCGACATTGGCGGCAATGGTGCCGGACCAGGTCCCGTCTTGCTTCCTGGCGATCCAGTAGCGCCCGTTGTTGAGGACGCCGAACTGGTAATAGGTCCGGTTGTCCTCGCCCCAGAACAGGAGGCCGGCGCCGAGCACCGGCTGGTCGCCTTCCGGCCAGACCGCGTCGGCGCAAATATCCGCGTCGTGGACTGAGAAGGTCACGTTCAGGTTCGACTGCATGTCGTCGGGGGGCAGCTTGAAGGTGAAGGTGCCGTTCTTCACCTCAATCGTGTTCTTGAGGGCCCAGCCGCCAGCGTCGTCGCTGAACTTGTCTTCAAAGACGACCTTGCCGCCCTCGCAGGCAATGGCATGACCGCCGGCGGCGACGAACAGGCCCGCAACCGCGAGCCCCAAGACTGCATTGCGCATCTTGGCTCCCCGTAAGCCTGGTGGTGCCCAACGAGACTCCTTAAACCCTCGTCTCGAACTCGGCAACACACGCGCGCGTTCCACGCCTCTATGCCTTGCCCGCAAGCGCTTGCGCTTGTCTCTGAGGGAATGAATCCCCATGTCCAATGGGTCGCGCTTGGCCCCGATTCGGAGATCCCATGACCGAGCATCCCTCTAGCGCTGGCGTCGGCTTTGCCGACCAGCCCCATGTCTACAACCCGGTGACGCAGCCCCAGCTGTTTGCGGCCGTGATACGCAAGCGCTGTGTCGCCTTCATCATCGACGCCATCATCATCTTGGCGCTGACGGTCATCGCCTATGTGGCGGTTGCGGTGCTCGGCGTCGTCACGCTTGGGCTCGCCTGGCTTATGTTCGGGCTCGTGTTTCCGGCCGTCGGCCTCGGCTACAACGCCCTCACGGTCGGCGGGCCGAACTCCGCCACGATCGGCCAGCGCATGATGGGGCTCACCGTGTCGATGTGGTACGGGGGCAAGGTCACGCCCCTGATCGCGGCCTTCCACGCGCTTCTGTTCTGGTTCTCGCTGGTGATTTTCTGCCCAATCCTCCTGTGGGCCTTCTTCGACCAGCGCAAGCGCTGCCTCCACGACATCCTCGCTGGCGTCGTCGTGATCAATCGGCCCTAACTTTGAGCAGTTCCAGATTTTTGCTGGATTATGACGGCCTTGGCGGATTGCGCGCCGGGCCCTCCATCCACTAAGCTTGTGTCGGATTGACTTGGATTCGCTTCAGGTCGGTGGCCCGTGACAGAGCACAAGAGCAATTTCCCGGAGTTTTACATCACCGCGCCGCAGCCCTGCCCTTATCTGCCGGGCCGGCTCGAACGGAAGCTCTTTACCCATCTCACGCGCGATAAGCCGGGCTTCCTGGTCGACAATCTGCTGAAGGGCGGGTTCCGGCGCAGCCAGAATATCGCCTACATGCCCTATTGCGACGCCTGCTCGGCCTGCGTGCCGGTGCGCATCCTGGTCGACGAGTTCCAGCCGCGCCGCTCCATGAAGCGCATCGCCCGCGACAACGAGGACCTCGTCGCGACGCGCATGCTGGCAGCGCCAAGCTCGGAGCAATACGCGCTGTTCCGCGACTATATCGAGGCGCGCCACGCCGACGGCGGCATGGCCGAGATGAGCGTGCTCGACTATTCGCTGATGGT
>CAZHCN010000067.1:0-11537 GCA_964530895.1 uncultured Methyloceanibacter sp. | reverse complement strand
ATTGTTTCACGTGGAACTTTAAAGGCTTCGGCGAACGATTCAGGACCGTCGATGAGGGCGAGTCCGTTACGACTCGAAGTCATGCGCTTTTCGCCGCTGCGCCCTTCTTGAGATGCGCGAGCAGCAGCATCAGGGCGGCGGGCGTCATGCCGTCCAGGCGTGCCGCTTGGCCGAGGCTCGCCGGCTTGTGGCGCTCGAGCTTCTGACGGATCTCGTTGGAGAGACCCGGGAGCGCGCCGAAGGCGAAGCCGTCGGGGATGGCAATCGCCTCGTCTTTGCGGAAGGCGGCGACGTCCATTTCCTGTCGCGCGACGTAGACGGCATAGCGCGCGTCGGTCGCGAGCTGGGCGGCGATCGGCTGATCGAGGTTCCCGATCGCGGGCCAGATCTTGGTAAGCCGTGGGAGATCGATCTCCGGATAGCTCAGGAGATCGAAGGCGCTCCGCTTGCGGCCGTCGCGGTTGATGGTGAGCCCATGCTTCGCAGCCTCGTCCGGCGTGAGGGTGAGACCGCGTAGAAGCGCGGCACCCGCCTCGAGCTTCGCGCGCTTCGCTTCAAACACCGCGCGGCGCGTCTGGCCGACGCAGCCGGCCGCGATGCCAAGCGGCGTCAGCCGCTGGTCGGCATTGTCGGCGCGGAGCATGAGCCGGTACTCCGCGCGGGAGGTGAACATGCGATAGGGCTCGGTGACGCCGCGGGTGACGAGGTCGTCGACCATCACGCCGAGATAGCCGTCGGCGCGGCTCACGCCGAAGCGGTCCGACCCGCCGGAGGCTACGAGCGCCGCGTTGATGCCGGCAACGAGCCCCTGCCCCGCCGCTTCCTCGTAACCCGTGGTGCCGTTGATCTGGCCGGCCAGGAACAGGCCTGAAACGACCTTGGTCTCCAGGCTCGGATAGAGTTCGCGCGGGTCGACATAGTCGTACTCGATGGCGTAGCCGGGCCGAATCACCCGGGCCGTCTCCAGGCCCGGGATGGTCTTGAGGAAGGCGTGCTGGACGTCCTCGGGCAGCGAGGTCGAGATGCCGTTGGGGTAGACGGTGTGGTCGTCGAGGCCTTCGGGCTCGAGGAAGATCTGGTGGCTGCCGCGCTCCTTGAAGCGGACGACCTTGTCCTCGATGGAGGGGCAGTAGCGTGGGCCCACGCTTTCGATGGCACCGGAATACATGGGCGCACGGGCGAGGTTCGCTTCGATGATGGCGTGGGTCGCTTCTGTCGTGTGGGTGATGTGGCAGGGCACTTGGGGCGTGGTGATCGCCTCGGTCAGGAACGAGAACGGCACGGGCGGCGCATCGCCCGGCTGCACCTGAAGGCGCTCCCAGTGAATCGTGCGGCCGTCCAGGCGCGGCGGCGTGCCGGTCTTGAGGCGGCCCATGCGAAGCCCGAGGCCGTAGAGCCGCTCCGAAAGGCCGAGCGCCGGCGCCTCGCCCATGCGCCCCGCCGGGATCTTGGTCTCGCCGATATGGATGAGGCCGCGCAGGAACGTGCCGGTGGTCAGCACCACGGCGCCAGCAGCGAAGCGCCGGCCGTCGGCTGTCGCGATTCCGGTGACCCGGTCGCCGTCGACGGTGAGGTCCTCGACCGCCGCCTCGATCACTTCGAGATTCGGCGTGGCGGAGATCGCCGCCTGCATGGCCTTGCGGTAAAGCTTGCGGTCGGCTTGGGCGCGGGGGCCTTGCACGGCCGGACCCTTGCTCTTGTTGAGGACGCGGAACTGGATGCCGGCGGCATCCGCCACCCGGCCCATGAGGCCGTCCAGCGCGTCGATCTCCCGCACGACATGGCCTTTGCCGAGGCCGCCGATGGCGGGGTTGCAAGACATCTCGCCGATAGTGGCGAAGCTGTGGGTCACAAGGGCCGTCTTGGCGCCCATGCGCCCAGCGGCAGCGGCCGCCTCGCAGCCCGCGTGGCCGCCGCCGATGACGATGACGTCGAAGGTCTTGGTCATGTCCGCACCCATGGCCGGTAAGTAGTCCGTCCGGCCCCGTCCGTCAAAGCACTGAGGCGCCAGTGTTTCACGTGAATCAATTCGGGCCGCCGGTCATTTGCCGATGCAGAACTCGGCGAAGATGGCGCCGAGCACTTCCTCCACGTCGATCGCGCCGGTGAGGCGGCCCAAGTGGCGGGCGGCGATGCGGAGCTCCTCGGCTTCGAGCTCCGGGGAAAGATCGTGGTTAACGAAACGTTGCAAAGCGTCCCGCGTTGAGACGAGCTCCTGCCTGTGGCGGGTGCGGGTGATGGCCGCCTGGCCCGACCCACCCATCTCGGATGCCGCGATCTCCGCAAGGCGGACGATGAGCCGATCGAGGCCCTCCCCGGTCCGGGCCGAAACCCGCACCACATCCCGCGCAACCTGCGCCAAATCATGCGCAACGTCCGCCTTATTGAGGGCCGTGACGCGCGCAATTGCGCGCAAGCGCGCCGGGGGTTCCCATACCGGATCCGTGGCGTCGATCACCCACAGGACGACGTCGGCATCCTCGGCGCGGGCGAGCGCGCGGCGGACACCTTCGGCCTCCACAAGGCCTATCCCCTCCCGTATCCCCGCCGTGTCGGCGAGGATCACCGGCAAGCCGCCGAGATCGAGATGGACCTCGATCACGTCGCGGGTCGTGCCCGCCTCCTCCGACACGATGGCGACGTCACGCTTGGCGAGAACATTCATCAGCGACGACTTGCCGGCATTCGGCGGGCCGGCGATGACGATGCGCAACCCATCGCGCAGGCGCTCGCCGCTCCGGTCGGCGAGATGCTTCTCGATCGATGCGAGCAACGGCCCGACGATCCCGTTCGCCTTGGCGCTCACATCCGCCGCCACGTCGGCCTCGTCGGCGAAGTCGAGCCCCGCCTCCATCAAGGCCTGCGCCTTGAGCAAGTCTGCGCGCCAGCCTTCGTAGAGACGGCGCAGCGACCCTTCGGACTGCGCCAGCGCCTGGCGGCGCTGCGCCTCGGTCTCGGCGTTGATGAGATCGGCGAGCCCCTCCACCTCGGTCAGATCGAGCTTGCCGTTCTCGAAGGCGCGGCGCGCGAACTCGCCCGCCTCGGCGAGGCGCGTGCCGTCAACGGCGAGCACTGCCTCCACGAGCGCCACCACCACGGCGCGGCTGCCGTGAACCTGCAGCTCGGCCATGTCCTCGCCGGTGAAGCTTCGCGGGGCTTCGAACCACAGCACGAGGCCGCGGTCGATCGGCGGTCTACCGATGTCGCGCAAGGCGGCCTGGCGCGGCACGGGCAAATCGCCGATGAGCGCCGCGAGCACGGCGCGCGTGCGCGCACCTGAGATGCGGATGACGGCAACGGCGGACGGCCCTGCTCCGCTTGCCGGCGCGACGATGGTGTCGGCCAACAACGGTGCGCCGTTCCGTCCCTTCGGCTCATCGGACACTTGTCGCTCCATTGGGTTATCCTAGGCACGGCGCCCTCAGGATCGGAAGGACCATGGACGACAGACCAGGCAACCAGCTCGGGGCGGAGACCAGCCCCTACCTCCTGCAGCATAAGGACAACCCCGTTCATTGGCGCGCCTGGGGACCGGCCGCGCTCAAGGAGGCCAAGGACAAGAACAAGCCGATCCTCCTCTCGGTCGGCTACGCCGCCTGCCATTGGTGCCACGTCATGGCGCATGAGAGCTTCGAGGACGCGGCGACCGCGGCGGTGATGAACGACCTCTTCGTCAACATCAAGGTCGACCGCGAGGAGCGCCCCGACGTGGACGCGATCTACATGAACGCGCTGCATCAGATCGGCGAGCATGGCGGCTGGCCGCTGACCATGTTCCTCACGCCGGACGCCGAGCCGTTCTGGGGCGGCACCTACTTCCCGAAAGAGGACCGCTACGGACGGCCCGCCTTCGTCAGTGTACTGAATACTGTGGCACGCGTTTACCGCGACGAGCCGGACAAGGTCCGCACCAACGCCGACGCCATCGTTGCCCGGTTGAAGCCGGCCCAAGCGCAAGGCGCGGGCGCGCAGCTCAACGACATGACGCTCTCTAATCTCGCGCGGCGCTTCCTCGCAGCGGTCGATCCCGTGGAAGGGGGCATGCGCGGCGCGCCGAAATTTCCGCAAAGCCAATTCTTCGGATTCCTGTGGCGCGCCGCGATACGCTACGGAACCCTGCCTCTTCGCGAGGCCGTGCTGACGACGCTCACGCATATCGCGCAAGGCGGCATCTACGATCATCTCGGCGGTGGCTTCTCGCGCTACAGCGTCGACGCGCGCTGGCTCGTGCCGCATTTCGAGAAGATGCTCTACGACAACGCGCTGCTCGTCGAAATGATGACCGAGGCGTGGCGCGAGGAGAAGACGCCGCTCTACGCGCAGCGCGTCGATGAGACGATCGGCTGGCTGTTGCGCGAGATGGTGAGCGACGGCGGCGCGTTCGCCGCGTCGCTCGATGCGGACTCGGAAGGCGAGGAGGGCAAGTTCTATGTGTGGTCACTCGACGAGATTCGCGATGTTCTGGGTACGGACGATGCGAAACTGTTCGCCGAAGTGTACGACGTCACGGCGGGCGGCAACTTCGAAGGCCGCAACATTCTGAATCGTCTGAACGCGATCGCGCTCCGCGACGACGACACCGAAGCGCGGCTTGCGGCGATGCGCGCGAAACTTTTCGCGCAGCGCACGACGCGGGTGCGTCCCGGCTTCGACGACAAGGTGCTCGCCGATTGGAACGGGCTGATGATTGCCGCGCTCGCCAACGCGGCTTCGGCCTTCGACAAGCCCGATTGGCTCGACGCTGCGGAGAAAGCGTTCGATTTCGTCTCTACACGGATGGTTTCCGAGGGCCGCCTGCTTCATGCCTATCGCACCGGCGAGGCGAAGGCGCCGGCCACGGCGAACGACTACGCCAACATGATCCATGCCGCGCTCGCCCTCGCCAACGCCACGAGCAATCCGGAATATGTGGAGCAGGCCTGCGCCTGGACGCACATTCTCGATGAGCATTACTGGTCCAGGGATCTCGGCGGCTACTATCTCACCGCGGACGACACCGACGATCTCATCGTGCGCCCGTTCAGCGGCTTCGACGACGCGGCGCCGAACGCGAACGCCGTGATGGTGTCGAACCTCGTGGCGTTGTCGCTATGGACAGGCGAGGACCGTTACGCCAAGCGCGCCGACGACATCTTGCGCAGCTTCGCCGCCGGCATCGCCGGAAACCCGGTTGCCTATTCCGGATTGCTCGGGGCGGCGCTCGACACGTTCGCCCCGGCGCTCGTGGTTCTCATCGTGCCGAAGGACGGCGATGCGGGCGCCATGCGCGCCGCCTTGCGCGACGTGTCGCTGCCGAACGTCGTGGTGCAGGAGATCTGGCACGACGAGACGCTGCCGTCGTCGTCGCCGGCGCATGGCAAGACCGCGGTCGACGGCAAGACGACGGCCTATGTGTGCTTGGGTCCGCAATGCTCGCTGCCGGTGACCGATTCTCAGAAGCTCGTCGAGACCATCAAGACCGCCCGCCAGGTGACGGTGACTTAGCCTCGCGGCACCGGCCAACTCAGTTCTGATAAGTTGCGCTCCGCATAAGACCAATTCGTCATACCGGCGCAAGCCGGTATCCAGTCTAACGGGTTCAGTATTTATACGCTGGATTCCGGCTTTCGCCGGAATGACGCAGTAGGGGTTAGCGCAAAATGTCGTCGTAGAGGTCGCGCCACTCTGGGTTGGCGTTTTCGATCAGCTCCAGCTTCCACGCTCTCTTCCATTCCTTGATCTGCTTCTCACGCTTGATCGCTGCCGGCATCGTCTCATGCATCTCGATATAGACGAGCCGGTGAACGCCGTACTTTTTGGTGAACCCCCGAACGAGGTCTTCCTTGTGTTGCCAAATCCGATTGCTGGGGAAGCGCGTAACGCCGGTATAGAGGGTACCGTTTCGCCCGCTGGCGAGGATGTACACGCAAGGCTGTGCGTCCATGTCTATCAATACTGGATTCCGGCTTTCGCCGGAATGACGAGGGGTTGGATTTGGGTACCCTCGACCCTCACTTCTGGCGGCTTTCTGCGGTTTTTCTGCCCAAAATTTGCTCCGACGACGGAAACCGCTAACATCATCCGCTTGAGGGATAGGCGGCTCCGGCTAGGACGAGATGTCGCGCGAACCTGCCTTCGCGCGTGCACGTTCAAAGCCTATGGCTGGCGGTAATGGGTTTCTCTCGGGGACGGTCTCGATGAGCGTGCTGCGTCGCTTCGCGCGTTATGTCTACGTGCCGACCATGATGATCGGCCTCAACGCGCTCGCGCTTTATCTCATCGCATCCGGCTATCGCTATCTGTGGATCGGGTTCGTGATCCTCGCCGCGATCGGCTTGTCGTTCGCCATGGAGCACGTGCTGCCTTACGAGGACGCGTGGAACGAGGCCCACGGCGATACGGCGAAGGATCTCGCCCACGGCATCGTCTACGAGGCGGCCAACCTCCTCACGCTCGTCGTGTTCCTCGTCATCAGCGCGCTGCTTCTTCCCGAGTGGAGTCTCTGGCCGCGCGCGCTGCCGCTCGTCGTGCAGTTCCTGCTCGCCGTCGTCATCGTCGATTGCACCATGACGATCGTGCACTACTTCAGCCATCGCGTCGATTGGATGTGGAAGCTGCACGCGGTGCATCACGGCGTGCATCGTCTTTACGGTTTCAACGGCTTCATCCGTCATCCGCTGCATCAGGCGCTCGACATCGTCACCGGCACGCTGCCGCTCATTCTCCTCGGACTGCCGGTCGATGTCGCCGTGCTGCTCGGCTGTGCCATCGCCATACAGCTGATCGTGCAGCACTCGAATGTCGATTACGCGCTCGGGCCGTTCCAGAAGATCCTCGCCATTGGTCCGGTGCATCGGCTGCATCACGTGAACTGGGCAGGCGAGGGCGATGTGAATTTCGGCCTGTTCCTCACGGTGTGGGACCGGCTGCTCGGCACGTATCTGCTGCCGCACGGCCGCAAGCCGACCGTCGGCGACATCGGCATCCAGGATTGTCCGCACTACCCGCAAGACTATAGGACGCAGCTCAAGGCGCCGTTCGACCCGGATGGGTTCTGCCCGCAGGTCTCAGCCGCCGACGCCGTGCCTCACGCGCGCCAACAGACGAACTGATCAGCCCGCATAGGCGAGGGTGCGCCGCGGCGCCACGCCGCTTACGGCATTGCGCGCCGTCTTCGCGCGGGCGAGCCATGGGCTCCACGGCTCGGGCGCGATGAGGCCAGGGCTCTTCCATACCGGCACGATGCGGCCGTCGTCGGTCATCTCGCCGACGATGGCCGGCTTGTGCAAATGGTGGTTCACGAGGTCCATGGCCACCTCATAGCCGCTCGGCGCCTTTATGCGGAGGCCGGCCAGCTTCTCGCGCACCGCGCCGATCTCGACGCTTCCCGCCTGCGTCACCGCTTCCTTCCACAGATTGAAGCCGATCCAGGTCGCTTCCATGGGATCGTCGGCCATCACGTTGGGCCGGCCGCAGAACCGGCGCCACGACCTGACGAAGGCGCGGTTCGCCGGCGTGTCGATCTCGTTCAGATAGCTCCAGCAGGCGAGGTGGCCGGCGACCTCGGGTCCGGCGATGGCCGGCAGCTCGCTCTCGCCGATGGACAGCGTCATCACCGGAATCGTCGCAGCGGTGATCCCTTGCGCGGCGAGCTCGCGATAGAGATAGACATTGGCATCGCCGCTCACCGAGGTGATGACGCCAGCGTCCTGGTGCGCGCCGAAGCGCTTGATGGCGGCGGCGGTCTCCGCCCACTCCTTGTGATCGAACGGCTTGAACACCTCGACCACATCGCTTCCGCCGATACGGTTCTCCTCAAGATAGGCCTTGAGGATCGTATTCGTGGTGCGCGAATAGACCGACTCGGTGCCGAGCAGGAAGAAGCGCTTCTTGCCGCGACGGCGCAAATAGTCGACCGCGGGGATCGCCTGCTGCTGCGGCGTGGCGCCGGTGTAGAAGATATTGGGCGACTCCTCCTCGCCCTCATATTGGCTCGGATAGAACAGGAGCCCGTTCAGGCTCTCGACCACGGGAAGAACTTCCTTGCGCGATTGGCTCGTCCAGCAGCCGAAGATCGCCGCGACGCCATGCTCGGTGAGAAGGGAGCGGGCCGCGCTCGCGTAAGCGCGCGGATCGGAGCGCGGGTCCATGATGACCGCTTCGAGCGGACGCCCCAAGAGGCCGCCGTTCTCATTCAACGTCTCGATCATCATGACCAGAAGATCCTGCAACGGCCGTTCACTCGCGGTCATCGTGCCCGAGAGCGAATGCAGGATACCGACCTTGATGGCGCCGGTCTCGAGGTCGACGAAGTATCGGTCGACGCGGCCGACGAGACCGCGTGCCTTGTCGATCAACGCCTCGGCCGTGCCGAGCATGGACGCGCCCGCCTCGTTCACATGACCGACGGCGTTACGAAGATCCGGCAACGCGCCCGACACCCGCTCGGCCACATGGGTGGCGCGGAAGGCGATCGCATCCAACTCTTGCGACTGCTGCTCAAGCACGCCGCGCAACTTGGCGTCCGCCCTGTTGATCTCAGCGACGCTTTCATGCACGTCCCGAAGCGCGTCGCCGGTGCGTGCCACCGCCTGCTGGATGCCGTCGACCTGACCGGCGATGTCCTCGGTCGCCTGCGCGGTCTGACTCGCGAGCGCCTTAACCTCGCCGGCGACCACGGCGAAGCCCTGACCGGCGGCGCCGGCGCGCGCCGCCTCGATGCTGGCGTTGAGCGAAAGCAGCGACGTCTGACGGGCGACGTTCTGGATGAGGCCGACCACTTCGTTGATGCGCGCCGCGGCGGCGGCAAGCCCGCGCATGGTCGCGTCGGCCGAGGCGAGATCGGCGGTCGCGCGCGTGCTCGCCTCGCGCGAGGTGGCGATGTCGCCGGCCGAAAGCTCGATGGAGCGCAGGATGTCGCGGGCCGACAGCGCGATGGCGGCGACGTCTTCCGACGCCCCGCGCGCCGCTTCGGAGGCGTTCGCCACGTTGGCGTGCATCGTGCGGTTGCGCTCTTCGAGATCGGCCGCGGTCTGGCCGATCCAGGCGCTGCCGTCGGTGAAGGCCTTGGTCACGTCCTCGACGGCGCCGCGGAAGCTTCTCGTGAAGAAGCTGCGGCTCGCGCTATGGAGGCGCGCTTCCGATTCGCGCCGGCGCTGATCGACCGAAAGAGAGTCGGCCTCGATCACGGTGGCGCGCAACACGTCCACGGCCTTGGCGAGATCGGCGAGGGGGCCGCGCGGCTGGCGCGGCACGATGGCGTAGCGGTCGCCATGAGCGATCTTCGCCGCGATCACGGCCAGCGCTTTCACTTGCCCCTCGATGGCGAGGCCCGCGGCGAGGCCCGCGAGCGCGCCGACGAGAAGACCCGCGAGCGGCCCGGCCAGCGCCGTGGCGAGCACCGCCACGGTGCAGGAAAGCAGCGCAGGGATGGCGACGAAGGCGCTGGGCAGCCTTCTCCTGAAACGGCTCATGCGATTCCCTCAAACCCGCACGAGACGTTAAGCGCCAATCCTTGCGATTATCTTTCTGATTCTATTAGGTTTTCTGCCCATTCTGCGAGCAGCTGCAGCTGCCGTGCGCCCAATAATTGGGCGCTGCGGCACTTCATCGGCATCCGCGCAACTCTAGGTGTTCATCGAGTCGAAGAACTCGGCGTTGTTCTTCGTCTGCTTCAGCTTGTCGAGCAGGAACTCGATCGCATCCATGGTGCCCATGGGGTTCAGGATGCGGCGGAGCACGTACATCTTCTTGAGCTGATCGGCGGGGACGAGGAGCTCTTCTTTGCGGGTACCGGAGCGGGCGATGTCGATGGCCGGGAACACGCGCTTGTCGGCGACCTTGCGGTCGAGCACGATCTCCGAGTTACCGGTGCCCTTGAACTCCTCGAAGATGACCTCGTCCATGCGGCTGCCGGTGTCGATGAGCGCCGTGGCGATGATGGTGAGCGAGCCGCCCTCCTCGATATTGCGGGCGGCGCCGAAGAAGCGCTTCGGGCGCTGGAGCGCGTTGGCGTCCACGCCGCCGGTCAGCACCTTGCCGGAAGACGGCACGACGGTGTTGTAGGCGCGGCCCAGGCGCGTGATCGAGTCGAGCAGGATGACCACGTCGCGGCCGTGCTCGACGAGGCGCTTTGCCTTCTCGATGACCATCTCGGCCACCTGCACGTGGCGCGACGCCGGCTCGTCGAACGTCGAGGACACGACCTCGCCGTTCACCGAACGCTGCATGTCGGTCACCTCCTCGGGCCGCTCGTCGATCAGGAGCACGATCAGATAGCACTCCGGATGATTGGCGGTGATTGCGTGGGCGATGTTCTGGAGGATGACCGTCTTACCGGTGCGGGGCTGCGCGACGATGAGGCCGCGCTGGCCCTTGCCGATGGGCGAGACGATGTCGATGACGCGGCCGGTCTGGTCCTTCCGGGTCGGGTCGGACGTCTCCATCTCGAGCCACTCGTCGGGATAGAGCGGCGTCAGATTGTCGAAATGGATCTTGTGGCGCTGCTTCTCCGGGTCCTCGAAATTGATGGTGTTGACCTTGAGAAGCGCGAAGTACCGCTCGCCCTCTTTGGGGCTGCGGATCTGGCCCTCGACAGTGTCGCCGGTGCGCAGACCGAATCTGCGGATCTGCGACGGCGAGACGTAGATGTCGTCAGGGCCGGCGAGGTAGTTCGAGTCGGGCGACCGCAAGAAGCCGAAGCCGTCTTGCAGCACCTCGACCACGCCCGTGCCGGTGATGTCCACCTCGCGGGCGGCGAGTTGTTTCAGGATCGCGAACATGAGCTCCTGCTTGCGCATGGCGCTCGCGTTCTCGACTTCGACCTCCTCGGCGAAGCTCAAGAGCTCCGTCGGCGATTTGGTCTTCAAATCTTGCAGCTTCATTTCCTGCATGCGCTGCTACTCCAAACGGAAAAGGGTGAATCCAAGAATTTTCGAATTCTCGCGCGGATTGCGCGACATCACGGGAAGGGGGGATATGCCTTGGCGGGACGGCGGCGTGCGACGCCTGCTCCAGTCCGAGTGACCCGATCTTTTTTGGGAGAAAGGCCGGACCGCGACAGCGCCCCGGATTGGATGCGACTCGTCTTATAGCAGACCCTTGCGGGATGCGGAAAGGGATTTGAACTCCTCTCTAGAACGGGCGGACGACCACCAGAATGACGATCAGGATCATCAGGACCGTGGGGACCTCGTTAACGACCCGGTAGAAACGCGGGCTCCTTGTGTTCCGATCCGCGGCGAAGTCCTTCGTCCACTTGGCGAGCAGGCCGCTGAAGCCCGACAGCACCACGACGAGCAGCAATTTGGCGTGGAACCATCCATCCTTCGACCAATCGATCAGAGGCGAAAACGCCAGAATGAGACCGAAGATCCACGCCGCCACCATGGCAGGTGTGGTGATGTAGCGCAGGAGGCGCCGCTCCATCACCTTGAACGTCTCGGATTGCTCGGAGCCCGTCTTGCTCATCGCGTGATAGACGAAGAGGCGCGGCAAATAGAGCAGCCCTGCCATCCAGGCGATCACGGCGATGATGTGGAAGGCCTTGATATAGGCAA
>CAZHCN010000066.1:0-11561 GCA_964530895.1 uncultured Methyloceanibacter sp. | reverse complement strand
ACGAGACATGCCACGTCCCGTATCCCAAGGCAAAGCGCCGGGCGTCGCCGACGCGGCGCCGGCAAACTGGGTGGACCGCTTCGCGCCAGCGTTTCTGGTTCCCTATTTGCGGCTCGCGCGCGCCGACCGGCCGGTCGGCTTCTTCCTGCTCGCGCTCCCCTGCTTCTGGTCGGTAGCGTTTGCCGGGCGGAGCATCGGCGCGCCCTACCCCGACCCGTGGCTTCTTCTCCTGTTCGCCATCGGCGCCATCGCCATGCGCGCGGCGGGCTGCACCTATAACGACATCGTCGACCGCGACATCGACGCACAAGTGGCGCGCACGCGCGGGCGGCCGCTGCCGAGCGGCCAGGTCACGCTGCGGCAAGCCGTTCTCTTCATGTTGGCCCTCTGTCTCGTCGGGCTTGCCGTGCTGCTCAGCCTCAACCGCTTCGCCATTCTGCTCGGGCTCGGCGTCATCCCCATCGTCGCGCTCTATCCCTTCGTCAAGCGCGTGAGCCATTGGCCGCAAGCCGTGCTCGGGCTCGCCTTCAATTGGGGCGCGCTCATGGGCTGGGCCGCGGTGCTCGGGCGGCTCGATCCCGCGGCCTTCGTGCTCTATGTGGGGGCCATCGCCTGGACCATCGGCTACGACACGATCTACGCCCATCAGGACCGCGAGGACGACGAGCTTATCGGCATGAAGTCGACCGCGCTCCGGTTCGGCCGCGCCACCAAGACGTGGCTCAGTGCCTTCTATGCCTTGGCGTGGAGCGCCATGCTGTTGGCCGGTCTGCTCGCTGGCGCGGGTGCCGTCTTCGTGGCGGGCCTGGGCGTCGCCGGGGCGCAGCTCGCGTGGCAGGTCATGACGCTCGATATCGACAATGCGGATAACTGCCTTGCCCGCTTTCGGTCGAACCGGGAGTTCGGATTGCTCATATTTGTCGCAATCGTGTTCGATATGGCTGTTGCATCTCTGGCCTAGAGTGCCGATTTGTCGGGCTTGAAAGACTGGTCTGAGAAATGCATCTGAGAAATGCGAGAGACGCAGAGCAGAAAGGCCAAAGCAAGAGGGCCCCGGAGCTTGTGCTCGCGGGGCCCGTGTGACGCCTTGCTGTTAGCTTCCTTATTGGCTGCCTTGAGGTAGCCTTGATTGACGCCATGTTGCCACCGAAGCTTTCCCGGACGCTTAATGGACGTAATTAACGACCGGTAGCTTCCACCATGGTTTAGAGAGTGTTCCTACTGCTGATGAGCGCCGTTGCACCGACAAAAAAGCCCGAGTTCCTGCCGCCGCTTGCGGAGGATTACGAACTCCTGAAGACCGCCGTGCGGAATGCGGGCGCGCTGGCGAACAGCTATTTCCGCCGCCAGGTCGAGGTTCATAGGAAGCCCGACGGGTCCGAGGTGAGCGAGGCCGATCTCGCCGTGGATGCGGCGCTGAAGCTCGCGCTGACAACGCGGCGCAAGGATTATGGCTGGCTGTCCGAGGAAAGTCCCGACGACCGCGAGCGGCTGAAGCACTCCCGCGTGTGGATGATCGATCCGATCGACGGGACCAGCGCCTTCCTGCGCCACAACCCCGAATGGACCGTGTCGGTGGCCCTAGTGGAGAACGGCGTGCCGGTACTCGGCGTGGTTTACGCCCCGGCAAAAGACGAGATGTTTCGCGCCATGCGCGGGCACGGCGCCTTCCTCAACGACGAGCCGATCAAGACGAGCGACAAGCCCACCCTCGAGGGCGCGGAGCTGATCGCCAGCGGCGGCCTCTTCAAGAAGAAACTCTGGCAGGAGCCCTGGCCCGAGGTGCAGACGAGATGGGTGAACTCGGTCGCCTACCGGCTGGCGCTCGTCGCCGCCGGCAAGGCGGACGCTACAATCTCGCTTGCGGCCAAGGCCGAGTGGGACCTCGCCGCGGCCGCGGTCATCATGGCCGAGGCGGGCGGCATCACCACCGACCATCACGGCAACCCGCATCCCTATAATCGCGAGATCCCGCGGTTTCCGAGCCTGGTGGCGAGCGGCAAGGCGCTGCACCCCCTTCTCATCGAGCGCACAAGCCGCATAGACCTTTAGGGTGTATTTCGGCAAGGTGCGCGCGACCAACGGAGGGACAGTAGACGTATGGCCGCAAGAGACAAGGCGAAGGCACCCGCCAAGCAACTACTCCATCTCGTGTTCGGGGGCGAACTGACCGAGCTCGAGAAGGTCGAGTTCAGCGACCTCAAGAAGCTCGATATCGTCGGCATCTACCCCAACTACGCACAAGCCTATGACGCTTGGAAGGACGCCGCCCAGCGCACGGTGGACGACGCGCATATGCGCTATTTCATCGTGCATCTGCATCGGCTGCTCGACCCGGAACATGACACCGCCGGGGCCGGGGAATAACGCTCTCGACGCCGGGTTTTTCGCCTTAAAGCGGGACGGAACCCCGTGCTAGAAGGGGGGCAGCGCGGGTTGCGGCGCTTATCCCGCGGCCCTCAGAAATCGGGGAAATCCTTGAAAGATCAGTTGTTTAGAGACTCGACCGCCATCTCCAGGGGCGCCGACGAGCTTGCCGCTCACTACACGACGGGCCAGATCATCGTTCGCATCTGGCACGAACACTTACGTCCGCGCCTCGGTCTTCTGCTGATCGCTACCGCCGCCATGCTGCTCACGGCGGCGACGACCGGCGCCATCCCCTTCCTGATCCAGCGGACCGCCGACGACGTGTTCGTCGCCAAGCAAAAGGACATGGTCGTGTGGATCACCACGGCCATCGTCGTGGTCACAACGATCAAGGCGATCTCGGAATACGTGGCCGATGTCACCGTGGCCTATCTCGGCCACCGCTTCATCGCCGACCTCCGCATCCAGATGTTCGCCAAGCTCGCCAAAGCGGATCTCGGCTGGATTCAGATGGTGCATTCGGGGCGGCTGCTGTCGAGCTTCCTCAACGACGCCAATCTCATTCGTGCCACGGCGAGCCGCTCGATCGTCACGCTTGGCGAGAACGCGCTGAAGGTCGTCATCCTGGTCGGCAGCATCATCTACATGGACCCGCGCTTCTCGGTGCTGCTCCTGGTCTTCATGCCGTTTGCCTGGTTCATGTTGACGAAGCAGCGCAGGAAGATGCGCAAATCGACGACGAAGTCACTGCAAGAAACGGGCGACCTCTCCGCGCTCATTACCCAGACTCTTCGCGGCATGCGCGTGGTGCGCGCCTACCAGCAGGAGGGCCAGGAAGAGCAGCGTGCCGCCAACGCCATCAACCGCGCGCTCGAGTTCACCATGCGCGGCACGCGGGCGCGCGCTCTGTCGAGCCCGTCGATGGAGCTGATCGTCGGCCTCGGCTTCGCGCTCGCCATCTACTTTGCCGGTACGCAAGGCATTCGGGGCGATCTCTCGCTCGGTCACTTCATGGGCTTCATGACGGCAGCTCTGCTGATCTATACGCCGCTCAAGAGCGTCGCCACCTTGCAGACGCAGCTGCAAGAAGGCATCGCGGCGGCATGCCGGGCCTTCGGCGTGGTTGACCGAGAGGTCAATCTGGTCGAGCTCCCCGACGCGAAGCCGCTCGCCCTCAAGAAGGGCGAGATCGTCTTCAAGGACGTGACCTTCGCCTACGATCCCCTGAACGTGGTGCTGAAGGGCGTCAGCCTGACGGTGCCGCCGGGCAAGACCGTGGCCCTGGTCGGTCCGTCGGGGTCGGGCAAAAGCACGATGGTCAATCTCGCGCTGCGCTTCTTCGATCCCGAGAAGGGCGAGGTCCTGATCGACGGACAGGACATCAAGCATGTGACCGTCGATTCCTTGCGCGAGGCCATCGCGCTCGTGACGCAAGACCCGGTGCTGTTCGACGACACGATCCGCGCCAATATCGCCTATGGGCCGAAGCCGGTGGTGGAGGAGGAGGTGATCGCGGCGGCGAAAGCCGCGGCGGCGCACGATTTCATCACGGGCTTGCCGAAGGGCTACGACACGCGCGTCGGCGAGGCGGGCGGCCTTCTCTCCGGCGGCGAGCGCCAGCGCATCGCCATTGCGCGGGCAATCTACAAGAACGCGCCGATCCTGCTGCTCGACGAGCCGACCAGCTCACTCGACTCCGAATCGGAGGCCAAGGTACAGGCGGCGCTCGAAGGCCTGATGCAGGGCCGCTCGGTGCTGATGATCGCGCACCGGCTGTCCACGGTGAAGAAGGCCGACCTCATCTGCGTGCTCGACCAGGGCCGCATCATCGAAATCGGGGCCCATGACGAGCTCGTCGCCAAAGGCGGTCTCTACACCAGACTGCATCGCACACAATTCGGCATCGCCGGCGGTTTCGCGGCCGCCACGGCCGACGAAGGCAGCGCCGTCGCCGTTCCCGGCGAATAACGGCGCCTGAGAGGCATGGTGAAACGGCTGCTCACATCGAAGCCCGCCGTCGCTTTCCTCAGCGGGCTCGCCGCGGGCTTTATCCGCCTGATCTACGCAACGAGCACCATCAAGCGCGAGCCGGCCGACACCGACGCCAAGCTGTTCGAGCAGCACCCGCAAATCCTTGCGATGTGGCACGGCCAATTCGTGCTGTTGCCGAATCTGAAGCCCAAGCGCCCGGCGGAGGTGAGAGCCATGGTCTCGCGCCATGGCGACGCGGAGATCATGGGCTCGGTGCTCCAGCACTTCGGCATGGACCTGATCAGAGGCGCGGGCGCCGGCAAGCGAAAGCGGAATCGCGGCGGGGCGACGGCCATGCGGGAATCGCTGCGAGCGCTCGCTTCGGGCGCCACGGTCGCGATGACGGCGGACGTACCGCCGGGTCCGGCGCGGCGCGCGGGGCTCGGCGTCGCCACGCTTGCCGCGAAGTCGGGGCGCCCGGTGGTGCCGTTCGCCATCGCCACCAGCCACTTTCTGAAGCTCCCGACCTGGAGCGCGTTCACCATCAATCTGCCGTTCTCGACGCTCGCCATCGTGATCGGCGATCCCGTGCGCGTGCCCGACACCGAGGACGCCGATCAGCTCGAGGCGGGACGTGCGGCGATCGAGCAGGCACTCGCCGAGGTGACCGCGCGCGCCTATGCGCTCGCGGGCGCGACAGACCCGCTCCACAAGGAAGAGATGTCGAAGCCGGGCTTCTCGCTCAAGACCTATCGCCTGGCGACGAAGATCGCGGCGCCGGTCGCGCCGCTGCTGCTCGCCTGGCGCACGCGGCGCGGCAAGGAGGAGCCCGACCGCCATTCCGAGCGATACGGGTTGGCGAGCACGCCGCGCCCTTCCGGCTTTCTCGCCTGGTTCCATGCGGCGAGCGTGGGCGAGGCCAACGCCGCGCTCCCGGTGATCGAGGCCATCGCCAAGGAGCGGCCCGGGGTCCGCATCCTGCTCACCACGGCAACCGTCACCTCGGCGCGGCTCGCCCGCGAGCGGCTCCCCAAGGGCGCGATGCATCAATATGTGCCGCTCGATCGCCAATTCTATGTGAAGCGATTTCTCGACCATTGGCGGCCCGATCTTGCGGTGCTCGTGGAGTCGGAGATCTGGCCGAACCTCGTGCTTGAGACGAGAGCGCGGAACATTGCCCTGCTGCTCATCAACGGCCGGATGTCGACCTCCTCCTTCAAGGCTTGGCGGCGGCGCCCCGGCTTGAGCCGTCCGATCTTCTCGGCCTTCGACCTCGTGCTTGCCCAGAACGACAGCCTCGCCGAGCGCTTCGCGCAACTCGGCGCCCCGGACTCCCGCGACGCCGGCAATCTGAAGGCCGACGCGCCGCCGCCGCCCGTCGATCTGGCCAAGAAGCGACAGCTCGCGTCGGCCGTGTCAGGCAGGCCGCTCTGGCTCGCGGCGAGCACGCATCCCGGCGAGGACGAGGTGATCGCCACCGCGCACAGCATGATCAAGCAGGCGCTGCCCAATCTCCTCACCATCATCGTGCCGCGGCATCCCGAACGCGGCGTGGCGATCGCCGAGCAGCTCACGGGCGAAGGCTTGAGCACCGCACTCCGCTCGCAAGGGACGCTGCCGGAAGCCGGCACGGATATCTACGTGGCCGATACGATCGGCGAGCTCGGCCTGTTCTACGCGCTGGCGCCGGTCGCGTTCATCGGCGGATCGCTGGTGCCCCATGGCGGACAGAACCCGGTCGAGGCGATCAAGCTCGGCACCGCGGTGCTGACGGGTCCCAATTGGAAGAACTTCACCGACTCCTACACGCAACTCCTCAAGGCGGGCGGCGCCAAGGAAGTGACCGACGCGGAGACGCTCGCCGTTGCGGTGCTCGGCCTCTTGCAAGACGAGGCAGCGCGGAACGCCATGACGGCGCACGCCGAGGCCACGGTCGCCGCCATGAGCGGCGCGCTCCCGCGCACGCTCCAAGCCATCGATCCTTATCTGCCCCCGAAAGCAACGCTGCAACATGCCTCTTGAGACCCCTTCTTGGTGGTACCGCAAGACGGGGATGGTCGCGGCGGCACTCTCCCCGCTTGCCGCGCTCTATGGGCAGGCGGCCGCATCGCGCATGGCAAAGGGCGAGGCCTACCGCTCACGCCTGCCGGTAATCTGCATCGGGAATTTCACGGCGGGCGGCGGCGGCAAGACGCCGACGGCGCTCGCTATCGCCTCCCTTCTGAAGGCGATGGGCAGGAAGCCCGCCTTCCTCACGCGCGGCTATGGCGGCGCGGCCAAAGGGGTCGTGCAGGTCTCGGAAGGCCAGAACGCGGCGGAGGTCGGCGACGAGCCGCTGCTGCTCGCCTCCGCGGCCCCCACCATCGTCTCGGCCGACCGGGTGGCCGGGGCCAAGGCTATCGAATCCTCGGACGCCGACGTCATCGTCATGGATGACGGCTTTCAGAACCCCTCGCTCGCCAAGGACCTCGCCCTGATCGTGGTGGACGCGGCGGCGGGGATCGGCAACGGGCGCGTCATCCCGGCCGGGCCGTTGCGCGCGCCGCTCGACGCTCAGATGGCGCGCGCCGATGCGCTTCTCGTCATCGGCGAGGGCAAGAAGGCTGACGCGCTCATCGCTTCGTTCGAGGCGGCAGGTAAGCCCGTGCTCCGCGCCAAGATCGCCCCTGCGCCCCACATGGACCCGCGCTGGCTCGGCGTGCTGCCGGTGATCGGCTTTGCGGGAATAGCGCGGCCCGCGAAGTTCTTCGGCACGCTCAAATCGAACGGCGCGCGTCTCATCGCCAGCCACGCTTATCGCGACCATCACCGCTTCACCGAGAAGGACGCGAAGGGTCTCCTCAAGGAGGCGGAAGACAAGAGCGCGATGCTGGTGACGACTGAGAAGGACTGGGCGCGGCTCCCCGACGAGGACGAGGACAGCGCGCTCGCCGAGCTGAAGCACCGCTCCCGCCCCTTCCCCATCGTCGTGACGTTCGACGACGAGGCCTCGGTAAAAGATTTTCTGAGTAAAGCGACGAAGCGCTAGCGGGATTCGGGCTCGGCGGCCGCGTGGATCTCGCGGTAGCGTTTCAGGGATGCGGCCGCGTCGGCATAGGCCTCTTGCAGCTCGACGCTCCAATAGCGCAGCTCATCGAGCGGGATCGACTTGCCGGTGACGGCACAGCGCACGAAGTCGCCAGGCGTCGTGACCTGCACCTCGCCATCGAGATATTTGAGCTTGGCCTCGCCCTTGAAGCCAATATTGCGTTCGAAGCGGTTCATCAAATCGGCGACTCTCTCTCTCTTCGTCCATCACCATAGCGTCACGGGCGATCCGTTGCCAGGGCGCTCTTAGTCATGACGCATGATCTTATGGAAAACCGGTTCCAACTTTCCGGATCATGCTCAGAGAAGACTCCCCTGCTTTTCGTCAGAGCGGCGGCGCGGCGCTTTCGCTTCCGCCTCGCCCTTCCCTTTCACCCCGCGCGGATCTGCGTGAGCCTCAACATGGCCATCGGCGAACTCGATGTCCAGGCTTTCGCCCGGCTTTACCTCGGAGGCTTTGCGCAGCATGGTGCCGTCGGCGGCACGGACCAGCGTGAAGCCGCGCGCCAGCACATTGTGATAGCCGAGCGTGGAGAGAAGCTTCGCTTGCGCGTCGAGGCGGCGGCGCGTGCGATCGAGCGCCGTATGCAAGGCACGCGCCTTCGTACGATCAAGGCGAATGAGCTTGTCGCGGCCCATACTCGTGACGCGCGCGACGAGATGCGGCCTAAGCCTCGGTCCCGCTCGGTCCAGTCCCGAGCGATGCGCCACGGTATTGGCGCGCAACGCGCTGAGGAGCTTGTGGCTCGCGGTGTCGAGACGCTGGCGCGGCAGCGCCAGAATGTCGGCCCGGCGGGGCAGCCCCCGCGCGGACGCCGCAAAACGGTGCCGCCAATTTTCCAGCGCGCGGCGCAAGGTGCCGGCTCCGCGCACACCGAACGTGCGCACCGAGATGAGAAGCTCGGAGCGTACCGGCACGGCGCGCTCGGCCGCCGCGGTCGGCGTCGGCGCGCGGTGATCGGCGACGAGGTCGATCAGCGTCCAATCTGTCTCGTGGCCCACCGCAGAGATGAGCGGGATGGCACTCGCCGCCGCGGCGCGGACGACGATCTCCTCGTTGAAGCCCCACAGATCCTCGAGGCTCCCGCCGCCGCGCGCGACGATGATGAGGTCGGGCCGCGTCAAAGCGAAAGACGCTTTCCCATTGAAGCCGTCGATGGCCGTCGCGACCTCGGCCGCGCAGGTCTCGCCCTGCACCCTGACCGGCCACACCAGAACATGGGAAGGAAAGCGATCCTCGAGCCGATGCAGGATGTCGCGGATCACGGCGCCGGTCGGCGAGGTCACCACGCCGATGACGCGCGGCAGGAAGGGCAGCGGTTTCTTGCGCGCCTCATCGAACAGGCCTTCGGCGGCGAGCAGCTTCTTCCGCTGCTCGAGCAGCGCCATGAGCGCGCCGACACCGGCGGGCTCGATCGCGTCGATGACGATCTGATATTTCGAGCGGTCCGGATAGGTGGTGATCTTGCCGCGCGCCACGACCTCGAGGCCTTCCTCGGGCTTGAACTTGAGGCGGGCGAACGTGCTTCGCCAAACCACCGCCTCGATGCACGCCTTCTCGTCCTTGAGCGTGAAGTAGCAATGGCCGGAGCTGTGCGGGCCGCGATAGCCGGAGATCTCGCCGCGCAGCCGCACGAGCCCATAGGCGTCCTCCACCGTCCGCTTCAGCGCGAAGGCGAGCTCGGACACGGTGTACTCGACGAGATTCGTCTGGGCCTCTGTGGGCATGCGGCTGGCCATGCTCAATTCATCTCTTTTCGCGGTCGCGCCGTCTCGTGCTAAGAGCCGCGCGGGGTCTGTCACAAAGGGATACAGGCCCATAAGGCAGCGAACAAGAGCGGAACAAGCGAGGGCATGCGGGCGGTGAACGTGCTTCTGATCGGCGGCGGCGGACGCGAGCATGCACTCGCCTGGAAGCTCGCGCAGAGCCCCCTCCTCGACCGGCTCTATTGCACGCCGGGGAATGCCGGCATCGCAGCCGTGGCGGACTGCGTCATGCTCGATCTGACGGACCACGCGGCGGTCGCGCGGTTCTGCAAGGAGAAGGATATCGGCCTCGTCGTGGTGGGGCCGGAGGCGCCGCTCGTTGCCGGTCTCGCCGACGACCTCGAAGCGCTCGGTCTCCTCGTGTTCGGGCCGTCCAAAGCCGCCTCCCAGCTCGAAGGCTCCAAGGGTTTCACCAAGGATCTCTGCGCCGAATACGGCATCCCCACCGCGGCCTATGGGCGCTTCGCGGAAGCGGCACCCGCCAAGGCGCATGTGGAGGCCCACGCGCTCCCCGTGGTCATCAAGGCGGACGGGCTCGCCGCCGGCAAAGGCGTGGTCATCGCCACCAGCCATTTCGAGGCCCATGCGGCGATCGATGCCTGCTTCTCGGGTGCGTTCGGCGAAGCCGGAGCCGAGGTCGTGGTCGAGGAGCATCTTTCCGGCGAGGAGGCGAGCTTCTTCGCTCTGGTCGACGGCGAGACGGCCCTGCCGCTCGTGACGGCGCAGGACCATAAGCGGGCCTATGACGGCGACATCGGGCCCAACACCGGCGGCATGGGCGCCTACTCGCCGGCGCCCATCATGACGGACGCGCTATGTGCGCGCGTCATGGACGAGATCATCACGCCCACGGTCGCCGCCATGCGCGCCCGGGGCACGCCCTTCAAAGGCGTGCTCTATGCCGGACTGATGATCGAGGACGGGGTCCCGAAGCTCATCGAATACAATGTGCGTTTCGGCGACCCGGAGGCGCAGGCGCTGATGATGCGCCTCAAATCGGACCTCTTGCCGGCGCTCGTCGCGACGGCGCAAGGGGAACTCGCCGGCGTCACGCTGGACTGGCACGACGATGCAGCGCTCTGCGTGGTGATGGCGGCGAAGGGCTATCCGGGCGCTTATGCCAAGGGTACCGAGATCAAGGGGCTGGAGGACGCTGCCGACGGCCCGGACGTCGAGATCTTCCACGCCGGGACCAGACGCGCGGGCGGCAAAATCCTTGCCGATGGCGGCCGCGTGCTCGGCGTCACCGCGCGGGGCGCGGATATCGGCGAGGCACAATCCCGCGCCTACGCGGCCGTGGACAGGATCGACTGGCCTGGCGGCTTCTGCCGCCGCGACATCGGCTGGCGCGCGGTCGCACGGAAGACGCAGCGCCGGGCTTAGCGAGAAATTCACCGAAAGTCGCCGGGGCGGGCGACAAACACGCTTCTGCCATGTTTTCTTGTGGTGAGCCGTTGCTTTTTCATGATGCGGTCACTATTTCCAAGTCATCTGGCCGACGCCGAGAGAAAACGAGAATCACATGACTTACGACTTCCCCGCCACCAAGAAGACCGTCTCCGGTATCGTGGGGGTTGCTGCGATTCTCTTCTATCTCTGGCTCCTGACCTGGACCGCCCCGGCGCACGCGATGTCCGGCTTCGCCGTCCAGCTTCCGACCCCCCAGTCTCCGGTCGAGCAGGCCAGGATCTATCAGCGCGGCCGGACGCCCATCTATCCCTACGTGACCACCGGGCCAGGCAAACGCGGCTGGAGCGGGTATTTCGGCTTCGTCCCCTACACCAAGGGCCAGGTCGAGAACCAGGCCATCGAGCGGAGCTTCTATCCGCAGAATACGTGGCCGCACGACCCCAATGCACAGTACCCGCAGCCGTACGGTCTGGGGCCCAACTAAGCTTCTTCTTCGCTTTTATGCAGTGATCGAGCTTTGCGCGCATTGCGCAGCGAGCCTGTTCCTAGTCGGTTCGTCTCGGCGCCCATAGGGCGTGCCGCAAGGCGAACCGCCGATACTTATTGAATAAAATTTTCTTCGACATTCGACGCGAGTATTTCATGCATATCAATTGCTAAGTCACTGATTATTCACTGATATACTCAACCACCTGTTAGTCCGTGACGGGAATACTACGCCTCTACCCCGTGGAGGCTTGCATGAAATCTTCGCTCATCGCCCTTTGTCTGATCGTCGTCTCGACGAGCGTCGCGCTCGCCGCCGAGAGCGTCGGCCAGCGCTGGGAAGACTCGCTCCTCACCCATAAGCGGAACGGCACGCTGGCCGGTCCCCGCCCCGGCCAGAAATGCCTGTGGTCCAAGGCGCTCAACGGCTGCCTCTGGTACACGCCCGGCAGGTGGGACCTCAATCTCGA
>CAZHCN010000065.1:0-11569 GCA_964530895.1 uncultured Methyloceanibacter sp. | reverse complement strand
ATCCGCGCGCTTGGGCATGCGGACGAAGACGCGGCTCTCATCTTCGGCGCGGAGGACATGGAGGACGCAGACGGTGCGTTCGGCGCACCTTCCATCGGGCCGCTGCAACGGCGGCTCGCGTTGATGCGGCTGGTCCTTGCGTGGAGCCAGATGCCGGCGCCAGGTGCGACCGAGGCGGAGGTCGACTCGATCCGCTGGGCGAACAGCCCCGGACAGGCGTCGAGCCTTGCGGCCGATCTCGCCCGGCTGATGGACTTCGTCGAGACGGAAGAGGTTGATTTCTCGTCTCTCGATACGCTCGTGCCGGAAGACTTGGCCTCCCATTGGGAAGCGACAATCCAGTTTCTCAAGATCGTCACCGAGCACTGGCCGCATTATCTCGCCGATAACGGTCTCGTGTCGCCGGTCACGCGGCGCAATCTGCTCATGGCACAAGAGACGGAGCGGATCGCGCGAGGGAGCCCGTACCCTGTCATCGCCGCTGGCTCGACCGGCACGGTACCGGCGACCGCCCGGCTCCTCGCAGCCATCGCTTCGCTGCCGACCGGCGCGGTCGTATTGCCCGGCCTCGATCTCACGCTGGACGATGAGAGCTGGGAGAGCCTGCCTGACCATCCCGAACATCCGCAGACGGGCATGGCGGACCTGCTGCGCAAGCTTGGCGTCTCCCGCCGCGACGTGGCGTATGTCGAAGGCAGCAGGCCCGACGGACCAGCTCGGGCACGGCTCCACCTCGTGAGCGAAGCTCTCCGCCCGGCGGAGACGACAGAACAATGGCAGCGCTACCTCGAGTCGGACGCGCTTGCCCTGGGGGACCGTGCCAG
The DNA here is from genome assembly GCA_964530895.1 of uncultured Methyloceanibacter sp. GTDB lineage: Bacteria > Pseudomonadota > Alphaproteobacteria > Rhizobiales > Methyloligellaceae > Methyloceanibacter. The sequence goes on along the minus strand of CAZHCN010000065.1, from coordinate 10,745 downwards.
TTTTGCCAACGCGCTCAATGGGATACGCCTCGTCGTGGCGCCTACGGCGCATGACGAGGCCGAAGCCATCGCGCTGATCCTCAAATCGTGCATCGAGATGCCCGGCAAGACCGCGGCACTCGTCACGCCGGATCGTGTTCTCGCGCGGCGCGTGGCTGCGCGGCTCAAGGACTTCGGTCTCGCAATCGACGACTCCGCCGGGGTGCCTATCGCCCGCACCGTGCCGGGCGCCTTTCTCGATCTCGTGCTCGGCGCGGCCGAGACGGACTTCGCGCCCCCCGAGCTGATGGCGCTGCTCAAGCATCCTTTGGCGCGGCTCGGACGAGCGCCCACCGCGATCCGAAGCTTGGCGCGGGTGCTGGAACGCGGCGCCTTCCGCGACATCTATGTCGGCCAAGGGCTCGATGGTATTTCGCGCGCACTCGAAGCCGCGCGATTGGAGCGCAAGCCGCGGCGGCTGATGCTGACCGACACGGAGCACGAAGCGATGTTTCACCTCGTGCGCGATCTGGCACACGCGTTTTCACCGCTCGCGGAATTGTTCGGGCGATCCGCCACCTACAGCACTGCGCGCCTCGCCGAGGCGCATGCGGCGACAGCGGAGAGATTGGCGCGCGACGAGACCGGCGCATCGTCGGCACTCTGGCAGGGAGACGCGGGCGAGGCCCTGACGCTGCTCCTCGCCGACCTGATCGGCGAAGGCGGGGGCTTGGACATGAAGGCGCGAGACTATCCCGCCTTCTACCGCAGCCTGGTGGCCGGCCAGGTCGTGCGTCCGCGCGGCCCTGCGCATCCCCGCCTCTTCATCTGGGGACCGCTGGAAGCCCGGCTCCAGCAGCCGGACGTGGTCATTCTCGGCAGCCTGAACGAAGGGGTGTGGCCGCGCCCGCAAGAGGCGGGGCCTTGGCTCAGCCGGCCGATGCGCCAGAGGCTCGGTCTCACGCCGCCCGAGCGGCGCATCGGCCTCAGCGCGCATGACTTCGCCCAGGCGCTTGGCGCACCGACCGTCTATCTCACCCGGGCGCTCAAGGTGGAGGGCGTGCCGACCGTGCCGAGCCGCTGGCTCCAGAGGCTCGAAGCGCTCGTCGCGGCGTCCGGGCTCAGCCATAAGATCAAGACTGACCAGCCCTGGGTCGCGTGGGCGCGGCAGCGCGACCACGCGCCAGGCTTTGCGCCGGCCGAACCGCCGCAACCCCGACCGCCGGTCGAGGCGAGACCCCGCGAATTGAGCGTCACGCGCATCGAACGATGGATCGCGAACCCTTACGAGATCTTCGCGCGGAATATTCTCAGGCTCGAGCCGTTGAAACCGCTCGGCGCCGAGCCCGACGCGGCCATGCGCGGCTCGATCGTGCACGACGTGCTCAATCGGTTCTCCCGCGAGCATCCCCAGTCGCTGCCACAGAATATCTACGGCGCGCTGATGGCGACGGCCGACGATCTGTTCGCCACGCTCGGCGGTTCGCCCCGCGTCGAGGCTTTCTGGCGGCCACACTTCCAGCGCTTCGCCCGCTGGTTCGCCGCCACGGAGCCCGCGCGCCGCGCGTCCATCACCACGACGCACACGGAGGTCGCCGGCGCGATGGAGGTCTCGCCGCGCTTCCGCTTGACGGCGCGCGCCGACCGGATCGACGTGACGCAAGACGGCGGCGTCATCCTCTACGACTACAAGACCGGGAAGCCGCCTGTCCCGAAGCACGTGGAAGAGCTCTATGCACCGCAACTTCCTCTCGAAGCGGCGATCGCGGAAGCCGGCGGCTTTGCCGAGCTCGGCCAGCGTTTCGTGCGGTCCCTGGTCTATATCCAGGCGTCGGGACGTCAAGACGGCGGCGAGGAGCGGCTTGCGAGCAACGCTGCCGCCGAGATGCTGGCTGAACGGGCATTCGAAGATTTGGCGAAACTCGTCGCCCATTTCGAAGACCCCGAAACGGCTTACGAGGTGAAGCGCCGCAGCGCAGCGGCCTTCACCAACGCGTACCGTTATGACGAGTACGAGCATCTTGCCCGGGTGAAGGAGTGGCTGACCGAAGAGGCCGAGGAGGAGTGGCGATGAGCGCGCCTCTCAGCCGGGAAGCGGACGCAAACCAGGCCCTGGCGTCTGATCCGAACGCGTCGGCCTGGGTGTCGGCCAATGCGGGCACCGGCAAGACCGAAGTGCTGGTGCGGCGGAGCTTGCGGCTGCTGCTCGCGGGCGCGCGTCCCGAATGCATTCTCTGCCTGACCTATACCAAGACCGCGGCGGCGGAGATGCAGAACCGCCTGCTGAAAGACCTTGCGGATTGGGCCACCATTTCGGATGAGAAGCTTCGCGGGACGCTCGCCGCACTGATGGGGCACGCCCCCGACGACAAGGACATGCAGCGCGCGCGGCGTCTCTTCGCGCTGTCACTCGAGGCCCGCGGCGGCCTCAAGATCCACACCATCCACGGCTTCTGCGAACGGTTGCTGCAACGCTTTCCGCTCGAGTCCCAGATCACGCCGCACTTCACCGTGCTCGACGAGCAGGGCGCCACGCTTCTGAAGCGCGTCGCGTTCGACGCGGTGATCGCACGCGCCGCCGAAGACCGGGAAAGCGTACTCGGTGTGGCGCTCGACACAATCATCACGGTGACGGGCGAGGAGTGGTTCCGGCAAGTGGTCGATGCCGTGCTCGGCAAGCGCGCGGAGCTCGGCCGTATGATGGCGCATCACGACGGGCTGGCCCATTGGGCCGCGGCCGAGGGGCTTGCGCTGAAGCGCCTGTTCGGCGTGGATGAAGATACGGAAGTGGGCCTGATCGATGCGCTGGCCGCAGTGCTGGACGACGCTGCCGTGGACACCATGCTGTCCGCGCTCGTGAGCTATGGCAGCACGCAGGATGACAAGAAGACCGAAGAGGGTTTGCGCGGCGTGCCAGGTAGCCTGGGTGAGGCGCGCGCTACGGCCTTGCGGCTCGCCTTCTTCACCAATGACGGCAAACCGCGCTCGCGGGTGAGCAGCGCGGGCTTTGGCAAGGAGGCGCCGCAAATCGCCGAAGCCCTCGACGATGCACGCGACCAGGTTGCCGCGCTCGACCTTAAGCTCGCACTGCTGCGCGCGGCGGACGCAAGCTGCGCCGTGCTCACCCTGGCCGACGCCATCCAAGACGACTACACGCGGCGCAAGCAGGCGGAGGCCGCACTCGACTATGACGATCTCATCGTCAAGGCACGGCATCTTCTGTCGCGCGCCGGCGCCGCGGCGTGGGTGCTCTACAAGATAGACGGCGGCGTCGACCACATCCTGGTGGACGAGGCGCAGGATACGAACCCGGAGCAGTGGGCGATCATCGAAGCGTTGGCGGAGGAGTTCTTCGCCGGCGCCGGCGCGCGCGAGACCTTGCGAACCCTGTTCGCGGTCGGCGACGAGAAGCAATCGATCTACAGCTTCCAGGGCGCCAATCCGGCGCGCTTCGGCGCGGTCGGACGCGCCTTCAAGACTCGGGCGACCGCCGCAGGCATAGAGTGGCACGAAGTGCCGCTCAACCTGTCGTTCCGCTCCACGGTACCGGTACTCGACGCCGTGGACCACGTGTTCGCCCGGCCGGAAGCGGCGCAAGGGCTGACCTTCATCGAGAGCACGGTCATCAAGCACCATGCGAACCGGCAGGGCGAAGCGGGATTGGTCGAGCTGTGGGAGGTGACGGACGAGACCCGGCCCGCGCCCGCGCCCGCGTTCGAGCCCTGGAACGAAGGCGCGAGCGGCGCCCGCGCCGTGGATGCGCTTTGCAAGCGTATCGCCGGCACCATCAAGGGCTGGATCGAGCGCGGCGAGATCTTGGCCTCCGCCGGGCGCCCGATCACGGCGGGCGACATTCTCATCCTGGTGCGCCGCCGCGAGCCTTTCACCGCCCCGATGATCCGCGCGCTCAAGCGCGAAGGCATCGCCGTCGCCGGTGCGGACCGCATGCGGCTGATGGATCAGCTCGCCGTGCAGGATCTCGTGGCGCTCGCCGACGTTCTGTTGATGCCCGAGGACGATCTCGCGCTTGCCGTGACCTTGAAGAGCCCGTTATTCGGCCTCGACGACGACGCGCTGTTCGACCTCGCCCATGATCGGAAGGGGGCCTCGCTGTGGTCCGTCCTGAAAAGCAAAGCGCATGCGGACACGCGCTTCGCCGAGGCGGAGAAGCGGCTTTCGGGCTGGCTGGGACAGGCGGACTTCATGCCGCCGTTCGAGTTCTTCTCCGAGTTGCTCGGCGCGGAATCGCAGCTCATGCGCAAACGCATGCTGACGCGCCTCGGGCCGGAGGCGGCCGAGGCGATCGACGAATTCCTCGATGCAGCACTTGCCTACGACCGGGAGGCGGCGCCGTCGCTGCAAGGCTTCATCAATGAGCTTCGAGCCGGCGACATCGAGATCAAGCGCGACATGGAGCAGGACCGCGACGAGGTGCGAATCATGACGGTGCACGGCGCCAAGGGCCTTCAGGCGCCGATCGTGTTCCTGCCGGACACCTGCATGCTGCCGCGGGCGCAAGGGCCGCGGCTGTTCCCCGTGCCGCGCCTCGGCGCGCCACCGGACGCTGTCACCCATCTCGTGTGGTCGCCGGGACGTTCGGATCTCGAGGCCATCGCCGAGGCGAAGGCGGCTGTGCGCCGGGCCGAGATCGAGGAGTCTCACCGTCTGCTTTACGTCGCCATGACGCGGGCACGCGACCGGCTCTATGTGTGCGGCTGGAAGGGGCAACGGGAGCCGGAGAAGGACTGCTGGTATCACCTCGTGCGCGACGCGCTCGACGGATATCTGACCCCGGTCGAGACGGAAGACGGGACGCCCGCGCGCCGCATGGTCTCGGCACAGGAGAAGCCCGTCGAGAAGAAGGGTACTCAGGCCGAAGCGTCCGAGTCGCCGCCACTCCCGGGTTGGGCGCTGACGCAGGCGAAGCCCGAACGCGGGCGCGCGCGGCTCGCGCCGTCGCGGCTCGCGCTCAACGTGGAGGGCGGACGGGAGGCAAGCAGCGAGCAACCTCCACTGGGGCCCAAGGCGCTCGCCGAGAACCTCCGCTTCGCCGGGGGACGCCTGGTGCATGCGCTACTCCAGCACCTCCCCGACGTGGCACCCGAGGACCAGGAGCGGGCGGCGCAAGTCTTCGTCGCGGCCCGAGGAGCGGGTCTTAGCGATGCGCTCAAAGAGGAAATCGTGGCCGAGACGCTGGCCGTCGTACACGACGAGCGCTTCGCGCCCCTGTTCCGGCCGGGCAGCCTCGCCGAGGTGCCGGTCGTGGCACAGATCGGCGGCGTGGCGGATGGATTCGAGCTCGAAGGGCAGATCGACCGTCTCGCCGTCCTAGACGACGGCCTTCTGATCCTCGACTACAAGACGAACCGGCCGCCGCCCTCAACTGAAGAGGAGGTGGCGCGAGCCTATATCGACCAGCTCGCCGCCTATCGGCTTGCGCTTGCCAGGCTCTTCCCGAGGCGGCGTTTGCGGGCCGCACTGTTGTGGACCGACGGGCCGCGCCTCATGGAGATTTCTTCAACTTTGCTTGATCGGGCGGAGCGCGACATGTTGAGCCGCCGGGCAGCCTTGACGCCATAGGTGGCCGCACCTAGGTTCCCGAGGACTGGGCGACCGTTCAAGCCCGAGCCGGCAAGGAGACGAAAATGGCGACTGAGAAGGTTTCCGACGACACATTCGACGCCGAGGTGCTGAAGTCCTCGACTCCCGTCGTCGTGGATTTTTGGGCCGAATGGTGCGGTCCCTGCCGGCAGATCGCGCCCGCGCTCGAAGAGATCGCCAAGGACCTCAACGGCAAGGTGAGGATCACCAAGCTCAATATCGACGAGAATCCGCGCACGCCGGGCACCTATAACGTCCGGGCGATTCCCACGCTGATCCTGTTCAAGAACGGCCAGGTCGCGGATACGCTCCGGGGCGCCTACCCCAAAAACCATCTCGCCGCCTGGATCAGCGGCGCGCTCGACGGCACCACTTAAGCCGATTACAGCTTGAGGACGTGGCCCGCGAGATAGAGCGAGCCGCAGATCAAGACGCGCGACGGCACGCCCTCTGAGGCGGACCGGAGCAGTGCTTCCGGGACGCTGTTGACCGCCACCGCGTCGAAGCCCTCGGCACGCGCGATCTCGGCCAGTGGCTCGGCGGCAAAGGCGTTTGGCTCCTCGGGGATCGGTACCGTATAGATGCGCTCAACCAGGCCCTTGAACGGGGCGATGAAGCGCCGCGCGTCCTTCGTTTCCATCATGCCCCAGATCACGTGTACCGGCCGGGGCACACGCTCGTCGAGCTCGGCGAGCGTATGGGCGACGACCTGCCCACCCGCCTCGTTGTGCCCGCCGTCGAGCCAGATCTCGGTGCCCTCGGCCACATAGGCATGCAGACTCCCCACGGGTAAGCGCTCCAGCCGCGCCGGCCAATGCGCATGGGTGAGACCATGCTCCAGCGCCCGCTGGGTGAGCGTATCGCCGAACGCGACGCTCGCGGCGGCAATCGCCGTGCCGGCATTGTCGATCTGATGGCGTCCGGCGAGACGCGGCAGCGGCAGGTCGATCAGGCGCGACGTGGTCTGGAAGATGAGCCGTCCCTGCTGCTCATACACGTCGAAGTCGCGGCCCGCCACATGGAGGGGCGCGCCGATCCCGGCCGCGCGGGCCTCGATCACGTCGAACGCCTCTTTCTCCTGACGGCCTACGACGCACGGGACGCCCGGCTTCAGAATGCCCGCCTTCTCGCCGGCGATCTCCGCAAGCGTCTCGCCGAGAAACGAAACATGGTCGATCGAGACGGGCGTGATGATGGTGAGCAGCGGCTTCGCGACCATGTTGGTCGCGTCGAGCCGGCCGCCGAGGCCGGTCTCAAGCAGTAGAAGATCGGCGGGCGCTTCGGCGAAAGCGAGGAAAGCCGCGGCCGTGGTGATCTCGAATAGGGTGATGAGTTCACCGCCGTTGGCCGCTTCGGCACGAGCCAGGCAGTCGACCAGCACCTCCTCGCTTATGGGAGCGGCGCCGTGGGGCCCGGCAAGGACGATGCGCTCATGGAAATCGACCAGATGGGGCGAGGTATAGACATGAACGCCCTTGCCAAGGGATTCCGCGATGGCGCGCAGAAAGGCGAGTGTGGAGCCTTTGCCGTTGGTGCCGGCGATATGCACGACCGGCGGGAGCTTGTCCTGCGGATTGCCGAGGGCCGCGAGCAGGCGCTCGATGCGGCCGAGCGACAGATCGATCGACTGCGGATGCAGCTTTTTCAGCCGCTCCAGCAGCGTATCGCTCATTGCGGAGCGGGGGCGGCGCGGTGGACGCCCTGCGCTAAAGGGAAGTGTCGTCAAGCTCGAAAGACCTTAGGCGCCTTGCGGCGGATTGGGATTAGCGCCATTGCCGGAGGCGCTCAAGGCCTCATCTTCGCTGTCGCTCTCGACCTCCTCCGCCTCCGGCTCGACGGCGTGGCCGTTACCCTTGCCGCTCAAGGGCGCCAAGGCCACCGTGCCGAACCGGTGCTCCGACACCGTGACGTCGCGCATGGGGCGGCGATGCGTGAGGAGATTGCAGATGCGTGCGAGCGTGCCCCGTAGATCATGGCGGTGCACGACCATGTCCACCATCCCATGAGCAAGGAGGTACTCGGACCGCTGGAAGCCGTTCGGCAACTGCTCGCGGATGGTCTGCTCGATGACCCGCGGACCGGCAAAGCCGATGAGCGCACCGGGCTCGGCGATGTGGACGTCGCCGAGCATGGCGTAGGACGCGGTGACACCACCCGTGGTCGGATGAGTCAGCACGACGACGTACGGGAGCTTGGCTTCGCGCAACTCCTCCACGGCAACCGTGGTGCGCGGCATCTGCATGAGCGACAGAATGCCTTCCTGCATGCGCGCGCCGCCCGAGGCGGCAAACAGAATGAACGGCGCCTGGCGCACTACTGCGGTCCGCATCGCCGCGATCACCGCCTCGCCCGCGGCCGTGCCGAGGGAACCGCCCATGAAGTCGAAGTCCTGCACGGCGGCAACGATCGGGTCGCCATGGAGGCGTCCGATGCCGGCGAGCACCGCATCGGTAAGGCCAGTCTTGCTGCGCGCGTCTTTCAGGCGATCGGTATAGCGGCGCTCGTCACGGAACTTGAGCGGATCGACCGGCACGTCGGGCAGCGCAATCGCCTCGTACTGGCCGTCGTCGAACAGCGCCTTGAGTCGCGCCGGCGCCGACATGCGCATGTGGTAGTTGGAGCCGGGAACGACGAACTGGTTCGCTTCGAGATCCTTGTAGTAGATCATCTGCCCGGTCTCCGGGCACTTCACCCAGAGATTGTCCGGCATGTCCTTCTTGCGAAGGATGCTGCGAATTTTGGGTCTTACGACGCTGTTGATCCAGTTCACGGGCATAGCTCTCTAAAAGGACCGCACTAGACGGCCGCCGCTTCCGCCGGATGACGCAAGGCCGCCGACAGGCGCTCCACGAGCGCGAGCGGTCGCGATCTTGTCTCGCTCGTCGGTCTACCCTCGGCATCGAGGCTTTCGGCGATTGCGGACACGAGCGCCGAGCCGACCACCACGCCTTCGGCAATGTTTGACAAAGCTCTCACCTGCTCTTCCGTCTTGACGCCGAAGCCGACGGCGATGGGCAGGTTCGTATGGGCCTTGATGCGCCCGACATGGGCACCGACCGCAGCGATGTCCGGCGCCGCCGTGCCGGTGATGCCAGCGATCGACACGTAGTAGACAAAGCCAGAGGTGTTCGCGAGCACGGCCGGCAGGCGCTTGGCGTCGGTCGTCGGCGTAGCAAGGCGAATGAAGTTCAGCCCGCCCGCGGTTGCAGCAGGCCTCAGCTCCTCGTCCTCTTCTGGCGGCACATCTACCACGATAAGCCCATCCACACCGGCGTCCACCGCGTCGGCGATGAAGCGATCCACCGGATATACGTATATGGGGTTGTAGTAGCCCATTAGCACTATCGGGGTTGTGTCGTCCTCGGCCCGGAAAGCCTTAACCATGGACAGCGTCTTTTTCATGGTCTGAGCGGCCTTCAGCGCCCGCTGAGACGAGGCCTGAATGGCCGGGCCGTCGGCCATGGGGTCGGAAAACGGCATGCCGAGCTCGACCACGTCGGCGCCCGCGGCGGGCAGTCTCTTGAGGATAGCGAGCGAGGTCTCGTAGTCCGGGTCGCCGGCGGTGATGAAGGTAACGAGACCGGCGCGGCCCTCGCCCTTCAGCGCGGCAAATCTCTTGTCGATCCGGGTCATGCTCACATTCCGCACATATTCAGTTCGACCCTTGTGCTCTCGCGCTCAGATAGCTTGCCACGGAATCGAGGTCCTTATCGCCACGGCCCGAGACATTGACCACCATCAGATGATCGTTCGGCTTCGTTGGCGCGATGTCGAGCACGCGGGCGAGCGCGTGGGCCGGCTCCAGCGCCGGGATGATGCCTTCGAGCTTGCTGCAAAGCTGGAAGGCTGCCACGGCCTCGTCGTCGGTCGCCGAGAGGAATTTCACGCGCTTCACGTCGTTGAGCCATGCGTGCTCGGGTCCGATACCCGGATAATCGAGCCCGGCGGAGATCGAATGCGCCTCTTCGATCTGGCCGTCCTCGTCCATCAACAGATAGGTGCGATTGCCGTGCAGGACGCCGGGCTTGCCGCCGGCGATCGAGGCCGCGTGCTTGCCGCTGTCGAGGCCGAGACCGGCCGCTTCCACGCCGTAGATCTCGATCCCCGGTTCGTCGAGGAACGGATGGAACAAGCCCATGGCATTGGAGCCGCCGCCAATGCAGGCAATGAGCGAGTCCGGGAGCCGGTGTTCGGCCTCTAGGATCTGCTCGCGGGTTTCACGGCCGATGATGGACTGGAAGTCACGCACCATTGCCGGATAGGGGTGCGGGCCCGCGACCGTGCCGATGCAATAGAACGTGTCGCGCACGTTGGCGACCCAATCGCGCAACGCATCATTCATCGCATCCTTCAGCGTCTTGGAGCCGGATTCGACGGGGCGAACCTCGGCGCCGAGCATCTTCATGCGCAAAACGTTCGGCTTTTGCCGCGCCACGTCCACGGAACCCATATAGATGATGCAAGGCAGACCGAACTTGGCGCACAACGTTGCGGTCGCCACGCCGTGCATGCCGGCGCCCGTCTCGGCGATGACGCGCGTCTTGCCCATGCGCAAAGCCAGCATGATCTGGCCGAGCACGTTGTTCACTTTGTGCGCGCCGGTGTGATTAAGCTCCTCGCGCTTGAAATAGATTTTCGCGCCGCCGCAGTGTTGCGTGAGACGTTCGGCGAAGTAGAGCGGTGACGGTCTTCCGACATAGGTCGCGAGATGGCGGTCCATCTCGGCTTGGAACGACGGGTCGCTCTTGGCCTCGTTATAGGCGCGCTCGAGGTCGAGGATCAGCGGCATCAGAGTTTCAGCGACGAACCGGCCGCCATAGATGCCGAAATGGCCGCGTTCGTCTGGACCGGCCCGGTAGGTGTTCCGCGTGTCTTGGACCGTGCTCATGACGCCCTGGCCTGCTGTTGGACGGCCGACCGTGCCGCCTGGATGAATTCTCTAACGAGCTTCTCGTCCTTCACGCCCGGTGCGGTCTCGACGCCGGAGGAAACGTCGACCAGCGCGGCGCCGGTCACACGGACCGCCTCAGTCACGTTGCCGGCATCGAGCCCACCCGACAGGGCAAAGGGCGACGGAGCCTTCGCCAGCATTCCCCAGTCGAAAGGTACGCCGTTGCCGCCGGGCAGCACCGCCCCTGGCGACGCCTTGGCGTCGAACAGGATCT
>CAZHCN010000064.1:0-11588 GCA_964530895.1 uncultured Methyloceanibacter sp. | reverse complement strand
CACGCGCTGCATCTCGCCTTGGGCGCACGCATGGCGCCGTTTGCCGGCTACGACATGCCGGTGAACTATCCGGCAGGCGTGTTGGCGGAGCAACGGCACACGCGCGCCTCGGCAGGTCTGTTCGACATCTCGCACATGGGCCAGATTGTGCTGCGCCCCAAATCCGGCACCCTAGCTGACGCCGCACGCGCGCTTGAGCGCCTCGTCCCCGCCGATATCCTGGAGTTGATCGCAGGCAGGCAGCGCTACACCTTCTTCACCAACGAGAGGGGTGGCATTCTTGATGACCTGATGGTCGCCAATCGCGCCGACCACTATCTCCTCGTGGTCAATGCCGCGCGCAAGCAGAACGACGAAGCTCTCCTGCACAACGGCCTCGCTCAAGACTGTGATATCGAACTGTCGGGTCATGCGTTGATCGCATTGCAAGGTCCGAAGGCGGAGGCGGCATTGGCAAAGCTCGCCCCCAACTGCACAGAAATGCGATTCATGGACGTGCGCGAGATGCCGATCATGGGCACGCTTTGCGTTGTCATGCGCTCAGGCTACACCGGTGAGGATGGCTTCGAGATTTCCATGCCGCCCGATGTCGCCCGGGAGATCGCCGAAGGTTTGCTGGAAGATCCGGACGTAATGCCGGTCGGACTCGCTGCACGCGACACGTTGCGACTCGAGGCGGGCTTGTGCCTCTACGGGGCCGACATCGACGAGGCGACAACGCCGGTCATGGCCGGCCTGTCGTGGGCGATTCCAAAGTCCCGCCGTGGGGGCGGAGAGCGCATCGGCGGATTTCCAGGCTCGCCCATCATTCTCGACGAATTAGAGAGGGGCAGCGGAGCGCATCGCGTCGCTTTAGCGCCCGAGGGCCGAATGCCGGTGCGTGCGGGCGCGCCTCTTTTCGCCAACGATGCCGGCGGCGCATTGGTCGGGCACGTCACGTCGGGCGGGTTCAGCCCAAGTCTCGATCGGCCAATCGCTATGGGCTATGTCCCGACCCCTCTTTCCGACCTTGGCACACGATTCTTCGCTGAAGTCCGCGGCAAGCGGCTGCCTGCCATTGTCACTGCCCTTCCCTTCATTGAGCACCACTATAAGCGCGGCTGAGTCCGTCTTCGAGGAGGCACGTTTTGCTGAAATTCACCAAAGACCATGAGTGGTTGAAGATAGATGGAGATGTTGCGACGGTCGGCATTACCGCTCATGCGGCCGAGCAGCTGGGCGACCTCGTCTTCGTGCAACTGCCTGAGATCGGCACAGCCCTCGACAAGGGCCAAGAGGCCGCCGTCGTGGAATCCGTGAAGGCCGCCTCCGACGTGTACGCTCCCCTTGCCGGCGAGGTGGTGGCGATAAACGAAACCATCATCAACGACCCTTCGATCGTGAACGCCAACCCGGAAGGCGACGGTTGGTTCTACAAGCTGAAGCTTGCCGACGTCACCGCCGTCGATGGCCTCATGGACGAAGCTGCCTACAAGACGTTCATCGGCTGAACGGAATCCGTCATGACACTGCAGAAGAGCTACGATCCGTATGACTTTGCCAACCGCCGTCACATCGGTCCGTCGCCGGAGGAAATGGCGGATATGATGAACACGGTGGGCGTGGCGAGCCTCGATCAACTCATCGACGAGACCGTGCCAAGCGATATTCGCCAATCAAAGCCGCTTGATCTTGGCAAGTCCCTGTCAGAGCGCGGCGCGCTCGATCGCTTGCGCGAAACGGCAAACAAGAACCGCGTTCTGACCTCGCTCATCGGCCAAGGATACCACGGCACGATCATGCCGCCCGCGATCCAACGCAACATCCTCGAGAATCCGGCTTGGTACACTGCCTACACGCCTTATCAGCCGGAGATAAGTCAGGGACGACTCGAGGCGCTACTCAACTTTCAGACACTGGTCGCGGATCTGACCGGCTTAGACGTCGCCAACGCCTCGCTGCTTGATGAGGCTACCGCCGCCGCAGAAGCCATGGCACTTGCGCACCGGGTCGCCAAGTCGAAGGCGAGCGCCTTCTTTGTCGATGCGCAATGCCTACCGCAGACGATCGCCGTCTTGAAGACGCGCGCGGAGCCGCTCGGCTGGGAGATCGTCGTTGGCGACCCATTCAAGGACTTGGAGCCTGAGAAGGTCTTTGGCGCGCTCTTCCAGTACCCCGGCGTGGAGGGCACTTTTTGTGATTTCTCCGACCCCATTGCCAAATTGCACGCGGCCAATGCGCTTGCGGTCAGCGCGGCCGACCCGCTCGCGCTCACGCTTCTCCAGCCGCCCGGCGAGATGGGCGCAGACATTGCGATCGGCTCCATGCAGCGGTTTGGTATGCCCATGGGCTATGGCGGGCCGCACGCCGCCTATATCGCGGTCAAGGACGCCTATAAGCGCGCGCTGCCGGGGCGGTTGGTGGGCGTCTCCGTCGATTCGCGCGGAAACCGCGCCTACCGGCTGGCGCTGCAGACCCGCGAGCAGCACATCCGGCGTGAGAGCGCCACCTCGAATATCTGCACCGCCCAGGTGCTGCCCGCCGTGGTTGCGTCCATGTACGCTGTGTTTCATGGGCCGAAAGGCTTGAGAGCGATTGCCGAACGCGTGCATCGCAAGGCGGCGCGCTTGGCCGATGGCCTGGAATCGCTCGACTTCAAGATCCGCCCCGATGCCTTCTTCGACACCATCACCGTCGACGTCGGGCCATATCAGGGCCTCATCATGAAGAATGCCGTCAACAACGGCGTCAACTTGCGAAAGGTGGGAACGGATCGTGTCGGCATTACGGTCGACGAACGCACGCGTCCTGACACACTCGAGGCTATATGGCGTGCATTTGGTGGAGACCACCTTGTCTATCGCGACGAATATCCTGCATACCGGCTACCCAAGGCACTGATCCGCCAATCGGCCTATCTCACCCATCCCGTCTTCCATATGAACCGCGCGGAAAGCGAAATGACGCGCTACATGCGCCGTCTCGCGGATCGTGATCTTGCGCTGGATCGCGCCATGATTCCGCTTGGCTCGTGCACCATGAAGCTCAATGCGACAGCGGAGATGTTGCCGATCACATGGCCCGAGCTCGCGGAAATCCATCCCTTTGTCCCGGCGGAGCAGGTGCGCGGCTACGCTGAGTTGATCGGAGATCTTTCGGCAAAGCTCTGCGAGATCACCGGCTATGATGCGTTCTCGATGCAGCCAAATTCCGGCGCCCAAGGAGAGTATGCGGGGCTCCTCACCATACGCGCCTACTACAAGAGCCGCGGAGAAGATCATCGTAATGTCTGCCTGATCCCGGCGTCCGCGCACGGCACAAATCCCGCTTCGGCTACCATGGCCGGCTTGAAGGTCGTGGTGGTGGGGACGGACGCGCACGGCAATATCGACATAGACGATTTCCGCGCAAAGGCTGAGGCGAACGCAGCATACCTTGCGGCCGCGATGATCACCTACCCCTCGACGCACGGCGTGTTCGAGGAAACGGTATGTGAGATTTGCGATATTGCTCACGCGAATGGTGGGCAAGTCTATCTCGACGGCGCCAACATGAACGCGTTGGTAGGCCTTGCACGACCCGGCGATCTCGGCGCCGATGTCGGTCACCTGAACCTACATAAGACTTTCTGCATTCCCCATGGCGGCGGTGGCCCGGGCATGGGACCAATTGGCGTGAAAGCGCACTTGATCTCTTTCCTTCCCGGCCACCCTGAGACCGGCGGCAACGCCATGACGGTTTCGGCGGCGCCATACGGTTCCGCCTGCATCCTCGCGATTTCGTGGAGCTATCTGCTGATGATGGGAGGGGCAGGCCTCACGCAGGCCACCCGCGTCGCGATCCTGAGCGCGAATTATATCGCCCAGCGCTTGGCCGGCGCGTATGACGTCCTTTTCACGGGAAGCAAGGGACGAGTCGCGCACGAATGCATCATCGACACGCGCACGCTTCTTCAGAATGCCGGCGTGACGGTCGATGACATCTCCAAGCGGCTCATCGACTGCGGTTTCCATCCGCCGACGATGAGCTGGCCGGTGCCGGGCACGCTCATGATCGAGCCGACAGAATCGGAAACGAAGGAGGAGCTGGACCGATTCTGCGACGCTCTCCTCGCGATTCGCGAGGAGGCTCGGGCCATCGAGCAAGGCCGGCTTCATCGCACGAACAATCCGTTAAAGAACGCACCCCACACTGTGGAGGACCTCATCGGCGGGTGGCATCGCCCCTACTCCCGGGAAAACGCGTGCTTCCCGGCAGGCGCGTTCCGCGTCGACAAGTATTGGCCGCCCGTCAATCGCGTCGACAACGTCTTTGGGGACCGTCACTTGGTTTGCTCGTGCCCACCCATGGAGTCCTACGTCAAAGGGGAGTCAGAGGAGGAGCGGTCACACGCATCGCACGCCTGAACCGATCCGCTTCTTAGGTTTTCAAGCAACATGGAAAACGAATGGGCACCCTCTATAAGGTCTTGATTGCAGACCCAATCCATGCCGGTGGCCGGGCGTTGCTTGCGAGCGATGCCAGAATCGACATGGACGTGGAAACGGGTCTCGACGAGGCAACCTTGGCCGCCCGCATTCCGGGCTACGACGCCCTCATCGTGCGCTCCAAGACGCGGGTCACGAGACCGGTCATCGCTGCAGCCACGAGGCTCAGGGCAATCGGCAGGGCCGGCATTGGCGTCGACAACATCGACATCGCCGCGGCGACGGCGCGTGGTATCGTGGTGTTCAATACACCCGACGCCAACGCGACGACGACCGCCGAGCTCGCCATCGCGCATATGCTCTCCTTGAGTCGTCACCTGCCCCAGGCCGACCGCTCCGTCCGGACAAACGAGTGGCAGCCGACGCGCTTCTCCGGAGTGGAGCTTGCCGGAAAGACCATTGGCATCATCGGCTTCGGCACGATCGGACGCTTGGTAGCGACGCGCTGCGCTGGGCTCAAAATGCGGGTCTTGGCGCATGATCCATTTGTCGCGCCAGAGATCATGGAACAATCGGCGGCCGAGCCCGCTGAGCTCGACGCACTTCTCGCTAATTCAGACTACGTCACGCTTCACTGCCCGCTGACGGACAAGACGCACAATCTGATCAACGCGAGCCGACTGGCTCTGATGAAGCGCGGCGTGCGGATCATCAATTGTGCCCGGGGTGGGCTCGTGGACGAAGCGGCCCTCGTCGAGGCGCTCAAGAGCGGACACATCGCCGGAGCCGCTCTTGACGTCTATGAGAAAGAGCCGCCGGCAGGCTCGCCGTTGTTGGCGCTCGACAACGTCGTATTGACACCCCATCTCGGCGCCTCCACCGAGGAGGCGCAACAGGCCGTGAGCGTTAGAATTGCTCAGGACGTGGTCAAGTTCCTGGCGACGGGAGCGGCGGAAACCGCTGTGAATCTTCCGCGCGTAACATCGGAACAACTCGCTCGCACAGTACCCTATCAACAACTTGCCTATGCCCTCGGCCGGCTGGTTGGAGGCATATGCGAAGACCCCATATCGGAGCTCGTGGTGCGCTTATTCGGCCGGGTCGCCGAATTGGACTCGCGGCCGATCACGGCAGAGGCCTTGGTCGGTCTGGTGAGCCAGCGCATGACCGGCCGTGTAAATCGCGTCAACGCCGGTCACCTTGCCAAACTGCAGGGCATCCAGGTCAGGGAGTCACGAACGGAGAACGCGCGCGACTTCGTCTCTCTGGTCGAGATCTGCGCGATCTCCGCGGAGAAGAACATCACGGTTGCCGGCACTCTGCTCGGCGAGCGCCACGCCCGGCTGGTGCGCATCGATGACTATGACGTGGAGGCGATGCTCCAAGGACACTTTCTATTTACCCGCCATCACGACCAGCCCGGGGTGGTGGGCGCCCTTGGTGGCATTTTGGGCCGGGAGAACATCAACATCTCCCGCATGCATGTCGGCGTGGGTGACACCTCGGAGACGGCGATTGCCCTGATCAGCACCTCCGCGCCGCTCTCGCCGAGCGCGCTCGCTGAGATCAGAGCGTTGCCACCAATCGAGCAAGCGGTGGAATTCGAGCTGTGACGCAGCCGAAACGACTGTTCGATATCGTTTGCTTTGACTGCGACAGCACGTTGAGTCGCATCGAGGGGATCGACGAGCTGGCTAGACGCGCGGGGGTTGAGGAGGAGGTTGCGCCTCTGACGGCGGCCGCCATGGCGGGGACGCTCTCGCTCGATGCCGTTTATGCGCAGCGCCTCTCGCTGGTTCGCCCCAGCCGCGCGTCGCTTGAGTGGTTGGGCAGCCGCTACGTCGAGGCGTTGGTGCCTGGAGCGCGCGAGACCATTGCCGCACTGACCCAGGCGGGCACATCCGTGCACATTGTGAGCGGGGGTCTGCGACGGGCGCTGGAACCTCTTGCGCGTGAGCTTGACGTTTCCGCATCCCGTATTCACGCGGTCGACGTGACTTTCCGAGACGATGGAACCTACTGCGATTTTGATCGGGAATCGCCTCTAGTGCACCCGGATGGCAAAGCACGAGTGTGCCGCTCGTTGGCGGAACATCACTCCTCTGTTGCTCTCGTTGGCGACGGCGCAACCGATCTTGCGGCACGTGAGTCTGGCGTCTTCGTTGTCGGCTTCGGCGGTGTCACGCGGCGCGAGATATTGGTCGAGGGAGCCGATGCCTTCGTGGCCGGCCCCGAATTGACTGCCGTTCTCGACACTTTGTTGGTCACGTCAGAGTGTTAATTCGCCAGACGAAATTTCCCTGCATTTCCCCGAGATCTGGGAAGGTGACCGCTGGAGAGGCGTTCGCCGCAGCCTCCCAGCACAGCCACCCAGGGAAAGTTGTGTGGCTAAATCTCCAGCGGATGGAATTTTCGGAAAGGACAACATCTGTTGGCGCTTGATCTCGCCTGCAGGTTGGACAACGTCAGCGGGCGCCAGGTGATGTGATTTATCGAGCCGTGAGCGTCTCAGTCGCGGCGCGCCTATGCTGACCTTTGGCTGTTAGCCTCTTCGAGGGCTGCGCTGAGCAAATGAGCAAGAACTCGGCTTGAAGAGCAAACCGGCGCAAGCCGCTCAAGCGCCTCCTTGCGCGTAGGCTCCGGCCGGTTGCCGCGCGAGCCTACCCTGCTGGAGACTGGGTCCGGGGCCCCGTCATTCCACTCCATCCTCTCGGTTCATTAATCTTGAGAACTCTTATGTTAGGTCTCTGAAGAGCTGCCCCTAATCCGGGATGCCGTCCGCCCTCGGAACCACGACGGCAAACATGTCACCGAGTGCCGACAGGCTTGCATCCTGCAACTGCTGGGCGGGCATGTTCGAGCCGGTCGCCGGATTGGGGATCGCGCGCGTCGCCGTCGCGCTGGCGACCACGGTATTGGCATAGCCGCGGCTGAACGAAGCGCGCGTGGTCGAGTTCACACATATATGAGTCATGAAGCCGACGTACACGACCCTCTCGATGCCCCTCTTCTTGAGTTCCGCATCGAGATTTGTCTGCTCGAAGGCAGAGGGCAGCTTCTTGACGATGACGGGTTCGCCTTCGATAGGCGCCACGACCTCGGCGATCTGACCAATAGGCGCGGTGATGTCGTAAGGCGTGCCGCAGCCTGCGTCGTGCATGATGTGGATCACGGGACGCCCCGCCCTACGGTACCGCTGCAGCAATGCGTCCGCTTCTTTTAGGGCCGCCTCGACATTTTCTAGCCGCATGACGCCTTCGCGATAGGTCTGCTGGCAGTCGATGAGGACGAGCGCGCTCTTGGATATCGGCGCAGGGTTCGGGTCCATTCCTGTCAGCGTGCGAAGTGTGGGGTTGGTCATGCGGTTTACCCTCAAAGAATGCTCAACGCCGTTCAAACGCCCGTTGGTCGACTGTTCCGACATGCGGCTGTTGGCCTCTTCGAGGACGACGCTGAGCAGATAAGCAAGAAATGGCAGCTCGGCTTGAAGCGCGATCCGGTGCAAGCCTTCCACCAACGACCCGATATATTCGAGAGCGTCCTGCTGCGTGAGCTTAGGCCCGTTGCCACACGGTCCCATGCCTGCTGGAGTCTGGGGCTCTGCCATTCCATCCATCCTCGTTCGACGCGCGATCTAGAACAACCAAGTGAAGCGGCCTTTGATGCCGTTGTCGGTGACGCGGTCGCCGAACTGGCCGGTGTAAGACACGCCGGCGGTGGTGCGCGCGCCAAGGGCGAAGTCGAGACCGGCGTCGATCAGAGCCGTATCCTCGGCGAGCGGTACGCCATAGACGGTAAAGCCAATGCCGGTGGAGGCGAAAGCGAGGCCGGCATCGGGCGTCACGCCGTCGAAGGCATGCTGCCAGGCCGCCGAGATATTCGGCACCACTTGCATGGCGCCCCAATGCAGGGTCGTCGCAGCACGAAGGCCCGTCGTGCTGTAGCCGACATTCTGATTGGTGCTGCCACGCAAGGATGCGAGAGGTCCGCCGCTCTCATGGATGTTGCTGCTGTCGATGGAGACATAGGCGAGCCCGCCGAACGGCTCGAGCGCCATGCCAAACATCTCAGTCGGATAGGCCATTTCGCCGAAGAGCTGGCCGGTGTCTGCGTTGTAGCTGGCCTTCTGCCGCTCGTAGAAGCCGGGGAAGACCACGGCGCGTGAGGTCTCGACGTCGCTCCAGGCCCACATGCCGCCGCCTCTGAGCGCGACCGGGCCGGCCATGCCGCCGGCGTAGCCACCCAGGTAATAGCTCTGCACGTTGGCGGAGCTGTAGCGCGCATCCACCGACACATTGGAGAACGAGGCGCCGGTCGCGAGACCAGCCCGCCAGGAGCCCGCGACTTGCGCGTCCATGCCGGAGACGAAGCCGCCAAGATTTCGGGTGGCAGCCGCGGCATTGCCGTCGCCGTCGAAATTGCCCCAGGCGCCATAGGCGTGAGTCCAGAAGGCAAGCGGCGAAGGCGCCGGCGCTCCTCCTAAATATTTGTCGTAGCCGAGGGCCATGGCGTTGCCATCGCTGGAGGCGATTTGCGGGCCGGCCGCGGCCAGCGCGACCGACCCGCCCCCCTCGCCCGCATGGCTCGCCTGCATCAGACGCCCCAGCACCGCCTCGCGCACGTAGCGGCTGTCGTCGGCGAGCACGCCTGGGACAGTGGCGTGGATCTCTCCCGACAGCGCATCAAAGGCTTGGCGTGCGCCGTCCACGGTCTGGGTCAGCACGGCGAGGAACAAAGGATCGTCCGTGGGGAACCGGTCGAGCGCCGAGGCGACATTACATTGATTGTCGGTTCGCGCCACCGAGCAGAAGCTCAGATACCCAATCCCGCTTCTACTTGGCACCACGGTCCGCAACAGGGTCAGCACCACGTCGTTGCCGTCACCGCCGTCGTAGGCGACGCGCGGCGTCAGAAACGCGTAGTTCGACGTGATGCTGGCAAACTTGCCGGTGACCGCGCCGGCGCTGTTCTTCTGGATGATCGTGTAGTCGGTCTTCGGCTGGTAGTTGCCGCTGGCGGCGAGGACCTGCAAGGTGGCGCCGGTGAGGTTGACCGCGCCGTTGACGATGACCCTGTCGCCCTCGCCCGCGGCGTTCGCTTCGACCTCCAGGATCCCGCCCGCCAGCATCAAATCACCAGCAATGGTCTGCGTGCCGATGGAGTTGCCCGGCGCATACATGCCGCCGCTCATGATGAGCGCGTTACCGCCGACCATGCCGGAGCCCATCAGCATGCCGCCATCGTAGACGGTCACCTCCGAGGCGATGGACCCGTTGACGATCAGCTTGCCCGCATTGACGGTGGTCGGGCCCGTATAGGTATAGGTGCCAGCATTGGAAAGCTCGAGCGCGCCCCCGCCCTCCTTGATCAGACCGCCACTACCGCTGATCGCGCCGGAAAATGTGCCGTCGCTGGCATCGCCCATCGTCAGCGTCGCCGCGCCGAGCAACACATTGCCCCCGCCCGAAAGCGTTCCAAAGATCTGGTTGAAATCGTTGAGGTCGAGCATGGCGCCGGACGCCACGTTCATTGCGCCGGAGCCGAACACGTTCTCGGCGCCGGCTTGCAGCGTGCCTGCGTCCACGCCGGTACCGCCGGAATAGGTGTTGTCGCCGGAAAGGGTCAGCGTGCCGCGGCCGATCTTATACAGACTGCCCGTACCGCCGATGTCGCCGGCATGCGTTCCCAGTGCTCCGCTACCGACGTTGATGCCGAGATCACTTTGCAGGTCAGTGGCGTTCGCGATCGCAATCCCATTCTGAATGTCCAGGACCGGAATGCCGGCCGAACCAAGCGCCGTGAGCGTGCCGCTGCCGAGCGCGTTGTCGTGCCCCACGCTTAACGTGCCGGCATTCAGAACCGTGCCGCCGGAATACGCGTTGTCGCCGGTCAACTCGAGCGTGCCTTCGCCGTCCTTGGTCAGACTCCATGCGCCCGGCGAGCCGAAGCCGGCAGGTGGTGTGTAGCCACTCGCCACGAGGCCAGCCTCGTCGGCAATCACGTCGTCGATGGTCTGGGTCTCTCCGGCGCCGGGCTGGAACGTCGCATTGCCGTTGCCCTGAAAGTACAGGCCCGCGCCGAAGGCTTGGCCGTTGGCATATCCCGATCCACCGGTAACCGTGTTTCCGTTGACCGTGAAGCCATCTTCGATGATGAGCGTGCCGCCTTCCATGACGAAGAGGCCGCCGCCCATGCCGGCACCGCCACCACCAAAAGTATTTCCGCTGAAGCCGCCGCCGAAGCCGCCCGCCGAATTCCGGGTCTCGCCAAAGCCACCAGAACTGCCGGCGCCACCGCCGTAGCCGCCCTGATTCGTACCACTGTAGCCATTGCTGCCGCCCCCGCCGCCGCCGAAGCCGCCGTGACCGCCGCCGCCGCCGCCGCCGCCGCCACCGCCGAAGCCACCGTCACCGCCGCGACCCCCGCTGCCAAAGCCGCCGCCACCGCCGCCGCCGCCGGAGAGATCGCCACCCGGTGCGCCGTCGCCGCCGGGATTACCGCCGGTACCCCCGGCGCCCCCGTTCGGGCCGGCCCCGGTTCCCCCTGTATAGAGAGGTGCGCCTCCCAGGTTTCCGTTTTCGCCCGGAAGCGCGCCGCCGCCGCCGCCGCCTCTGACGTTGTTGTCATAGCCGGTCGCGTAGGTGGCTCCGTCTCCGCCGAGTCCGCCGCCGCCGGCCGTGGCTCCGTTGAGGCCGGCTTCATGCCCTCCGTTTCCGCCAACGGCCGCGTTGTCCACGACCTCAACATTCCGCAAGGTGACGCTGGCGCCCGTATGGCCGTCGAGATCGCCACGCACGAACACCGCGCCGCCGGCGCCCATGCCGCCGCCACCGCCGCCGTCCCCTCCCTTGCCGCCGTCACCGCCTTGAGCAAGCGCGTTGGCGAGCGTGACGTCGCGGATGGCAATGTCGCCGGTGTTGGCGAAGAAGATGCGCTCGCTGCTTCCGCCGTCGATGGTGTTTTTGCCGCCTTCGATGACGAGTTGCGTGCCGGCTTGCGGATTCAGGATCGGCAGCGTTCCCGTCAGGTCGATACTGGCCGTCAGCGTGATGGTGTTGACCGCGTCCGTGCTGGCATTGGCATTGTTGATGGCTGTAATCAGTTCGGCCGTGGTACCGGCTGTGAAATCGGCGGCGCGCGCCGCGCCGGCGCCGGCGAGCCACGCTCCCACGAGCGCGATAG
>CAZHCN010000063.1:0-11680 GCA_964530895.1 uncultured Methyloceanibacter sp. | reverse complement strand
GGTCATTAGCCGACGTAGACGAGCTGATCAGGCACGTCCGGTTTGCCCCCAAGAGCGGAAATGCCCGGCGCCAGCATCAAGTTCGCCAGTGGAAAGCTGGCCTAGAGGCCTGCGATTGGCAGCAGCTCCACAACATTCGCGCGACATGTCTCCTCTAAGAGAACTGTGTCGCTGTCGGATCGCCGAAACCGAACAGTTTACGCAGAGGCGAATCATCGGGTAATATAAGGTTCGGTCTCAGCAGTCATTTTGAAACATGCCGGTGATTCGGCGTTCTCGGGTGCGTCTGTCCATCAGGGCGAGACGCGCCAGTGGCGGCGCTCGGTCATCTGCCTGCTATGCGAGACTGTTGAATAAATGAGTAATGAAGAGTTGGGCGCTGATCTTCTGATCGGCGCTTCCGCTATTGCGGCGTATCTGAATGTCAGTCCGCGCCGCATCTATCATTGGGCCAAACGGGGCTACATCCCGACGTTCAATATCGGGCCTCACTTGATCGCTGCCCGCCGTTCGGAGCTTGACGAAGCTCTCCGCAAGGGCGCGGAGTAATGGAGGCAAATGCGAAGGGCCTCGCCTCGGTGGCTGCCGAGAGCGAGGAGAGTTTCGATGGGCACGAGCGTCAGTTAACGGCCCGTCTCACTACCAGGTACACCCCGCCGAGGGCCGAACGCAAATACGCCGAGCTTTACGACGTAGAGTTTGATGGCGAGTTGGTCGTTGTCGGCTCCGATAATCCCCACTGCGATCTAGCCCGGGTGCTTTTGGCTCTGGGTTACACCGGGACGGTGATTATGCTTGACGCGGAGACCGGCAATCATCGAACCACTGTCAAAATCGAGAAGGCGGCTCGGCTCACCGTTCGGGAGACTGAACGGGAGGGACCAAGATTTGTCCGCTGGAAGCGCTTCGAGCGTGGAGACGGTCCGCGCTGGAGCCGCGAAGGGGGGCAGTCATGAGCTATCGCCCCTCTGGGCGAAAGGGAAGCGCGAAGCGCATACCGCGGAGCTCGAAAAGGAGGGTCAAGGCGAACGAAAACTTGGACGTTCTCGGACCGTCCCAAGAACACGCCAAGGGTAAGGAAACCACGGAAACTCAAAGCAATAGCCCCGCTCCCATCTATAAGGTCGGCGGTGGGGGGGTAACCGACAGTTTCTCTCCTCCTAGCCCACCCAGAGGGAACAGCGGGGGTAAGCAGTACCGGATAGGTGGAACAGATCGCCTCACGCTGCCCCAGGCCGACAATCTCGCCGAGGCGGTCGCCTTCGCCGATCAAATCGGCCTCACCTTGCGCGCCCACCTCACCGTGCATCCGGTACTGACATTTGCTTATGCTGACCGAGATGGTAGGCGGGCGGCGAAAGTTCGCGAGGGCCTCAACAAGCTGCTGCACCGTCGCGGTGTGCCTGGTGGCCTCACCGGAGTCTGGGTGCGCGAGTGCAAAGCACAAACAGACGTGAGCCACGACCACTTGCTGTTCCATTTGCCGTTAGAGCTTTGCACGGCGGACGCACTACGAGACCTGACGGCTAGCATCTTGCGGCTGGTCGGTCGCCACGGGGGCGGCGTCACGTCACGCAAGGCGGTGGACCTAACCCTCTATCGGTACGCGGCGGATGGTCGCTACTTGCTCAAGGGAGGAGGTCGAGAGGTGTGGGAGAAGTATCGGCTCCCATCATCCTGGCGACGCATGCAAGGCCGCATCCATGGGAAGCGATGCGGCACCACTCAGAACATAGGACCCGCTGCTCGGCTCAGGACCTTGATCGAAGACGCCCCTTTGAGTCACCTAAGGTATGGACGGACTTAGCTTAGATTCGGCTATGTTTTGCCCGAGTTTGAACGGGGCGGAAAAACGAAGCAAGGCTATAAAATAACGTTATTTCAAGTGCTTAGAGCCGCCCTGATTGAAGCTTCCTAGCAGGCAGATGTGGGCCAGGCGGCCCTTCGAGCTGACAATCAGATAATATATCCGCGTGTCGGTGGTTCGAATCCGCCCCTGGGCACCACCCCTCTCTCCCCAGTCTAGCAGCCGCCTTGCCCAGCAAGGATTTCGTTAAGTCCATCGCGGCACACTGCGCCGAGACGAGGGCCCTTTCCCGCAGTCGAGACTGCGGGAGGGCCCGCGCTGCTTTGCCTGCAGAGAGGTGTGAGCAATGAAGGAAACCCCGCGCGAAAGCGCCGTTTCAAAGGTCAATGATGCTCTCGCGACCCGTATCACCATGTTGGTCGGGTCGATCTGGGCGTTCTACGCCTTCGTGATCTTCGGGCTCACTCCGGTCCTGTGGCCGGAATACGAGACGCAGATCCTCTACTGGTCGAATTTCCTGCAGCTTATCTTCCTGCCGGTCATCACGGTGGGCACGGCCATCTTGAGTCGCAACTCCGAGAAGCGCGCGGCGGAGGATCACCGGACCATCAGGAAAGAGTTCGCATTGCTGCAAGACGCCCATGAGATGCTCCACAATTCCTTGCGGGAGATCGCAGCGGGTGTCCACGAGCTGATGCTCCGCGGCGACAAGGAAGGTACGACTGTTCTGCGTGCCATGGCGAGCGAGGGGAGCTCGGTGGTCAAGAAAACCGTGGGAAGCTAGCCGCCGCGCTTCTGAGCTCAAGATGTGCGCACGCCGGCCACTTGCAGCTTGGCCTGCCAGATCTGTGTATCGCCGAGGATGAACAGCACGTCGTTGTGTGGTCCCCCGAACGTGAAGTTGGCCACGCCCGGTGCCATGATCTGGCCGATCAGGTCGCCATAGGGCGTGAACACCTGCACGCCCGTTCCCGACGAGGTATAGACCCGGTCGAGAACGTCGACCTTGATGCCGTCGGGCACGCCGGGACTGACCACGGCGAACAGACGATCCTCTCTGAGATGTCGTCCCTCATGCACGTCGAAAGCACGCACGTGATGCGGCAGGTCGACGAAATAGGTGCCGGGTGCCTGGTTGGCGCCGGTGTCGGTGATGTAGAGCACGGATTCATCGCGTGAGAACGCGATTCCGTTGGGCTTGTTGAAACTGTCGGCCACCACTGTCGTCTCACCCGTCGCGGGATCGTGCCGGTAGACATAGGTGCCGACTTCCGGAGCGTTCTTGAAGCCTTGGATCTCGCCATAATTCGGATCGGTGAACCACACGGTGCGGTCGCTCTTCACGACCACATCGTTCGGCGAGTTGAAGCGCAAGCCCCGCCATTCATCGACCACCGTCTCGACCGCGCGCGTCTCGAGATCCATGTGGGCGATCCGGGCGACCGCGTCGCGGGTGCCTTGCTCGCAGATCACGAGCCGGCCGTCCCGATCGAGCGTCATGCCATTCGCCATGTTGGAGGGCTGCTGCACGGTTTCGAGCCCTTGCGTGGTGAAAGGAAAGTCATCTCCCGACAACTGCAGGCGTTTGATAGCAATATTCTTCGGCCCCGGCTCCGGAACCGTGGTGAAATAGAGCGCGTGCTCGGCCGCCACATAGACCGGCCCCTCATGAGCATTGGTCTCGATCAACACCGGCCGCTGGAAGTCCGCGCCGATCACCGCATGGAAGTCGTCGCGGTAAACGGCGTAGATCGCACCATCGCCTTGTTTAGAGGAGTTCGTCATGTGCTCGCCCTCATAGCGGCCAGCATGTCGCCATTTCACAACAAGGGTTCAACGATGTCCTTTACCGCAAGAGCCAGCTTGCGCTGCTCCTGCGGATCGAGATGCACGCCGTCGGTCGCGCTGGCCTGAACGGCCGTGCCGGCGTCGAAGAAATGACAGCCGAAATATTCGGCGGTCGTGCGATAGGCGTCGGCCAAGCCCTTAGAGGTGGTCTCACCGCCGGCATAGAACAGCGCCATCTCGGCACTGAGCGCGCCGAGCAGCGGCGGCGCCATGAGAACGATGGCTGGCGCGGCGAAACCGATTCCTGGGAGGGTCGATCGTACGGTACGGATCAGGGCGGAGCAGTTCATGGCGATCCTGCCTGGCGTGAGGCCGTAGCTCGGAGCGCTGTCGTTGGTGCCGAGCATGATCAGCACGATATCGAGGGGGGCGTGCGCTTCGAGCAGCGGTGACAGCATGGCAAGACCGTTGCGATTCGGGTGCGACGGATCGTCGGTCGCCACAGTGCGGCCGTTCAACGCCTCGTCGATGACGCGGGCGCGCCCGTCGAGCGCCTGTTCGAGAATGCAAGGCCAGCGGTCCTTGGGGGAAAAGCGCGTGCCGTCGTTCGGGTTGTAGCCCCAGGTGATGGAGTCGCCGTAACAGAGAATCGTCTTCGTCACGTCTGGCCTCCCTCAAGTGGAGCGCTGGGACTTTCGCGCGCGGCGTGCCTTCAATTGTTGCGTGGCATCTTCATGGAGCGCGGCCATGAAGCCAACCCCTAATGCGATGAGCACGACGGCAAAAGGCAAGGCGGCCGCGATAGCCATGGCCTGAAGGGCGCCGAGACCGCCTGCCACGAGCAGCGCCGCAGCGACGGCGCCCATGCCGACACCCCACTGAACCCGTTCCAGAACCGGCGGCTCCGTGTGGCCACCGCACTGCATGGTCGTGACGACCAAAGTGCCGCTATCGGCGCTCGTCACAAAGAAGACGGCTACGAGAAGCGTCGCAGCCGCGGCGATAAGGGTGGCATAAGGTCCGGACTGAATAAAATCGATCATGGCATACAAGGACAGGGCCGGCTCGTTCTTGGCGACCTCGATGATGGCGGGTCCTGCCCGCGCCGCCGAAATGGCGGCGCCACCCATGATCGACAGCCACACGAAGGTAACGGCCGTCGGAACGATGAGAACGCCGAGAATGAACTCCCGCACCGTGCGCCCGCGCGAGATTCGCGCGATGAACAGGCCGACGAACGGTGTCCAGCTGATCCACCATCCCCAATAGAACGTAGTCCAATTTGCCGACCATCCGGTATCGTTCCGCGCCGTTTCGTAGGTGAGCCAGGGGAGGTTGGCGAGATAGTCGCCGAGCCGGATGGAGAAATTGCGCCAGATCGGCTCAATGGGGGCAGAGATCAGGACCACGGCGAGGATGAGCGCTGCGAGCCAAATATTGGCGAGCGATAGGAGGCGGATGCCACGCTCGAGTCCCGAGCTCACCGACAGCACGGCCGCGCCCGAGATGAGTGCCACCAGAAGCAGCTTGTGATCGGTCGACACGTGCCAAGCGAACAGGCGGTTGAGGCCGGAATTGATCTGCTCGGCGCCGAAGCCAAGCGAGGTGGCAAGGCCGAAAACCGTGGCGACAATGGCGACGACATCGGCGAGCTTGCCGGGCCAGCGGCCCACCGCGTCCCCGATCAAGGGGCGCATGGCGGAACGGACTGTGAGCGGCTCGCCCTTGCGAAAGGAGAAATAGGCGAAGATCAACCCCGCAAACGCGTAAAGCGCCCACGGCATCAGTCCCCAATGGAAGAAGGTGATCTCCATGGCCACGCGAGCGCGTACGAGGCTCGAAGGGTCGGGCCCCCAATCGGCGATCAGGGGATTGCCGGCGTAGTGGGTGAGGGGCTCGGCGATCGACCAGAATACGAGCCCGATTCCCATGCCCGCGGCAAACAGCATGGCGGTCCATGACAGCCAGCTGAACTCCGGCTTCTCGTCATCGGAGCCGAGCCGTACCGAGCCCCAGTGCCCCAGAGCCAGGACCACGCACATGATGAGGGCCGCCGACACGACGGCGCCGTAGAACCAGCCGGCAGACTCCGAGATAGCGTCCCTGACCGCCGCAAAGCTTTGGTCCGCCAGCACCGGCCAGCCGACGGTGAGCACGACAAAGGCCGTGACCAGCAGCTTGGCGCTCGCCGGCACGCCGAGGGTGCAATGCGCGGGCGGAGAGTCCGAGCCGCTTTCGCGGCCCTCCACTACGATACCTTCCGGAAATGCATGATGCCCCAGGCAAGCAGGCCGCCTTCCGCGCCCGACACCCAATGGCCCAAGCCTTTGAGCATGCGGTCGATGAACGCGTCGCCGGCGTCGAGCTCATCGCGCCGCGCGTCGAGTTCCTCGCCGATGCGGGCGTAATGCGTGCGCATGTGCCCGGTCAGCTCCTCGACGGAGATTTCTTCGAAGCCGCGCTCCGAAAGCTCGTCTCGATAGAATCCAAAAGATGCGAGATCGGGGAGATGGATGCGGTCGTATATGGGTTGCAGCACACTCTTGTTGTCCAGCGCGTCGGCTTGCATCGGGTCGGTGAAGATGAACGCGCCG
This sequence comes from uncultured Methyloceanibacter sp., assembly GCA_964530895.1. GTDB lineage: Bacteria > Pseudomonadota > Alphaproteobacteria > Rhizobiales > Methyloligellaceae > Methyloceanibacter. The sequence continues at coordinate 5,491 of CAZHCN010000063.1, read as the reverse complement.
CCGGGCTTCAGCACGCGCGCGACCTCGTCCAGCACCGCGCGCCGGTCCGGTGCGTGCAGGATGGCGTCCTGGCTCCAGGCTAAATCGAAGCTGCTCCTCTCGAACGGCACGGAGTCGAACGAGCCGTCAACGACACTGATCTTGTCGTCGAGCCCGGCCTCGCGGGTCAGCGCCCGGTTCCTCTCGTTCTCGACGGCTGACAGGTTGAGGCAGGTCACTTGCGCGCCGTATTCGCCGGCGAGCACGCGTGCGGCGCCGCCATAGCCCGAGCCGAGATCGAGTACGTGCTTGCCCTTAAGCGGCTCCGCTTTGGCCGCCATGCGTTCCACCGTGCGGCGACTCGCGGTGGCGATATCCGGACTGCTGTCGTAAAGGCCGATGTGGATATCCTCACCGCCCCAGATAGTGCGATAGAAATCGTCCGCGTCGGCGCTGTCGTAGTAGTCGCGCGCGAGCGCTATGGTCTGATCAGTGGCTGCCATAGCTCTTCTCCGCGACGTGGATGAAGAAGTCGGGATCCGTCTCCTCGCCCTCTTCCTGGAAGTCGCCGTAAGAGTGGATTTGCTGGAAGCCCGCCTCGCGCAGGAGCTTGCGTGTGTAGTTCTTGCGCAATGGGAACATGTTGAGGTTGTGCCGCGAGCCATCGGGAAACGCGTACTCAAAACGCGCCAGACCCTCATCGACGTGCACCGGCTCGGCCACGACCTGATCGCCGCAATAGTAGTATTTGTGCTTGCTGGCGAAGCCCTCGTCCAGGATGCGGTCGTAGTTCCGCTGGTCGAGGATCAGGATGCCGTCATGCTTGAGCGCGGCGTAGAACTCAGCGAGCGCGCGGCGGCGGTCGTTCTCATCGAAGAGATGGGTAAAGCTGTTGCCGAGGCAGATGATGGCGTCGAACTTTCCTCGCACGCCCTCGTTGAGCCAGCGCCAGTCGGCGTGGATGGTCTTTAAGACGACGTGATGTTGACAGCCGTTCTCGAAGGCTTTGGCCAGCATTTCCGCAGAGCCGTCGACGGACGTGACGTCGAAGCCGGCCTTGAGCAGCTGGACGGAGTGAAACCCCGTGCCGGTTGCCACATCGAGCACGCTCTCCTTGCCGCGGGCTTTCAAGACATCGATGAAGAAGCGGCCTTCGCTTTTCGCACGCTGACTCCAATCGATAAGCTCGTCCCACTTCTCGACAAAACCACGGACATATTCCGTGACATACGTATCGGTCTCCCGAACATCTATCGGATTATCGCCGTAGTCTTGTTTGGTTTCAGGAACGAACAAAGTTCTCGTTGCGTCCGAGATGGGGACCTCCCTTCTCCAGGAATTGTGGCGTCAGCGCCAATCAGCTTTGATGGATGCAGGCTCTATACACCGTCGGGACTGGCTTGACCACCCGATGAGCGCCTCAACCTGTGAAATGAACGAATTTTTCGCAGAACCGCAATCTTACGGCGCATTTGGTGTGACGCGCCAAACGGCGTTGCCGACATCGTCGGCGACGAGAAGAGCGCCGGATTTGTCTGTCGCGACACCGACCGGACGGCCGTAGGCATCGCCATCTTCGTTGAGGAAGCCGGTCAGAATGTCTTCGGGCTGACCTGAAGGCTGCCCGCCTTCGAATGGCACGAAGATCACCTTGTAGCCGCTCGGCGGCTTGCGGTTCCAGGAGCCGTGCTGGCCGATAAAGGCACCGCCACGATAATGCTCGGGAAACAGCGTGCCGTCGTAGAAGGCGAGCCCGAGCGATGCGGTATGCGGTCCGAGCGCGTAGTCCGGCACGATGGCTTGAGCGACGAGGTCCGGCCGCTGCGGCTGAACGCGAGGATCGAGATGCTGGCCGTAATAGCTGTACGGCCAGCCATAGAAACCATTCTCTTGCACCGCTGTCATGTAATCGGGCACGAGGTCGCTGCCGAGTTCGTCGCGCTCGTTGACGGTCGTCCACAGCGCGCCGCTGTCGGGCTGAAAGGCGAGGCCAACCGGATTGCGCAAGCCAGACGCGAAGATTCGCGACGTCCCCGTCGCTAGGTCGATCTCATGGATGGCGGCGCGGTCTTCCTCGTTGTCCATGCCGTTCTCGCCGATATTGGTGTTCGAGCCGACGCCGACATAGAGGTGCTTCCCGTCGGGGCTTGCGACGATATTCTTGACCCAATGGAGATTGACGGGGCCTGCCGGGAGGTCGGCGATCTTCTCGCCCGGCGCCGTGATCGCCGTCGCGCCGTCCTCGTAGGGGAAGCGCATCACCGAGTCCGTGTTGGCCACGTAGAAGTTATTGCCGATCAACGCCATACCGATGGGAGAATTGAGGCCGGTCAGGAAGTCCGACTTTATGTCTGCTACACCGTCGCCGTCGGCATCCCGCAGCAGCGTGATGCGGTTTGCGCTCGGAACTGCGGCGCCGGCCCACCGCATGCCCATCTTCATGAGCCAGCCCGAGATGCCTTTTATTCCCGGCTGGGGCGGGGCATCGCTCTCGGCGACGAGCGCGTCGCCATTGGGCAGCACGTAGAGCCAGCGCGGATGGTCGAGCCCGGTGGCGAAGGCTTTCACCGAGAAGCCCGCGGCCGGCTTTGGGGCGACGCCTTCAGGCCAGCCCTTGGCGCGGGCCAGCACGACAGTCGGCAGGAAGGTTTGCGCCGGTTGCGGGAGCTCCGGATGTGGACCGGTGCCGGCCGCAACCGGCAGTGTCGCTTCGTCCCCGCAGCCGGCGGTGCCGAACGTGAGGAGGGCGATGAGCAGCAATCTTCGAAGCAGGCTCGGCATGGGGGTGTTTCCTTGACCTGGCGCGCCGATCTCAAGGCTGGAGATATAATGCCTTGGTCGGCCTTGCGCGGGTAGGAGGCGGCCTCACCCGCTTAAGGGCCATGGGACAAATTGCCGTGATTTGGCGGAATGACAGGGTTGGGAGTACTATGCTTTTGTAGCAATCCTTATTAATTGACATCGCTGCCCACTGGGTTCACCCGCCTGTTTGGGGTAGCGTTATCCCTGGAACATTTTGCAGCGAGTCGCCCCCCAAGGCCCTGGCTCGCCGGCTTGAGAAGCCATGATGCAGCAGAGAAACGAAAACCGCAGCGTCCGCCGCGATAAGAGCGGTGTGACCACAGACGAAGCCCGCGTCGACGCCAAGGCTGATGAGGCAAAGAAGGTGGAGGAACCGGCGGCCAAGCCGACGTCCTCGCCGCCACCTCCCGGCAGCGCAGACGCGCAAATCGCCAAGCGCGGCGGCCGGATTGTCCTGATTGTGCTGGTGGTGATTGGTGTGGCCGCGCTCGCCTATCACTACATGATCAGCGGCCAGGGGCAGCAGGCCGCCGCCACCGCCCCACCCGCGCCCCCGGTGACCGTCGCCAAGCCGCTGGTCAAGGAGCTCAGGGAATGGCGCGATTTCACCGGCCAATTCGCCGCGCCCGACGCTGTCGAGATTCGCGCCCGCGTGAGCGGCTATCTGGAGTCGGTCAACTTCACCGACGGCCAATTGGTCAAGCAGGGCGATCTGCTCTTCGTGATTGAGCCCAAGCCGTTCGAGATTGCCTTGGAAAATGCCAAGGCGCAGCTCGCGCAGGCGGAGGCCCAGCTTCAGCTCGCCCAGGCGCAGCTCGAGCGAACGGCCCAATTGCGCAAGAACGATTATGCCTCGCAGGAGACCTATGACGAGCGGGTCGCCCAGGTGAACGTTGCCAAGGCGACGCGCGATTCCGCGAGCGCCGAGGTGGATCAAGCGAAGCTGAACCTGGCTTATACGCGCGTGATGGCACCGGTCTCCGGCCGCGTCGGCCAGCACGAGGTTAGCATCGGCAACCTCGTCATGGGAGGCGTGAGCGGCACGACGACGCTACTGACGACGATCGTCTCGCTCGACCCGATCTGGCTTGAGTTTAATGTCAGCGAGGGGGACGGCATGGCTTATAAGCGGCTGATGCAGAAAGGCGAGGTCGAATCCGCGCGCGATAACAACGTTGAGGTGCAAGGCCAGCTTATGGACGAGACCAATTGGCCGCTCAAGGGCACCATTGACTTCGTCGACAACCAGTACGACCGGACTTCGGGAACGATCCGCGTTCGCGCCACCTTCCCCAACCCCAATCTCTTCATTACGCCGGGTCAGTTTGGACGCGTGCGCGTGCCGATGTCGCAAGAGAAGCCCACGATGCTCGTCCCGGATGCAGCCGTGGTCACCGACCAGTCGGTGAAGATGCTGTTCACTGTGGCGGAGGACGGGACGGTGGTGCCGAAACCGGTCGAGCTTGGCTCGCTGGCTGACGACAATCTGCGCATCATCAAGAGCGGTATCACCCCAGACGATACGGTGATCATCAACGGCCTGCTGCGCGCGCGGCCCGGTCAGAAGATCACGCCTGAGGCCGGCGAAATCAAGCCGCCGTCGGCAGCGCCCGAAAGTCAGCAGTGAGAGACCGAGCTCCGACCCGCCGATGAAGCTATCGCATTTTTTCATCGACCGGCCGATCTTCGCGGCCGTGATCGCGATCCTGATCACCCTCATTGGCGGCGTGGCGGGGCTTAGCCTGCCCATCGCGCAATATCCGGAGATCGCGCCGCCTTCGATTCAGGTCACTGCCTCGTATCCCGGGGCCTCGGCCGAGATCATCGCCAAGACCGTCGCCACGCCGATCGAACAAGAAGTGAACGGCGTGGACAACATGATCTACATGACGTCCCAGTCGACCAGTGACGGCTCCATGGCGCTGACCGTCACGTTCAAGCTGGGCACCGACCTCGATACGGCGCAAGTCCTGGTGCAGAACCGCGTTGCGATCGCCACGCCGCGCCTGCCCGAGGAGGTGCGGTCGCTGGGCGTGCAAGTGGTCAAGCAGTCGCCCGATCTCATGATGGTCATCCATCTTTACTCGCCGGACGACAGCCGCGACCTGCTCTACATCTCCAATTACGCCACGCTGCATGTCAAAGACGTGCTGTCGCGCATTGGCGGCGTCGGCAATGTGACGATCTTCGGCGCCCGCGACTATTCGATGCGCGTTTGGCTCGACCCCGAGAAGATGGCGGTTCGCGATCTGACCGCCGGCGACGTGCTTGCGGCCTTGCGCGGCCAGAATGTGCAGGTCGCCGCGGGCGTCATCAATCAGCCGCCGGTACCGAAGCCGGGCGCATTCCAGCTCAACGTCGAGACCCAGGGCCGATTGACCACGCCGGAGGCCTTCGGCAACATCATCGTCAAGTCGGACAAAGATGGCCGTGTGGTCCGGGTGCGCGACATCGCCCGCGTTGATCTCGGCGCCGCCGACTACAACCGGAGCGGCTATCTCGACGACAAGGTGGCCATTCCCATGGGCATCTTCCAGCGGCCGGGATCAAACGCGCTGGAGACGGCGAACGAAGTCCAGGCCACCATGGCCGAGCTCTCCAAGTCGTTCCCGAGTGGGCTGAAATACGACATCGTCTACAATCCCACGGTCTTCATCTCCGAGTCCGTGGATGCGGTGATTCAGACGATGCTCGAAGCCGTCGTGCTCGT
>CAZHCN010000062.1:0-11784 GCA_964530895.1 uncultured Methyloceanibacter sp. | reverse complement strand
TGTCTAGAGCGTCCGGACCATGGTTGAACAGGACGGGAAGGAATTGCAGGCTGCCGAGCGTCTGGAACGCCGCCACGACGAGGAGAACGATCCTGAGCCATCCCGGCGCGGTGAAGCTCGTTGAGGGTGAACCTAACTCGGTCATGGCTTTGATTCGGCGCGGCCGGAGTGCGTTTAGGCAGCGTCCGGCGGGCGAGCGAATATGGTGGTGGGAAAGGGCCTCGGCTAGGGGTGAGGGTTAGGACGAGGTCCAGGCGGTTCGGGCGACGATTGCCGCCATCCACAGCATGACCGCGACTTGGATGGTGAAAAAGCTGAAGCGGATCCCGATGGTGACGTTGCTCTCGCGAAATAGCGTGTGGACTAGGGTCTGGCAGATGCGGGCGACCAGGAAGACGATGGCGAGCTGATCGAGCCGCGGTGTACCGACGCCAGCAATCGCTGCAGTCAGGGCAATGGCGGCGTAGACCGGGAGGTTTTCGACGCAGTTGGCATGGGCGCGGGTGACACGCCGGTAGAGAGGCGTGCCTTCGACAACGCCGCCGGGGAAATCGATGAGTTCGGCACGGCCCGACAGGATGCGGGTCCAGCGGTGAACCCCCACACCGGCGAGGAGCACCAGCAGGGTCCACACGGCAAAGGCCAGAAGAACCCAGAGCGGCGTAGTCATGACTTCAGCCCTCGAGTTCCTCGCGGACTTGGGCGTAGCTTACCACGGCGAACAGGACCGTGCCGCCGGCGACATTGCCGATGAGAGTGGGAATGAAAAAGCCGCCGACCACATGCCAGAAGCTCACCTCGCCCACGAGCCACATATATATGGCCTCCACAGACCCGGCGATGATGTGGGTGAAGTCGCCGAGCGCGATGATGTAGGTGATCAGGGTGATGACGAAGATCTCGGTATTTTCCGCCGAGGGCAGCATCCAGACCAGCGCCGCGATCAGCCAGCCGGCGAAGATGCCTTTGACGAACATCTCCACGGGCGTATTGGCCATCAGTTCGCGGCCGATTTCCGTCACGGCGGCTGTTATCTCGGCGCTGAGGGCGCCGGAAAAGGCGAGGAACGCCGCGAACAGAAAACAGCCGACGACGTTGGCGGCGAGCACGATGCCCCACAGGCGCAACACGTCCCAGATGCCACTCCAGTCCTTGCGGACCATGATGGGCAGCACCGCCGTCAGCGTGTTCTCGGTGAAGAGTTGCTGGCGGCCGAGAATGACGATGAGAAAGCCGACGCAATAGCCGAGATCGGCGATCACGCCCGCGCCTGGCACGCCGTGCAGCGTGGCCGACAGCATGGCCTGGGAGAGCACCGAAAACCCGATCGAGATGCCGGCGGCGAGCGCCGACCACCACAGGGCCGGGAAGCCCCGGGAGAGCTCGGCTTCACCTTCGAGGCGGATGATCTCGTAGACCACGGCGGCCCGTAGCCGCTTGCGCTCCTTGACCGAGCGCGTTTCGTCCCGCGTGAGGCCCTCCTGCGGGGCGGGAGCCTCGTTTGCGCTTGCACCTTTTTTGGCCATGAGCTTCCTTGACCCGAATCAACCTATTCTGAGAAGGAAAATAGCGGACCGTACGAGGCGTTCCTATCGGGTCGCTATGCCCCTCGAGAGGGAAGGGCCATGCCAGCCGAAACGTCCGACTTGTCGTTGCTCGTCCTGACACACGATATGCCGCTGTGGCTGATGGGGGTCATCATAGTGATCCTCGCGGAGGTGTTCTCGGTCGGCCTGATGCTGCTCAGCCGCTACGTCTATGGCATCAGCCGCTTGAGCCTCAACAACGAGATCGCGGGCTTCAAGTTCGCGGTGGTCGGCGTTTTCTATGCCGTGATGCTGGCCTTCGTCGTCGTCGCCGTCTGGGAGGATTATAGCGGCACGGAGGATGCCGTACGCAACGAGGCGAAAGCGACCGTCGATCTCTATCGGGTGGCTTTCGCCTTGCCCGAAAAGAGCGGCCGGGACATTCAAGGACACATCATCACATATGTGCAGGACGTGCGTAAATACGCGTGGTCGCACATGGCGGTCGGCGAGCCGAGCCAGGTGGTTTCCAAGGATCTCGAGAAGCTCAGCGCGGCGATTTTTGCCGTGCAGCCGAAGGACGATCGCCAGCTCGCCCTTTACCTCCATGCGCTTAGGCTGCTGACCGTCATCACGGATAACCGCAACGAGCGGCTCGACAGCGCGAATGGCTCGGTTCCGGGAATCTTGTGGTTTGTGCTGATCGTCGGCGGCGGGATCACCCTTGCCTATCCCGCCTTCTTCGCGGCGTCGAATCTGATGGCGCAGATCCTCATGACGGCATCGTTGGCGGCATTGGTGGCGCTCTCACTGTTGCTCGGCCTCGCCTTCGATTTCCCGTTCACCGGGGATCCCCATATCTCCGTCGCCCCGTTCGATAAAGCGCTCGAGCAGATGCCGTCGACATGGCCTACGCCTTGAGCTGATCGCTCAACTCATCTTCGCCGTCTCATCTTTAGTGTGCGCTGCGGCAAGAACAGTGCGTCCAGTGAAGTCTCAAGCCGTCGTGCGGCGCGTGTTGACGTGCTGCATGTGCTTAACGAAACGAATCAGTATGTGCGGTGATGCACATTTTCCGGCACATGCTGGTGCGTTTAGAAAGAATTGGTTGTTGAAGATCGGCGAAGAGCGCTCGCCAAATTGCCACTTTCTGGTGCAAAGAGCATATACTCAAAAAAAATAATTGACTTGCCATGTGGGGCGGCAAGCCTGGACCAAGTGAAGCGTGGTTCCGATGTACGCGTCCTGTTGAACGGGTAGAAGCGACATCACAAATCAGAATCGGAGCAAAACCTATGGCTACGAGAACTACTGGGAAGAAGCGCACAACGAGTAGGAAGAAAACTGCTCGCAAGAGTCCGGCGCGCCGCGGCGCGGCCGCCAAGCGGAAGACAGCGCGCAAGACGGCCCGTAGGCCGGCGGCTCGCAAGACGGCGCGCACCGCGCGGAAGACCGCTCGGAAGGCCGGCCGTACCGTGCGGAAGGCGGCAAGGAAGACAGCGCGCAAGACGGCTGCAAAGCGGCGCCCGGCCCGTAAGGCTGCACGCAAGACGGCACGGACTGCGCGGAAGACCGCCCGGAAGACCGGCCGTACCGCGCGGAAGACGGCAAGGCGTCCTGCCGCTCGGAAATCGACGGCGCGCAAGAGCACGGCGCGCCGTTCTACCGCCCGCAAGTCGACCGCGCGGAAGTCCGCCCGCAGACCTGCCGCGCGGAAGTCTGCTCGGAAATCGGCGGCAAAGAAATCTGCGCGAAGGGCGCCGGCTCGCAAGCCGGCAGCCAAGTCCGCAGCGGCGAAGCGCACGTCCACAGCGGCGAAGCGCAAGCCGGTAGCAACGCCGAAGCCGGCTGCTGTGGTCAGCCCGAAGCCAGCCGCGCCCGCGCCAAGGCCTATGGCCGCCGCGCCGGTAAGGCCGGCGCCGCCAATGCCTCAGCCCACACCGCGGCCGATGACGCCGCCGTCGGGTGGCATGGGTGGCATGGCACCTCGTCCGGCAAGTCCCATGGGCGGTTCGCCCGGATTAGGCACGCCACGTCCATCGAGCCCGAGCCCGAGCCCGGGCCCGAGCTCGAGCCCACAGCCCTATCGGCCGTCATGGGCGAGAGACGACGACAACTAGATCGTCAGAAGGGCCGGCTCATCAGCCGGCCCTTCCTCTATCGGACCTTCCTCGACACTCTCTCTTTTTTCTCTGCAAGTGAAAGCGCCGCGCTCAGGATGTCGCGCAGGGCTAGCGTCACGCCGAGCGCCGCGTTGCCGGCAGGTCTTGGGTCTTAGGCTGAGTGCGCGGGCTCTTGTGCTTCGCGGTCAGGTTCTAGAACCGGCCGGCCCCGCGCTTGTGGGATGGCCTCCGGAAAGGGTTACCCGTCCGGAGGCCATGCGAAGCTAGAAGCCTCTGAAGAGATTGCCGCAGGCGAGAATGACATAAGCGACCACGGCGACCCAGAAACCCTGCTCGGTGATGACCGGGATCATCACGAATTTACCGATGATGGCCAAAGCCGCGAGAATGATCGAAACGACAAAGACGACTGTTGTCGGCGGTGACAGATTCATCGCCAGCCCCTCCCTCTTGTTGACGAGCGGACTGTAATCGTTTTCTGTGAAAAAGCGAGCGTGTTGGGGCGGCCGGGAGATGACAATCCGGCCTCCTTCGGGACTTGAAGCCGAGGATAAGGGGAGGCAGTGATGGGGCCATTGGTGCGGCTGATCCTTGGGCTTGGTGCTCTCGTTCTGATCCTGGCGGGGGTCGCGCTCGGGCTTCCTGCGCACGTGACCGTGTCGCGGTCGGTGGTGATCAACGCGCCGGAGCACGTGATCTACCCCTACCTCAACGACCTCAGGAGTTTTCCGAAATGGTCTCCCTGGGCGGCGCGGGACCCCAGCATGAAGGTGACGTTCTCGGGGCCGCCGCAAGGCGCCGGCGCAAAGATCGACTGGGTGAGCGAGGAGCCGTCCGTCGGCACCGGCAGCATGGAGATCGTCAAGGGAGACCCGCCGCACAGCATGGATATCGCCGCCGATTACAACGGGGTCGCGGGCACGAGCACCTACACCCTTGAGCCGTCCGGCGCCGGCAGCAAGGTCACCTGGAGCTTCGGTTACGACACGGGGTCGAGCCCGCTGAAGCGGTGGAAGGCATTGATCCTCGACGGCTTCATCGGCGCGGAATATGCCGTTGGTCTCGACAAGCTGAGGCATTGGATCGAGTCGGAGCGCAAGCCGATCCAACAGCCGGCCGTCGTGGCGCCGCCAGCGGCGCCTAACGCGGAAGGGTCGGCCGTGCCTGAAGCCATGCCTGGCGAGACCGCGGTGCCGCGGACCCCGGCGCAAGCAGCGCCGGCGCAAGCGCCCGCTGCGGCCGCGCCGGCGGATACGCCGCCGCCACCGCCGCGGCCCCGATAGCTGGGCCGAGGCCCGCTCTCAGGAAATTGCTGTCTAGAGCTTCTGCTGGTCGGCGGCGGCTTGCGGAGCGGCCGGCTGCTTGCCTTCGGTGAGCGCCCCTTGGGTCGCCTGTAGGATGAGGCGGTCGAGCGGGCTGCAGATGAACGGCGTCGTCCCGCTATCCGAACGCTCCGCCTCGCTCGCGGCGAGATGTGGATCCACCACGCGCCGCCCGGTGACCCGATAGACGCACGTTGCGCCGTCGGCTGCGGTGAAGGTGATGCTGTCGCCGATGGCAACGTCGCTGATTGCGACGTCCCCCAGCGCAGCCGGATCCTTGTCGGCTTTCCGCGCGATGCGGCGCGGTTCGATGCGCGATCCGATCGATGCGGTTTGTGGGGCGTCCGGATCGTGCTTGAGCACTGCGGCGCTGAGGCCGAGCTGCCGCACCGTCCCGGCCGGCGCGAGCGATGCGTTCGCGGCTGCATCTTCCCAAGGCCAATGCTCGTCTGACTGGCCGGCAAGTGCGTGTTCCCAGACGCTCTGGCGAAGAGCTTGCGTGAGGCCGGTGTCGCCAAGCAGAGGCAATTGCTCTCTCAGCTGAACGACACCCACGAGAAGAAGGATAATGGCAATCGCCCCCAGACCCAGCCAGCGCATAGCGCGCGGGCGAGAGGGAAGGAGGAGGAACTGCACCGACCCCCGTTTCGGCATCAGATCCTCCTCCCAATCCGCCGCGGGGAGGCATAGTCGCGGCGGGAGTGACGCCACAGAAGCAGCGTCACTGCGCTTAGAATGAAGAGTAGAAGGATGAACATTCCGATTTGCCTTTTCTGGCCGTTAGAGGTCGATGGCGCCGGCCCGGAGACCTCCGAGAAGGTCGATTGGGGCTGCGTCACGCCTGTCACCTGGGGCTTGGGCGCCTCAACGTCCGCATCGCCGACAAGATCGGTCGAAGCATCGGCCAGAGGCGCCGGCGCCTGACCTTCGGCCGTGGCGGTCACGGCTGAAAGGTTGGACGCTGCTGCCTGAGGCGTAACCGTTTGATCGAGCCCATAAAACCGACTCGGCGGTGACGCGGCCCGCAGCCCACCCGCGGTGGAGCGCCCGAACACTTTATCATAGACCCAGCCGTCGGGAAGGTTGAGCGGCATATCCGTCGAAGTCACAACTTCGCCATCCGGCCGCGATTTCGCGGCATCCACGGCCACGAGGCTGGTCTGGCTGGACACCAGATGGTGCCGGAGGGCGACCTGCTCGATGGCTTCGGCGATGCCCTTCGGATCGCTGGAGGCGTATTGCTTGGCCTCGAGCGAGGCGATCTTGCTGCGGGCCCAGAGCTTGCCCACGCCCACTCCGTCCGTGGCGTCGGCGAGCTTGAGGGTGGCGCTCCACGGCTTGCCGTCGAAAGTGCCCTGCAGGCCGAGCGTGCCATCGGGCGAGGAGAGTTTGGCGGCAAGCACGACCGGTTCGCCGGCATAGAGATCGGGGAGGGGGTCGGGCCACATCTCCACGGCAGTGCCGGCCGGCCATGCGGCCTTGAGGCCCACCATGACGGGCTTCTCCAGCTTTTCGAACAGCGCCTGCATGTGGGACAGCACTTCGGATTCGGTGCCGATATGCGTGAATGTGCCGCGCCCCAACTCGGCGGCGCGCCGCATGAAATAGCTGTTCGGCGCCGAGCCGATGCCGACCGTGAACAGGCGCGAGCGGCCCTTATGGGCGGCGATCTCGGCGAAAAGCTCGTCCTCGTTGCCGACTGCGCCGTCGGTCAGAAACACGACCTGGCGCAAGCGGGTCGTATCGTCCGGGCTCGCGTCTATGAGCGCCGCTTTCAGCGCCGGCAGCATCTCCGTGCCGCCGTCCGCGTCGAGCCGGGACACATAATGCCTGGCGATGGCGAGATTTTCAGAGGAGGCGGGCACGGCCTTGTCGAACACCGTCTCCATGGTGTCGTCGAAGCGGATCACGTTGAATGTGTCGTTCGGGGTCAGCCGGCCGAGGGCGAAGAGCAGGCTTTGCTTCGCTTGGGCGATGGACGCGCCGGCCATGGAGCCGGAATTGTCGATGACGAAGATCAGTTCGCGCGGCAGGACTTTGGGGGCCGCGTCGAGGGTGGGCGGCGTGACCATGGCGAGAACGTAGTGCTCGCCATCGACGACCTCGTGATAGAGGGCGATTTGGGGGGCAACGGCCGTCTTGGGGCGCCACGTGAGCGCGAAGTCCTTGTCGGCGGGGACGGCACCGTCGGCGAGCGCGAGCACGGCCGTGCCGTCGCCGGTCCGCTTCACCGCGATCTTGTGGTAGGGGCTCTCGATATCGCCGAGGGCGAAGCCGGGGTCGAGTTTCACTTGGATCGAGACCGGGTTGATCTTGGCGTGCTCGGCGGGATCGAGCACGGGCGGGGTGATGCGGCCGCGGTCGGGGACAGGATCGACCGGCTGCGGCTTTCCGTCAAAATCGATGAGATTCACCGGCTTCGGCTTCGGGTTGTAGCGGGGCGCGACCACGAGGGGGAACCGCAAGGAGTAGACGCCGGAGTCCTGTTTCACCGTCTCCTGATAGGCGATACGGATCACCACGGACTCGTGCGGGCCGATATTGGCGACCGAGTTGGTGAAGATGTTGGGGCGTTCCTGCTCCACCAGGCTCGCCTTCTGGCCCGCGCCCTTAGCCGCCTCGTAAAGGGCTTTGGCCTCGGCGCGGCCTTCGATCTCGCCTTCGATGACGCGGTCGCCGATCTCCATGTGCAGCGCATCTACGGCAGACTGCTCGGGCAGCGGGAACACGTAGACGCCTTCGAGCCAGGTATCGCCCGGATTCTCGAAGCGCTGGGTGACGACGGCGCGGGCAATCGTGCCGTTGACGGTGATGGCGACGTCGGTGTCGAGGCGGGGCGCCTCGACATAGCCGTCCCCCGATTTGAGGAGGAGCGCGCCGGACTGCATATCGCCAGGACGTACGATCTTGGCTTCGGCGGCCGCCGGCTCGGCCCGCGCCAAGAGGTGCGGGAACGCAACCGTGGCCGCCACGACCAGGGTGAGAAGGGGCAAATTCGCCAATGGCTTAGAGAAGTTCGGCGCAGCGCGTCGCAAGATCATCGATAGCCCTCGATGCTCGGCACGAGGGGTAATGAATCAAATCAATGGGGCAGGGGCATAACCGCAATGTGGCTCAGGCGCGTGGCTGGCTGCCATATGTGTGGCACAATTGAGGAGGCACGTGCCCAAGAAGGTGGCAGCACCGGCTTCAATCCCCGCGCTGCGGCCATTTATGCACGGTCTTATTGTGCATTGCACTTGCGGGCGGGTGCCGGCGCGCATAGGTTTCCTCCGATTTTTCCCGCAGCACTCGGTATTCCTTCAGGAGTTCTTCATGGGACTGGTTGCCCGCACGCTTGAACGGGTCAAGCCTTCGCCGACCATGGCGATCACGAGCAAGGCGCGCGAGATGAAAGCCGCCGGCTTCGACGTCATTGGCCTTGGCGCCGGTGAGCCCGATTTCGACACCCCTGACAACATCAAGCAGGCGGCGATCGACGCCATCAAGCGCGGCGAGACCAAGTACACCGCGGTCGACGGTATTCCCGAGCTCAAGCAGGCGATCAGCGAAAAGTTCGCCCGCGAGAACGGCCTCGACTACAAGCCGGCCGAGATCACCGTCGGCAGCGGCGGCAAGCACGTGCTCTACAACGCGCTCCTCGCCACGCTCGATCCCGGCGATGAGGTCGTCATCCCGTCGCCCTATTGGGTGAGCTATCCGGACATCGTTTTGTTGTCGGGCGCGGAGCCGGTCGTCGTCGAGACGAAGCTCGAGGACGGCTTCAAGCTCACGCCGGAGGCGCTGGAGAAGGCAATCACGCCGAAGACCAAGTGGTTCATCTTCAACTCGCCGTCGAACCCGACCGGCGCCGCCTATACGCGCGACGAGATCAAGGCGCTGACCGATGTCTTGTTGCGCCACGAGCGCGTCTGGGTGCTGTCCGACGATATCTACGAGCATCTCGTCTATGACGACTTCAAGTTCACGACGCCGGCGCAGATCGAGCCGAAGCTGAAGGCGCGCACGCTGACGCTGAACGGCGTGTCCAAGGCGTACTCGATGACCGGCTGGCGTATTGGCTATGCGGGCGGTCCGGCCGAGCTCATCAAGGCCATCGGCAAGCTGCAATCGCAGTCGACGTCCAACCCGTGCTCGATCAGCCAGTGGGCGGCGGTGGAGGCCTTGCGCGGACCGCAGGACTTCTTGAAGGACTGGGTGAAGTCGTTCCAGGAGCGGCGCGATCTCGTCGTGTCCATGCTGAACCAGGCGAGCGGCTTGAGCTGTCCGACGCCGGAAGGCGCGTTCTACGTCTATCCGTCCTGCGCGGGCTGCATCGGCAAGACGACGCCGAAGGGGCAGACCATCGGCAACGACGAGGACTTCGCCACCGCGCTTCTCCAGGAGGAGGGGGTGGCCGTCGTGCATGGCGCCGCGTTCGGGCTGTCGCCGTTCTTCCGCATCTCCTATGCCACGGGCATGGAGGCGCTTGAGGAGGCGTGCCGCCGCATTCAGCGCTTTTGCGCCAGCCTCAGCTAGTCGGGTCTATAATCCGCGCGATGACGCGGGAGGGCGAGCCATGAAATTATCCAAGCTCAGCACGGCCAACCAGATCGAAGGCAAGATCATGGAGATCCGAAAAGGAGCCGTGACCGCCATCGTCTACGTGCAGATCGCCGGCGACACCATGGTCGAAGTGAGCGTGACCATCGCCTCGCTTGAGACCCTCGGGCTCTACGAGGGTAAGACGGTGGCGCTGATCATCAATCCCGTCGACATCATGATCGGCTGCGAATAGCCCTTTCGGTCTCGCCTCGAAGGCGGGGCGCGCCGCCCACCTCGAGGAGTCATGGACACCATCGCCACAGCGGAAAACGCGAGCGCAATAGACCGGACCGCGCAGGTCCACCGTCTCCCGGATGGCCGCGCGATCGGCTTTGCCGAATACGGCGATCCGGACGGCTTTCCGGCGATCGCGCTACACGGCACGCCCGGCTGCCGCTTCATGTTCGCGCTGACGCACGAGGCGGCACGGGCGCGGGGCTTGCGGATCATCGCGCCGGAGCGTCCGGGCTATGGGCTCTCCGATAGGCATCGCTTCGACGCGCTCGCGGACACCGCCCACGACGTTCAGGCGGTCGCCGACGCGCTCGGACTTGGCCGTTTTGCGCTGATCGGCGTGTCGGGCGGCGGGCCGCATGCGCTCGCCGCGGCGGCGCTGCTCAAGGACCGGGTGCTGCGGATGGCGCTGATCGCGCCGGTGGGCCCCATTGCCGATTGCGGCGATCACATCCGCATGTCGCATTTCCACCATTTCGTCTTCACCTATCTTGCCCCGTCGCCGCATGCGGCGAGCAGCTTCTTCTTTGGGCTACGGACGCTGGTGGATTGGACGCCCGGCGTGGCCTACCATCTGTTGATGCAGCGGGTGACCGAAACGGACCGCACGCTCCTTCACCATCCCGAGGTCAGGGCCAATCTCGAGGCGACGATCAGGGAAGGCTTGCGAACCGGCGTGGACGGCGCGCTCCAAGATTTGCGGCTCTATTGCGGACGTTGGGACTTGCCGCTGCCGGAGATCACCGTCCCAGCGACGATGTGGCAAGGCAGCGGCGACACCATCGTGCCGCCGGACGCCGCCATCCATCTCGCCGGTGCGCTGCCTGATTGCCGGCTCGAGGTGATCGAGGGCGCGGGTCATTATTGGGTGTTCGGCGGCCTCGATCGCGTGCTCGACACGGTGCGCGGCGCGTGGCCCGGGCGATGACCCCCGCGTTTACCCACTGCGCATTGCATGTGGCGGACCTCGACCAGTCGATCGCCTTCTACGAGAGGTATTGCGGCCTGAAGATCGTCAAGGAGCACGGCGAGGGCAAAAGCCGCGTGGTGTGGCTCGCGAGCCCCGGCGCGGAGGACACGTTCGTCCTGGTTCTGCTCGGCGGCGGACCGGTGCGCGAGCAGGACGCGGAGGACATGACCCATTACGGGTTCGGCGTGGCCTCGCGCGAGGACATCGACAGGATCGCCGAGCGCGCACGCCAAGACGGGCTGCTCCATTGGGCGCCACGCGATTACGCCCCGCCCACGGGCTATCTCTGTGGGGTCAGGGATCCGACCGGCTATATCGTCGAGTTCTCATACGGCCAGCCGCTCGGGCCGCACGCGAACGACCGCTAGTACTTGCTGTAGGTCCGGCAGCAGCAATCCTTGGAGCCGTCGGGGTGGAAGCTGCACACCTGCTTCTCCTCGCCTTGGCATTGCGGCGGGTAGGCGCTTGGCGGAATGCCGTTGGTGCAGCGCTGCGTGTACGGGATGCAGTGGCCGCCAAGCAGCTCCGAATTGTTGGGGCAGGTGGAGGGTGCAGCCCCAGCAGGAGGTGGCGCCGCGGAAGGCGCTTGTGTGTTCGTGTTCCAGTCGCCCGGGAGCGCATCCGAATTGCCGCTGTCCGGAGGGGCCTGAGGGGACTCGGTGGAAGGTCTGCTCGGGATGCCTGGCGTCTTGCCGCTCCGCCGCTCGGCGCCACCCTCATGCCGGCAGGTGAATCCTTCGCCGAAGTCGCCGCAAACGAACTTGGCGTCGTGGACCAGAGGTGGCGGCGCTGACGGCGCGGCACCCGGCACGAGCGCCAAGGCGCCCCCGCCCCAAGTCGCTGCGGGCAAGACGCAAACCAAGGCGGCGAGGACAAAGCCGAAAACCAGACGCATGGAACCCCCATTCGGTGCGGCCGCCACCATAATCGAAGCGTATCTGTACGGCTAGGCGCGCGGCCGCGACATGCTGGGCTCCGAATCGCGGCCCTTGCCAGAGGGCCTTCGGCTTGACACGATAGCGTCA
>CAZHCN010000061.1:0-11837 GCA_964530895.1 uncultured Methyloceanibacter sp. | reverse complement strand
ACAGCGGATTGACCTTCTTGGCCTTCCGCATGGACTGGATCACCTTGCCCGGCATCGAGCCGATATAGGTGCGGCGGTGACCCCGGATCTCGGCCTCATCGCGCACGCCGCCAAGGCTCATACGCACGAACTCGCGGCCCGTGGACCGGGCAATGGATTTGCCGAGCGACGTCTTGCCGACACCGGGAGGGCCGACCAGGCAGAGGATCGGGCCTTTGAGCATATTGGTCCGGTTCTGCACCGCGAGATACTCGACGATGCGGTCCTTGACCTTCTCGAGGCCGTAATGATCCTCGTCGAGGATCTTCTGGGCGTCGTCGAGGTCGCGTTTGACCTTGCCCTTGACGCCCCACGGGATCGACAACAGCCAGTCGAGGTAGTTGCGCACAACGGTGGCTTCGGCCGACATCGGGCTCATCTGGCGGAGCTTCTTGAGCTCTCCCATGGCCTTCTCGCGCGCCTCGCGGGACAGCTTGGTCTTCTCGATCTTCTGCTCGATCTCGGCCAAGTCGTCGCGGCCTTCCTCGCTGTCGCCGAGCTCCTTCTGGATCGCCTTCATCTGCTCGTTCAGGTAGTACTCGCGCTGCGTCTTCTCCATCTGACGCTTGACGCGGCTCCTGATCTTGCGCTCGACCTGAAGGACGGAGATCTCACTCTCCATGAGGGTGAAGACGCGCTCCAGCCGCTCGGAGACCGAGGTGACCTCAAGGATCTGCTGCTTCTCGGCGATCTTTATGGCGAGATGCGAAGCGATCGTGTCGGCGAGCTTGGAATAGTCCTCGATCTGGCTCGCGGTGCCGAGCACCTCGGGCGAAATCTTCTTGTTCAGCTTCACATAGCTCTCGAACTGGGACACGACCGAGCGCGCCAGCGCCTCGATCTCGTCCTCGGCGCCAAGCGTTTCCTGAACCGGCTCCGTTTCGGCCTCGAAGTAATTCTCGTTGTCGGTGTAACGGATGATGTTGGCCCGGCGCGTGCCCTCGACCAGCACCTTCACGGTGCCGTCGGGCAGCTTGAGGAGCTGCAGCACGGAGGCGAGCGTGCCCATGTCGTAAATGCCGTCGGCGGTCGGCTCGTCGTCGGAGGCGTTCTTCTGGGCGACGAGCAGGATCTGCTTGTCGGTCCGCATCACCTCTTCGAGAGCGGCGATCGACTTCTCGCGACCGACGAAGAGAGGCACGATCATGTAAGGGAAAACGACGATGTCGCGCAGCGGCAGGACCGGGTAAAGCTCGGCTGCGCTTTCCGTGGCCGTGGACGGTTCGATGTCAGTCATGATAATTCCGTCGCTTTCTTTTGGGCGGACCGAACAGCGTTCCGCAAGCTAATCTCTCGTTCCCCTCCCCCGAAGGCCCGCCTACCTGGATGCATTGTCCCGGCAAATGCCGGGACGGGCACTGCGTCACTTTGGCCCGCCACCTCACGAAAGTGGCGACCGGCCATCCCACCGTCAAGGGCCGGTCACCCGGAAGGTATACGCTGAATTCCCACCAATTTGAGTGGGATTCGCCTGTCCCTTCAAGCAGGGAATGGCGTCGCGCCTCAAGCGCTCGAGCCGACTTCCTCGTGCCGCTCGGAGTAGATACGCAGCGGCCGTGCTTTGCCCTCCACGACCTCGGCACTGATAACGACCTCTTCGACCCCGCGCATGCTCGGAAGCTCGAACATGGTGTCGAGCAGGATGCCTTCCATGATGGATCTGAGGCCGCGGGCGCCGGTCTTCCGCTCGATCGCCTTCTTGGAGATGGTGCGCAAGGCCTCCTCGGCAAAGGAAAGCTGCACGTCCTCCATCTCGAACAGGCGCTGGTACTGCCTGACGAGCGCGTTTTTGGGCTCCGTCAGGATGCGCATCAGCGCTTCCTCGTCGAGATCGTCGAGGGTGGCGATAACCGGCACACGGCCGATGAATTCGGGGATGAGGCCGAATTTCAGGAGGTCCTCAGGCTCGACACCCCGCAGGATGTCGCCGGTCCGCCGCTCGTCGACAGCTTCCACATTGGCGCCGAAGCCGATCGAGGTGGACCGGCCGCGCGCGGCGATGATCTTCTCGAGTCCGGCAAAGGCGCCGCCGCACACAAACAAAATGTTCGTCGTGTCGACCTGGAGGAATTCCTGCTGCGGGTGCTTCCGGCCGCCCTGTGGAGGCACCGAGGCCACAGTCCCTTCCATGATCTTCAGCAGAGCCTGCTGCACGCCCTCGCCCGACACGTCACGGGTGATGGACGGGTTGTCGGACTTGCGACTGATCTTGTCGACCTCGTCGATATAGACGATGCCGCGCTGGGCGCGCTCGACGTTGTAGTCGGCGGCCTGCAGCAGCTTAAGGATGATGTTCTCGACGTCCTCGCCGACGTAACCGGCCTCGGTGAGGGTGGTGGCGTCGGCCATGGTGAAGGGCACGTCGAGAATGCGGGCGAGCGTCTGGGCGAGCAGCGTCTTGCCGCAGCCCGTGGGCCCGATCAGAAGAATGTTCGACTTGGCGAGCTCGACGTCGGAGTTCTTACCCGAGTGGTTCAGCCGCTTGTAGTGATTGTGTACGGCAACCGACAAAACGCGCTTGGCGTAGTCCTGGCCGATCACATAGTCGTCGAGGACCGCGCAAATCTCCATCGGCGTGGGGACGCCGTCTCTGGACTTCACGAGGGAACTCTTGTTCTCCTCGCGAATAATATCCATGCAGAGCTCGACGCATTCATCACAGATGAACACGGTCGGCCCAGCGATAAGCTTGCGAACCTCGTGCTGACTCTTGCCGCAGAAAGAGCAGTAGAGGGTGTTTTTCGAATCAGTTCCGCTCACCTTGCTCATTCTCTCATCCAATTATTCTTTGTTTCTGCTCAGCCCTGGTGGCCGCCTGCCTGCGCACTATTGGTCCTCTTTCCCACCTTGCAAGTGTGAGCGACTCCTCTTTGAAAAGCTGCCCGACGAGCAATCTCAGCATGCTAAGGCGGCACTGATCAAGGATTGTTTAATCCCGCCATCCCGCGCGGGGACCCTTGTCCCCTGTCCGTGCACCATGCAGGGACCGTGCCTGATCCCTTTCTGGCACGGCCCAAGAGCAGGATTTGCCGGTTAGCCCTAACGGTCCGAAAGCGCCGCCTCAGCGGCCCTAGGTCGCGCCCACCGTCTCGAGCTTTTCCTCGACCGCGTGGCGCTTGGCGATCACCTTGTCGACGAGGCCGAACTTCCGCGCATCCTCGGCCGACATGAAGTAGTCACGGTCGAGCGTTTTCTCAATAGTCTCGTAATCCTGGCCGGTGTGGAGGACGTAGACGTCATTGAGGCGCCGCTTCATCTTGATGATGTCCTCGGCATGGCGCTCGATGTCGCTGGCCTGGCCCTGGAACCCGCCAGAGGGCTGGTGCAGCATGATGCGGGCGTTCGGCAGCGAATAGCGCATGCCCTTCTCGCCGGCGCAAAGCAGAAGCGAGCCCATGGACGCGGCCTGCCCAATGCAAAGGGTCGCGACCGGCGGCCGAACGAACTGCATGGTGTCGTAGATCGCCATGCCGGAGGTCACCACGCCGCCGGGCGAGTTGATGTACATGGAGATCTCCTTCTTGGGGTTCTCGGCCTCCAAGAACAGGAGCTGCGCCGTGATCAATGACGCCACATGGTCCTCGATGGGGCCGGTGACGAAGATGATCCGCTCTTTCAGCAGGCGGGAGTAAATGTCGTAGGCGCGCTCACCGCGGTTGGTCTGTTCGACCACCATCGGGACCAGCGTGTTCATATATGTCTCGACCGGATTGTTCATGGCTGTCCTGCGCTTAGGCGTCTAGGGCCGATCGGGGAACGACCAGCGATTCTGCCGGGATTATCCCACTACATATGGGGTCGAGCCCCGAAACGGAAGAGGCCATATTGCCTCCTTCCGGACTGGTCGGCCTCCATTAGCCGTGGCTGTGCCCATGGTCATGATCGTGGTCATGATCGTGGTGATGGTCGTGGCTGTGATCGTCGTCAGGATCGGCGTAAAGCTCCTCCACGCTGACGAGCTTGTCGGTCACCTTGGCGAGCTCGAGGATGTAATCCACGACTTTGTCCTCGTAGAGCGGCGCCCTGAGTTCCGCGAGCGCCTCTGGATTGTTGCGGTAGAAGTCGTAGACCTGCCGCTCCTGCCCCGGGAACTGCCGGATGCGCTCGAGCAGCGCGCGGTTCACCTCTTCATCGCCGACCGTGATCTCGTTGCTTGTACCGATCTCCGAGAGCAGCAGGCCGAGCCTCACCCGCCGTGCGGCGATGTCGTTGTACTCCTGCCTTGCCTTCTCCTCGGTCGTGCCTTCGTCAGCGAAGGTCTTCTTGGACTGCTCCAGGTCCCTCGTGACCTGGCCCCAGATTGCCTCGAACTCGTTGTCGACCAGCGTCGGCGGGAGCTCGAAAGTGTGGCTCTCGTTGAGGGCGTCGAGCAGCGCCCGCTTCGCCTTGAGGCGCGAAGCCATGTTACGGTCCTGCTCAATACGCGCCTTGACGGTGTCGCGCATCTGCGCGACGGATTCGACGCCGAGGCTCTTGGCGAAGTCATCGTCGAGGGTTGGCGTCTCGGGGCCTGCGACCTCCTTCACCTTCACCTCGAATTGCACGGTCTTGCCGGCGAGCTTGGCCTCGGGATAGTCCCCCGGGAAGGTGGCCTCCACGGTACGCTCCTCGCCCGTCTTGGCGCCGATCAGCCCATCCTCGAAGCCGGGAATGAAGCCGCCCGAGCCGAGCACGATCGGCGCGTCCTCGGTGCTGCCGCCTTCGAAGGGCTCGCCGTCGAGCTTGCCCACGAAGTCGATTGTGACGCGATCGCCCTTCTGCGCCGGACCGTCCTTCGGCTTGTAGTTCTGATTGGTGGCAAGGATGCGCTCGACGGCCTTGTCGATATCCTGCTCGGTGACGGGGGTCACCGGCCGCTCCAGCTCAAGCGTGCTGAGATCCATCACCTCGACCTTGGGCAGAACCTCGAAGGACAGCGTGTAAGCGAGGTCGCCGGTGCCGGCGAAAATCTTGTCAATCTCGGCCTCGTCCTCAGGCAGCGCGACCTTCGGCTGAAACGCCGGACGCTCTTCGCGCTGGGACAGCGCCTCTTGGCTCGTCTCGGCGACGGCCTGTTTCACGACCTCCGCCATCACCGACCGCCCATAGACTTTGCGCAAGTGCTCTTTCGGCACATGGCCGGGGCGGAAGCCCTTGATCCGCGCCTTGTCCTTGAGGTCTTCGAGGCGCGACGAAAGCCGCTGCTCGAGCTCATCGGCGCCGACGACCACTTTCAGCTCACGACGCAAACCATCTGCACTTGTTTCAATAACGTTCATCTCAATCCATCACCGTTCGGCGCCGACCGGCGCGCGTCTGTCGCAATCGAACCACCCAACAAGGTTGCTTCCAACAAGTTGGTTGGTGCGGGCGGAGGGACTTGAACCCCCACGGCCGAAGCCACCAGAACCTAAATCTGGCGTGTCTACCAGTTTCACCACGCCCGCGTCTGACGGTCGTCGGCGCGAAGCAGCGCCGGCACCTCCCCCGGCGGTCTATATACACAGCGCCCTCCCCGCCTGCTAGCCCGCGGGAGGATGTTGCGCAAAGACCCCTTAAGGGGCCCCTTGTCTCGTGGCGGCGGCTGGGGCGCCAATCCTTCCTTTGATTTGCCTTAAGGCCCGGTTCGACTAGAGGCTCTATGGCAGTCTCATGCCAGATACGAGGAGGGCTGAGCAATGATCCGATTGGGCCTGATCTTAGCGTTGGTGATCATCGCCGCGGGCGCTTGGCTCGACTGGAGCTATCATGCGATGCGCACGGAGATCGCCGAGCTTCGTTCCCGTCTGAATGACGGCCCGGGTGCCGACACCGCAGCCGATTGCAAGCGGGTCGGTGAGCTTCGGTCGACCCCACTCGAGCTTTTCAAGCACGATGAACTTGCTGCCCTTGCCAAGCGCTGCGAGGCGATCAAGGCCGAGGGTGAGACGCCCCACAACCCCTAGTCCATGCTCCCTTTGCGAGAAGACATGGAACGGCATGCTGCGCCGGGCGGATTTCGTGCAACTTGGGCGACTTGCGGCGGTGAAGCGCCCTCAGTAGGTTGGCCCAAGATCAAGATTCCGAAGGCTCCCCCGTGTCCTACCGCAATGGCATTATCGAAGCGATCGGCAACACGCCGCTGATCAAGCTCAAGCGCGCCTCCGAAGAGACCGGTTGCACCATCCTCGGCAAGGCCGAGTTCATGAATCCGGGTCAATCGGTGAAGGATCGCGCCGCGCTCTTCATCATCCGCGACGCGATGAATGCGGGCACGCTCAACCCGGGCGGCACCGTGGTCGAGGGCACGGCCGGCAATACCGGCATTGGGCTCGCTCTTGTCGGGAACGCGCTCGGTCTAAAGACGGTCATCGTCATTCCCGAGACCCAGTCCGATGAGAAGAAGCAGATGCTGCGTCTCGCCGGCGCCGAGCTGATCGAGGTGCCCGCCGTTCCCTATAAGAACGAGAATAACTACGTGAAATATTCCGGAAGGCTGGCCGAGGCCCTCGCCAAGACCGAGGCCAATGGTGCCATCTGGGCGAACCAGTTCGACAACGTGGCCAATCGCCAGGGCCATATTGAGACGACGGCGCAGGAGATCTGGCGCGATCTCGACGGCAAGGTCGACGGCTTCATCTGCGCGGTGGGGACCGGCGGCACGCTGGCCGGGGTGTCCATGGGGTTAAAGGAGCACAACCCCAACGTAGTGATCGGCATCGCCGACCCCATGGGAGCGGCGCTCTACAACTATTACAAGCACGGCGAGCTCAAAGCCGAAGGCAGTTCCATCACCGAAGGCATCGGCCAGGGGCGCATCACCGCCAATCTCGAAGGGGCCAAGGTCGATGAGGCCTATCAAATCCCCGACGCTGAGGCGTTGCCGGTCCTGTTCGACCTTTTGAGCGAGGAAGGGCTCTGCCTTGGGGGATCGAGCGGCATCAATGTTGCCGGCGCGATCCGCCTGGCCAAGGACATGGGCCCCGGCCACACCATTGTCACGGTGCTCTGCGATTACGGCACGCGCTATCAAAGCAGGCTGTTCAATCCTGAATTCTTGCGCGAAAAGGGGCTACCGGTGCCCGAATGGCTCGATCGGAAACAGCCTGCGGCGCCGAGCGTGTTCGTTTGAGCTGAGAATTGGAGAAGTGAATTTGTCGACGCCGAAGACATGGCTGATTGAGACCGACGAGCTCGCGCGCGAGCTCGATGCGCCCGACTTTGTGATCATCGACGCCACCTGGTACATGCCGGGCGAAGGCAAGGATGCCCGCGAGGAGTACCTGGCCGAGCATATTCCGGGTGCGATCTTCTTCGACATCGATGAGATCGCCGATACCAATAGTCCCCAGCCGCATATGCTGCCGGCGCCGGAGAAATTCTCGTCGCGCATGCGCAGCATGGGCGTCGGCGACGGTTCGCGCGTCGTGGTCTATGACCGGCACGGCATGTTCAGTGCACCGCGGGTGTGGTGGATGTTCCGCGTCATGGGTCATGACGATGTGAGTGTGTTGAACGGCGGCTTGCCAAAATGGAAGCGTGAAGGCCGTCCTCTCGTCACCGGGGAGCCTGCCCCTCGGACTACCCGTCATTTTACGGCGCGGCGGAATCTCGATCTGTTGCGCGACGTCGACGATGTGAAGTCGCTGGTGCACGACCACTCGGCGACCATCCTGGACGCACGTTCGCCGGAGCGGTTCGCGGGAAAATCGCCGGAGCCGCGGCCCGGTTTGCGCTCGGGCCACATCCCCGGGTCGCACAACGTGCCTTACGGAACGTTGCTCAATGCGGACGGCACACTGAAATCGGCGGCGGCGCTCCAGAGCCTGTTCGAGGCGGCTGGCGTGGATCCGCACAAACCGGTGGTGACGAGCTGCGGTTCGGGCATCACGGCCTGCGTGCTTGCGCTCGCGCTTGCCGAGACCGGTCACCGCCGCACCTCGGTCTATGACGGTTCCTGGTCCGAATGGGGCGCCGACGATAGCCTTCCCATCGAGACCGGATAGCGCCCCGCCCCCTCGCCTCGGCCAGAGGCTTCCATGAGCAAACCCACCAAGACCCAGAAGCCGGATACCCAACTCGCCCATGCGGGCCGCGATCCGGAGTGCTTCCAAGGCTTCGTCAACACGCCGATCTATCGCGGCTCCACCGTGCTCTTCCGGACGCTTCAGTGCCTCGAGGAGAATGCGCAGGACTACAGCTACGGGCGCCTGGGCACGCCCACAGTGGCGGCGCTCCAGTCCATGATCGCCGAGCTCGAAGGGGGCGATGCTACCCTGCTCACGCCCTCTGGCCTGTCGGCGATCTCGGTGGCGTTGTTGTCCTTCGTGGCGAGCGGCGACCATATCCTGGTCTCGGATTCGGTCTATCGACCGACGCGCCGCTTCTGCGACAACGTGCTGAAGCGGCTTGGTGTGACGACGACCTATTACGATCCGCTCATAGGCGGCGGGATAGCCGCCCTGATCACCGACAAGACGAAAGTCGTGTTCACCGAATCTCCCGGCTCCCAGACCTTCGAGGTGCAGGACATCCCGGCCATCGCAGAGGCGGCGCACGCGCGTGGCGCCGTGGTCGTCTTGGACAATACCTGGGCGACGCCGCTCTACTTCCAGCCGTTCGCGCATAGCGCCGACGTGTCGATCCAGGCTGCGACGAAATACATCGTCGGTCATGCCGACGCCATGCTCGGCGCCGTTACGACCAACGCGAAGACCACGCCGGCGGTCGCCCGGACGCATGACGAGCTCGGGCTCTGTCCGGGACCGGAAGACGTCTATCTCGGTTTGCGCGGCCTGCGCTCGTTGAGCGTTCGGCTCGCGCGCCATCAGCAATCAGGCCTCGAAATTGCGGAGTGGCTTGCCGGCCGCAAAGAGGTTGCGCGCGTCATCCATCCCGCGCTTCCGGGCGATGCCGGTCACGCCTTATGGAAACGCGACTTCACCGGCGCGTCCGGGCTCTTCTCGATCGTCTTGCAGCCATACTCTCACGATGCGCTGGCCGCCATGCTCGACGGCCTCGAACTGTTCGGCATGGGCTACTCGTGGGGCGGCTATGAGAGTCTTATTCTGCCTTTCAACCCAAGCTCTTATCGGACCGCAACCGCCTGGCAGGCGGAAGGGACCGCGCTCCGTCTCCATATCGGCTTGGAGGACGTCGGGGACCTCAAGTCAGATCTCGACGCCGGCTTCGCGCGGCTCGCAGCGCACGCTAGCTGAAGTGGTAGAAGACCACGAGCGTCAGGGCATAGACGAGAAGCACGAGGGCGGAGTCGATACCCATCCCGAACACGGTGCGGCGTGATCGGATCAAGAGACCCGCGAGATAGATCGCGGTGACGAGTACGCCCGATACCAGCGCGAAGGCCGTGGCTTGATCGATGGCGCCGAGTATCGGCGCGCCGCTATAGGCGAGATCGGCCGGCAGCACGAGCGCGACCATCAGAAGATTGCTGCCAAAGATGTTCGAGATGGCCATGCTATAGGCGCCGATGCGCACGGCGGCGAGCGTCGTGCTCACCTCCGGCAACGATGTGGCGCTGGCGAGAAGCGTCACGCCGATGAAGCTCGACTTCAGGCCGGTCTGCTCGGAGAGCGCGGCGGCGCTTGCCGTGAGCGCGAGGCCGCAGACCAAAATCACAAAGGATAGAAGCGCAAAACCCCACACCAGTGTGGGGAAGGCCACGTGATCGAGTTTCTTCGGCGCCACCTCGCCAATTAGGGGCTCGGAGGTCTCGGGAACGTGAACCGGAACCCAGGCGTCGTTCTTGCCGTATTCGCGCAGCATCAGCACGATGCCCACATAAGCCGCGCCGAGACACAATGTGCCGAGACCGACACCGAAGGGCAGTGCGAACTCGCCGACGGCGTGAAGCCCCAGCAGCAGCGCAAGCAGCGCGATGAGCAACGTCGCCTCCAGTGCGGAGTTGGATCCGCGCGGGTAGGACGTGAGCGCCATAGCGGCGAACGAGACGTCGGCGAGGGCTAGGATCGCCGTCTGCATGGTGATGCCGCCGAACATGTTGCCGAGCACGAGCCCGGCTTGGCCCTCGAGAGCGCCAAAGATCGTGGTCACCATTTCCGGCAATGAGGTCGCGGCGGCCACGAAGACGAGCCCCATGAAGGCGTGGCCGATGCGCTTCCGGTCGGCGATGGCATCGGCGAAGATCGCAAGCCGGCTGCCCGCAAACCACACCCCCGACGCGGCCGCTATGAATAGCGTGATGTTGGCGAGGATCGGGAGGCGCTCAAGAGCCGTGATCAAGCAGTCAGTCCTGTCTCAAGTGGTTGAAGTATCTCATCGACCGGCCAAGCGGCCAGCCAAGGCCGCGGGGCGTCACAGCATTCGGCGCGTCACTTGGATTTGGAAGGGGGCTTGGATTTGGAAGCGGGCGCGCTCAACTGATAGGCGGCGAGTGTGTTGTCCAACATCATCGGGATCAACGCGGTGTTCTTGTCGGGGAAGTAGGTGAGGTCGGCGCTGCCCTGGTTCAGATCAATCAGGCGATCCGCCTTGCCTTTCGCATCGATGCGATAGAGTGCCCCCGCCGCCCAGTCGGTGACGAGGTAATCGCCAGGATCGAGCGGCTCGAGCCCATCGAGATTGCCGATCGCATCACCCTTCCCGAGCGGCGTGATGGTCTGATCCTCCAGGTTCACCGCAAGGAGACCTGCAAGCTCCTGCTTCTGCCCTTGGCTCGGCATGCTACCGAAAGACGCGACGATGAGCTTGTCGCCCTGCACGATAAGCCCATTCGGATGGTTCAAGTTGTCATTCGCCAGCCACGGCTCGAAGGTGCCATCCTTGAGACGCCAGATCGTGTTCATAGGCGTGTCGGACACGTAGATCGTGCCGTCCTCTCCAATGGCCACGTCGTTGAGAAAGATCGCGCCATTGGCCTTATAGCGCTTGTTGATGTGGCCAGAGGCGGCGTTGATCTCGAGGAGTTCGTCGACATCGGCGACATAGAGCTTGCGGTCGTGCATCGCGAGGCCGGTCGGTGCGTTCAGTCCCTTGACCCATTGCCGCTCGAGGATCGTCCCGTCGGGCTTGAGCCGCGAGATGAAGCCGTTGCCGTCCTTATTCATGACGGCGCCGTTGATATTGCTGACATAGAGAACGTCGGTGGTCGGGTCGTAGACCACCGACTCGGGTTGCGCCAAACCCTTCGTCTCCCAGATCAGCTTCGGTTCGGCCGCCGCAGCGGTGCACACAAGGATGGTGCTCAGGACAAGGCCGAGAATCAGACGCATGACACCCTCATGGACAAAATGCTCGCTCCCTTAGGAAATGGCGATCCCGGCAGGATTCGAACCTGCAACCCTCTGCTTAGAAGGCAGATGCTCTATCCCTTGAGCTACGGGACCACTGTTCTTCCGTTGGCCGGAAGTATAACCCGAAACGCGTGATTTCAGTGTGTCCAGCGGTCGGGCCGGCCATACTTAAAGTTCTCGGCGTAAGATTTCGGCCGGAGCTTCGTCGCGGGCGGCTCCTCGAGGCGAAAGGCGATGCCGTTCTCCGTGGCGAAGGCGATCGCCTCGTCCTTGGTGGCGAAGCGCACGCGGACTTGGCGTCTCGTGTCACCGGAGCTTGTCCATCCCATCAAGGGCTCGATCACGCGCGGCTGGTCCGGGATGTATTCCAGCAACCACTCGCGCGAGGCGGCCTTGCCTTGCTGCATCGCATTCTGGGCCGGCTTGTAGATACGGGCCGCCATGCGTGTTTCCCTCTCCTCAAAGTCGAGACCGCGAATGGTCGGGGCAGCAAGATTCGAACTTGCGACCCCCTGCTCCCAAAGCAGGTGCGCTACCAGACTGCGCTATGCCCCGAATCCATCGCAA
>CAZHCN010000060.1:0-12054 GCA_964530895.1 uncultured Methyloceanibacter sp. | reverse complement strand
GCAGGGGTCGCCCCGGCAGGACACCTGCTCAGTCTTTTGAGATCGTGACGCCCCAAGGCGCCGTGCCGGTCGCAATCGACTTCACGACCTTGAGGCTCGGGACGTCGATCACCGAGACGTCGTTGCTGTTTCCATTAGTCGCAAACAGCAGCTTCTGGTCCGGCGTGAACGCGAGTTGCCAGACGCGCTTGCCGACCAGGAGATAGTCCTCCACCTCGAACGTCTTCGCGTCGATGACCGCCACGCGATTTGCCGGCCCCAAGGCGACAAAGGCCTTGGTTCCATCTTTGGTCACGCGCACACCCACGGGCTGGATGTAGTCCGGCTGCACGCCCGGCACAGCGAAGTTGATCACCTTTATGATCTTCCGCGTCTTGGCGTCGATGACCGTGGCGGTCCCGGCCACTTCCGAAGTGACCCACAATTGCGAGCCGTCCGCCGTGAACTCGGCGAATCGCGGCCGCTGCCCAACCAGCACGTTGTCGATGACCTCATAGGTATCGGCATCGATGAAATGCGCCATGTTGCTGGTCTCGGACGTCACCACCACGGTCTTGCCGTCGGGGCTGACGCCGACGCCTTCCGGCTCGACGCCGACCTCGACCTCCGCCACAACCTTCTTGGTATCGAGATCGATCGCGGTCAGCAGGTTGTCGTCCTCATTGGCGACATAGACCGGGCTGCCTTTGGGATTGAGATTGAGCTGCTCGGGATCCGGACCCGAAGGTAGATCGGCCACGATCTTGCGCGTGGTGACGTCGAGCATCTGCATCGTGTCCGAATCGCTGGCG
This sequence comes from uncultured Methyloceanibacter sp., assembly GCA_964530895.1. Taxonomy (GTDB): domain Bacteria; phylum Pseudomonadota; class Alphaproteobacteria; order Rhizobiales; family Methyloligellaceae; genus Methyloceanibacter. Next base: position 11,263 of record CAZHCN010000060.1, on the reverse strand, counting down.
CAGATCAGCACATGCTTGTCGTCCTTGGTCAGCATGATGCCGCGAGGCCTCTGGCCCACGGGAATGGTCGTCATCACTTGGAGTGTCTTGCTGTCGATGACCGTGAGGGAGTTGCCCTTCTCGTTGGAGACGTAAACGGTATAGGCCTGCGCTGCGTCGGCACCCCAACCAAGACAAGCCGCCGCGGCGATCGCAGCGAGAACCCTAGACGCCTTCATTTCTTCCTCCCGACTCAATTTTCTGGGCAAGCGCTAAGGCCCGCCTCTTTATTTGAACTTGCACTTACTCTCCGGCTCATCGATGCCGAGCGTATCGACCTCGTTGTGTTCGTGCAGAAAGCCTTCTTGTGGCGAGGTGGAGACCGGCAGCTCCGGTCCGGCAATGATGATCGGCTGGCGGAGCTGACCGTCCCATTTGCGGAACGTGACCTTGCGCCCCTTGAATGCAGCGAGATCGAACTGGTCGCCCCGGATATATGCGTTGATCGGGGCGAAGTCTCCGGAGTGCGTGCGTGAGGCGGCCTCGCCGATGGCGCGCACGGCGACCCAGGCCTGATAGTCCACCGGCAGCATGAAGCGCTTGGCAAACCGCTGGAACCTATTCTGCATTTGGGTCGCACCCCACTGCTCGTGGGCGGGATGCCAGCTCATGGCTTTAAGCCCGGCCGTGCCGGCGACGGGACGCGGATCCCACGTGCGGTACGGAAGATACGGTCCGAAGATTCCCCTCTGATCGGCAACCACCAGCACGTCGTATGACGGCGCGCCTTGGGTAAAGACGGGCATCTGCAACTGGATCAGCTCCTGGCCCGTGTCGGTGCGGCGCGCTTCCGACTTCTCTTTGTATTCGCGCTCCGCGACGATGGTGGCGCCGAAGCGTTTCGCCGCCCGGCGCACCGCATCGAGATAGGCGCGATCTTCGGGGTAAACGCCGGTCACCACGAACCAGCGCTGCCATTTCTTCCAAACGAGATATTGGCCGAGCGCGTCAGCGAGCATGTCCAGGTCGGGCGCCGTATGCAGCACGTTGGCGCGACAGTCCTCCTGGCGCAGACGCTCGTCGGGCGCGCTGACATTGAACAGGAGCACGTCCTTGCCTTTGACGGCGTCGGAGAGACGCAACAGGACGTCGGCCGGCGCATCCACGAGCACGAAATGGTGACCGCTTTCCACGAGCTTTTGCAGCGTCGCGACGGCGTCTCCGCCGACCGGCACGCGCTCTACGTGGAGCAAGAAGTCCTGTTTGGTGAACTTCCCCGTCGTGTTGTTGTCCTTGAGCGCGATCTCGGCGCCCGCAATTCCGAGATCCTCGGGCTTGACGTTCAGCCGCGACAGGGGAATGAGCTCATTCACCTCCTGTTTGAGGTAGCCGATCGGGACCAAAGTGGGCTTGGCGGAAGCGTTCGCCGGCGCGCCGGAGGTACCGGCATCCGCCGCAAACCCAGGCGCCGTCATGAACAGCAAAAAACCCAGTAAACCGGCCACGAGCAGACAGTGCCCGCGAACCCATCGCGCCCGGAATTCGGAGCTTGGCGCTTCCGGTAAACGACCTCTTACTTGCGAAGACATACGGTAACCCACTGACATACTGAGGGTCTGCGGCAAGCGCACGCACGATGCAAGTGTAACTGTCTGGTGGTCTGCCGTGAGGCAAGGCTTACGGGCAAAACTGGCAAATCGGCTGCATTCGTGCAGAAACGGGCAGGAATACAAGCTGGGATTTGTTGACATCTTCCAGAGCGACACTCAGTCTCATCGACGCGAACCCGTCTGGAGCGGTCGGCGCGAGCCGGCCGAAACGGGTCCACGCCCAAATGGAGGAAAACATGGGGAGCTGTAAGACAGCCGCCACGATCGCTGGCGCGCTAATCATGAGTATTGCCGGAGCAGGTTTGGCTTGGGCAGGCGCTGAAACCGAGGCCATGGCCACGACTAAGGTCACGGATGCTCCAACGCCTTCCGTGTCGCAAGACCAGCTGAACGATGCGGCCAGTGACACGAACAACTTTCTGCATACCAACGGAAACTACGATCAGACCAGGTACTTCCCGGGCAAACAAATCGACACGTCCAATGTCGGCAAGCTTCATCCCGCCTGGATTTTCCAGACCGAGGTGAAGGAGTCCCAGGAGACGACGCCGATCGTCGTCGACGGGGTGATGTACGTCACCACGTCGTTCGACCACGTCTATGCGTTGAACGCCAAGACCGGCGAAGAGTACTGGCACTACAAGCACAAGATGGGACCCATCACGACATATTGCTGCGGTCCGAATAACCGTGGCGTCGCCATCTATAAAGACAAGGTCTATCTGGCGACGCTCGACTCTCAGCTCGTCGCGCTGGATGCCAAGACCGGCAGCGTCATTTGGCAGACCCAAATCGCCGATCCAGAGCTTGGCTATAGCGAGACCATGGCGCCGACCGCCGTGGACGGCAAGATCCTGATCGGCACAAACGGTGGCGAGTATGGTATCCGCGGCTTCGTCCGCGCCTATGACGCCGATACCGGCAAGCTCGTATGGAACTTCGACACCGCTCCCGAGAATTCCGTCGGTGTGTGGGCGACGAAGGACGCCACGGGCAAAGACCTGCATCGCGACATCGCGGCCGAGAAAGCGGAGCTCGCCAAATCCGGCGATCCGTACAAGACGCTCGGCGGCGGCGTGTGGCAGAACCCGTCCGTCGATCTCAAGACCAAGCGCGTCTACTTCGTGGTCGGCAACCCTTCGCCTGACCTCGACGGCGCGATCCGGCCCGGCGACAATCTCTACACGGAGTCGCTCGTGTCGGTCGATCTCGACACCGGCAAATATGTCTGCCACTTCCAGTATATCCCCCATGACGTCTGGGATCTCGACGACACGAGCCCGACGGTCTTGGTCGATGCGAAGGACAAGGACGGCAACGTGGTGCCGGCCGTGATTCACGGCGGCAAAACCGGGCACGTCTACGTCAACGACCGCAAGGATTGCAGCCTCATCCGCTTCTCCGAGCCGATGGTGTCGCAAGACGGCATGTACACATTGCCGACCGCCGAAGGTGCACGCATGCTGCCGGGCGCCAATGGCGGTGTCGAATGGTCGCCGATGGCGGTCAACCCCGAGCTGGGGCTGGCTTATGCAGTCAACCTGCATCAGCCGATGACCTACCAGGTTCAGAGCTCACCCTATCCGGGTGGCAAGCTGTGGCTGGGCGGCGCCTTCAAGGTGATCGCTACCGAGGAGTCGTTCGGCAACGTCACCGCGGTCGACTACAATACCGGCAAGATCAAATGGCAGAAGAAGACGCCGCTGCCCATGATGGGTGGCGCGCTGACCACGGCTGGCGGTCTTATGTTTACCGGTGAGGGCGACGGCTGGTTCCGGGCCTACGACGCCGCCAGCGGCGACGTGCTGTGGTCGTTCTTCGCCGGTGCCGGTGTCAATGCGCCGCCTGCCGCTTATTCGGTGGACGGCAAGGAGTACATCGTGGTCGGCGCCGGTGGTAACACCCAGATCGACTTCAAGCGCGGCAACAATATCATCGCCTTTACGGTCGATTGATCGCATTTCGCCCGCTTGGCGATAGGATAAATTGGGACGGGGCACTGCGGTGCCCCGTCCTTTTCACGACAGCTCCATGCCGGGGGTCCAAGAATGTCTCAGATGTCAGGCTGCGCTCGTCGCGCAGCGCTCCTTGCCTTCGCCCTGATCGTGAGCGGGAGCGCGTTCGCCGCCGACGCTCCTATCGAGGAGAAGGTGAAGCTGTGCGCCACCTGCCACGGCGAGAACGGCGTACCGATCAGCCACGAGATACCGGTCATCTGGGGCCAGAACGAAGGCTATCTCTACCTGCAGCTGCGCGACTTCAAGAGCGGCATGCGCAAGAACCCGGTCATGGGGCCCATCGCATCCCAATTTGAGAAGAAGGACATGTATGCGCTTGCGGCCTATTTCACCCATAAGAAATGGCCGGACCTCGAGCAGCCGCCCGCCCCGTCGGACGTCGCCGCCAAGGCCGATGCAGCGGCAAAGTCGATCGGCTGCCGCGGCTGTCACCTCGATCACTTCCAGGGAGACGGCACGACCGCGCGGCTTGCCGGTCAATGGCAGGAATATCTGCACAACCAGATGCTCGCGTTTCGTGACGGGTCGCGCGGCAACAACCCAGGCATGTCGGATCTTATGAAGGCAGCCTCGAAGGACGATCTCGAGGCGCTTTCGAAATATCTGGCGGGTCTCGAGATCGACCAATATCTCGGTAACGGCCGCTAGCGCTTAGTGCGCGGCCGCCAGCTTTTCACGTAGGGCCGTAAGCGTTGTGAGGTCTGCGGCGGTCTTGCCTTGCTTGTCTCGCAGGCTCTTGTCCGCGCCACGCGCGAGCAGGAGATTGACCGCCTCTGCATGGTTGAGCTCGGCTGCGATCATCAGTGCCGTGCGGCCGCGATTGTCCCGATCGTCGATATGTGCTCCGCGATCGAGCAGCAGCTTCATGACCTCGACGATGTCGTTCACGCCGGCCTCGCTGGAATAGCCTGCCGCCCACATCAGCACGGTCAGATCGTTTCCATAGCGCGCGTTGACGTCGACGCCCTTGTCCAGAAGGAGGCGCGTTACGGGCAGGAAGCCGCGGCCGGCAGCGTAGACGATCGGAGACTTCTCGGTCTTGTCGCTCGCATTGAGGTCGGCACCCTTGCCGATCAGGAACGTGACGATAGGCTCGCTGCCCATATAGGCCGCTGCGGAAAGGGGACTGATTCCGGTGCGCCCGGCGAGGTTCACATTCGCCCCCCGCTCGACCAACAGCTGAACGGTCTCGAGCCGGCCCGCCTCTGCCGCCTTGTAGAGGGCGGTGGCGCCATCGATGTTCTGCGCATCTATGGCCGCGCCACGATCCAGGAACAGCGTGACGATCTCGGGCTTGCCGGCCGCGGCGGCATGCGCCAGCGGCTGGGACCCGAACCGGTCTCGCGCCGCAAGCGAGGCACCGTCATCGAGGAGCTTGACCGCCAGCGGCTGGCACCCCTTGTCGGCGGCCGAAAACAGCACATTGTTGATCTCGATGGTGCTCGCGCCCCGCTGGATCTGCTCGTAGCTCTGTTCGAGGTTCAGGCAGGCTTTGCGATTGGCATGGGCGGCGTTGGGGAGCAGGACGGTCAACGCCAGGGCCGATGTCAGAGTCAGACGAAACCACACGTTACACAACTCCTTGTACGTTTCCGAATTTCCGACTGACGAGCACGCCATGTTTGGGTTGCGTCGGTTCTTTTGACTCGAAGTCGGCCTGAAAGGCGAGCCATTCTCATGGGTGGCACTCCTGGCCAATGAGAATGGGCGCATCATCATACCCGGACCGCGTAAGCGCGCAAACTGACGTGAATCTTACGCCGAAGCCAAAAAGCCAAGAGCCGCCCTTCGCGAGGAGGAGCGGCTCTTTGCAGTTTCGGCGGTTGGGAGAGGTGAGAACGCGTTAGCCGCCGATCCGCGCGGTGCCCGAGCGGCCGTCATTGCGCACCCAGCGCACTTGGGCACCGCTCTGGCTGAGCTTGTAGCAATAGGTGTTGCCCTCCATCCAAGTCCGCCATTTTTGGCAAAGCTGGTCATCGGCGATCCACCATTTGCCCGTGTCGGAAGAGCCATCGCCGCGGGCGAAGGCGGCGGCGACCGTGCCCATGCTGCCTTTCATGGTACCGCCGGACGCATAGCGGATCGGCAGTTCGAAGCCCGAAATCTTGAGAAAAATGGTCTTGCCGCTCACGGCGTTGCGTAAAGCGTCGCCCGAAAGCGCCGCCTCGCCGGCCTGGGTCTCGGCGAACGGCGCGCCGAACATGAGCGTTGCACAGGTCGCTGCGGTCAGAAGTGCGGTCTTGAGCATCGGATTAGCCTCCAGCTTGTCATCTGCGCCTTCCTCTAAGGCGCTGGCTCCTCATCAAGAGCGGAAGCGATCCCCCGCTCATCTCAGGGGGCTGTTGTCGCAAATCCCGGCTGAACCCAATCTGAGGCCGGCGTTCATCTGGCATTCACCGGAGAACGGCGCGCAGCGAACGGATCCCAGAAGCGGACGCCTTGCAAATGACATCAAGCGGAGGGTTTAATCTCGGCCAGGAGCATCAATCATCCAAGCTTCGGAGAGAAGAATGTCGACGAAAGATGCAAAGCTCACCTACGCGATCCTCGGCGTGATCGCGATTGCCGTGATCGCCGTGCTGGCCAGCCTCTACGCAGACCGCGTGGCGAAGAACGCCGAGATGAAGACCGCCGAGATGATGGCGAAGGCAATCAAGACCGGCGCGGCACCGGCCGGCGCCCGGTCGGCGCCGAGTCGATCAGCCCAGGCGGCAAGGTCGCAATTGGGCCAAGGCCCGCAAGCGAGCCTCATGCGCACGGCCGAGGCCGAGCAGCACCGCAATGCACCGACAGCAGGGGTCGGCACAGGTCTCGGCCTGACCCGGTCGGTCGAGACCAAGACCACTCGAAACGCGACACCCGAAGGCGGACAGCCTTTGGATTTGAGCCCGGCACGGTCGGCCGATGCGGCGCAGTCGCGAAGCGCCACGCCGCCTGCGATTCCCGCTGCGGACGCCGCGCGGTCGATGCCCAAGCAGGCCGCGCAAGCGGCGACCCCTGACGGCGGCACAAGCATCGATACGTCGCGCTCAGCCAGCGCCCAGTCTGCCCAAGCCGCTCATCCCACCCCTGGACAGGCGTCGCTGGGAGCCTTGTCACGCGGGGCCACGCAAACGGCGCAAGCCGCCATGCCTGCTGGCGATCAAGACGAGGGGGTGAGCCTGTCGCGCTCAGCCGGGGCCCAGCGTGCCCAAGCCGCGGAGCCTCCAGGCCAAGCCCTTCCGAAGTCGGCGTCGCGCTCGGCCGACACGGAGATGCAGGCGACCGAGCCCGCGAACGGGCGGAGCGCGGTGCTGGCCCTGACCCGCTCGTCCACTGCCGAGACGGGGCAGGTGGCGCCCGCCCACCGGGATATGCCCACGGCGAGCCGGTCGCTGGCCCCGGAGGCCAATAAGGCGGCGCAAGCCCCGCTCGCGCTGCAGCGTAAGTGGAATCCAGCGCGAAGCTTGGAAGCGTCGCCCGACGAAGACACCCAGCAGCTGTAAAAGCGATGGGCCGCTGCCAAATATCGGTAGCGGCCCGAAAATCCCTGGTCGCGCCAGACCTGGCGGCCTATTCGGCAGCAGGCTGGGTGACGATGAAATTGTCGAACTTGAACGTCGCGGGTGCATCCTCAGGCGAGGTGGCCGAGATGCCAATCACGCCCCCGTCCTTGGGCTGGATGCCCCTGAACCGCTGCACCTCGGTGCCGTTGACGATGAGCGTGGCGGAGCGCGGTTGAAGGTCGAGCTCAATCTGGTTCGTGGCACCGACGCCTTTTTTCAGCGCCAGCGTCTCCGTCGTGAACACGGTCGAGGCCTTGCCTTTGAAGATGCGCCGCACCTCGAGCCCGCCGTCCGGCCAAAACCACACATAGTAGTAATTGTCCCAGTCCTGCCACCAGAAGATGAGGCCCATGGGGCTGTTGGCGGGATTGGCGGCATCGACGACGGTCGCGTCCACGCAGACATGCGTCGCGCCATCGCTCTGCGTGGAGAAATTGACCTGCTGGCGCGATCCCTTGACGAGCAAGGCCTCGTCTTCGACCGAGAAGCTATCGTCAGGCTCGCCCCACGAGACATCCATGAACTCGAAATCGTCCTCGAACAAGGCATTGTCGGGATTGCACTCAGCGGCCGCCGGACTCGCCGCAAACGCAAGACCGAGGACGACCGCAACGGCCATGAAACGCGTTTGGAACTTCATCGCTCATCTCCATAAACGTAATGGCAGCCCACCAAACTGCCATGCGAGGAAAGTGATTGCTCCGTAGGGAGACCTTAGCGGCGATCCATGACGCCTTCAAGCAAGCGTCCGCAATTTCGGCGGCGCAGATGACGCTCGCCAGAATGGTCTGAACGACAGTGGAAATGAGAAGAAACGACGCCTGCTAGCGGGTCGGCATCGGCGTTTCGCCGCGATAATCGTAGAAGCCGCGTTTGGTTTTCCGCCCAAGCCACCCGGCCTCGACATATTTCACGAGAAGCGGACAAGGCCGGTACTTGGAATCGGCAAGCCCCTCGTACAGCACCTGCATGATCGACAGACACGTATCGAGTCCGATAAAGTCGGCGAGTTGCAGGGGTCCCATGGGATGATGCGCGCCGAGCCGCATGGCGGTGTCGATGGCGTCGACCGAGCCCACGCCCTCGTAGAGCGTGTAGACCGCCTCGTTGATCATCGGCAGAAGGATGCGATTGACCATGAACGCCGGAAAATCTTCCGACACGGCCGTGGTCTTGTGCAGCGTCTCGACGAACTCCCTGGCCCGGGTGAACGTGACGTCGTCGGTGGCGATGCCGCGGATCATCTCCACCAGCTCCATCACCGGCACCGGATTCATGAAATGCATGCCGATGAACCGCTCGGGCCGGTCGGTGGTGGCGGCGAGTCGGGTAATGGAGATAGACGAGGTATTTGTGGCGAGGATCGCATCCGGCTTGAGGAACGAACACACCGCGACGAAGATCTTGCGCTTCACCGTCTCGTCTTCCGTAGCTGCCTCCACGACGAGGTCGGCATCGGCGAAATCCTGGAACGTCTCGGCGAAGCTGATGCGGGCGAGCGCCTTGTCGCGATCCTCCTCGGTGATTTTGCCGGACGAGACCTGGCGCGCCATGTTCTTCTCGATGTTCGCAAACGCCGTATCGAACCGCTCCTTGGCGAGGTCGTTGATCGCCACGTCATAGCCGCCGAGCGCCACGACATGGGCAATGCCGCTACCCATCTGACCGCCGCCGACAATCCCGACTTTGCGAATGGGTTCCACCTCAAGCTCCTGCTTCGATGCCGGATCTGCGCGGAGATCCGAGCCTTGCACTATGTCGTCCATCGTCGATCCTCATGAACTGGCTTACTCTCCGTAGCCCGCCTTCTTCAATTCGGCGTCGAGCTCGGGCAATACGGTGAACAGGTCGCCGACAAGCCCGTAATCGGCAACCTGGAAGATCGGTGCTTCGGCGTCCTTGTTGATGGCGACGATCACCTTGGAGTCCTTCATGCCGGCGAGATGCTGGATGGCGCCGGAGATTCCCACGGCGACATAGAGTTCCGGTGCCACGACTTTGCCGGTCTGCCCGACCTGGTAGTCGTTCGGCATGTAACCGGAATCGACAGCGGCGCGGGAAGCGCCGATTGCGGCTCCGAGCCGGTCCGCGACCGGTGCGATGAGCTTGTCGAAATTCTCGCCCGAGGCCATGCCGCGACCGCCGGAAATGATGATCCGTGCCGACGTCAGCTCGGGCCGCTCGCTTTCGGTGATGTCGGCCCCGACGAAACTCGACTGGCCGATCGCATCTGCGGGCGTGACCGTCTCGATTTCGGCCGAACCGCCTTCGCCTGCGCTGGCAAAAGCCGTGGTGCGCACCGTGGCGACGACCGTCTTGTCCGAGGTCTGCACCGTCTCGAGCGCATTGCCCGCATAGATCGGTCGCACGAATGTGTCGGGCGACTTCACTTCGACGATGTCGGAGATCTGCCCCACATCGAGCAGCGCCGCCACGCGCGGCAGCACGTTCTTGCCCGTGGTCGTCGCCGGCGCAAGCAGGACGTTGTAGTTGGCCATCAGCGGAACGATGGTGGCGGCGGTGTCCTCCGCCAGCCGGTGCGCGAGCTGCGGCGCATCGGCGAGCAGAACTTTGCGCACGCCCTCAAGCTTGGCCGCTTCCTCGGCGACGCCTTTGCAGCCCTCGCCCGCAACGAGGATATCGACGTCGCCGCCGAACGCGCGCGCGGCGGAGAGCGCCTTCGCCGTGGCCGGCGCCAATGTCTGATTGTCGTGCTCTGCGAGAAGCAGCACCGCCATCAGAGCACCCCCGCTTCGTTCTTGAGCTTGTCCACGAGCATGGCCACGTCATCGACCTTGATGCCGGCCTCGCGGGCCTTGGGTTCGACGACGGAGATCACTTTGAGCCGCGGCGTGATGTCGACGCCGAGCGTCTCGGGGCTCGTCTCCTCGATCGGCTTCTTCTTCGCCTTCATGATGTTGGGAAGCGAGGCGTAGCGCGGCTCGTTGAGGCGAAGGTCGGTGGTGACCACCGCGGGCTTCGAAAGCTCGACCGTCTCAAGCCCGCCATCGACCTCGCGGGTCACTTTGACCTTCTCGCCGTTGAGCTCGATCTTCGAGGCGAATGTGCCTTGCGGCGCGCCGAGGAGACCGGCGAGCATCTGACCTGTCTGATTGCAGTCGTCGTCGATCGCCTGCTTGCCCATGATCACGAGATCGGGCGTCTCCTTCTCGACCACCGCCTTCAAGACCTTAGCCACGCCGAGCGGCTCGACGGCTTCGTCGGTCTTCACCAGGATGGCTCGGTCGACGCCCATGGCAAGCGCCGTGCGGAGCGTGTCTTGCGACTTGGCGCTGCCAATGGACACGGCGACGATCTCGCCAGCCTCGCCGCGCTCCTTGATGCGGACGGCCTCTTCGACGGCAATCTCATCGAATGGATTCATCGACATCTTCACGTTGGCAAGGTCAACCCCGCTGCCATCGGATTTGACGCGGACCTTGACGTTTGAATCGATGACCCGTTTGACGGGTACGAGAATTTTCATGCGGCTCTTTGCGTTCCCCGCACGGTTGACTAGCCCCCCACAAGCCAGCATCTCGCAACTGCGAAATGGCGGCGACCGTACTGCCCGAAATGGCCGAAGTCAATGGTTCCTGGGGTCTTCCGGCGGGCCCTCAGGCACCCCCCCTGGTGCGGTCGAACAGCACCACACCGCGCCGCCGCATAAACAGGATTAGCACCGCACCGGCCGCCAGACCGCCGACATGGGCCCACCAGGCGACCGCCTCCTCGCTCTCGAACAGGAGGTTGCCAAACTGGGCCAAAATCCAGATCCCGAGGGCCCAGGCGGCGGTGATTTTGATGGGGATACGCCACAGCGCCAGCACCCAAACCTTAACCTTGGGGTGGAGGATGAGGTAAGCGGCGATGACCCCCGCCACGGCTCCCGACGCGCCGATCAGAGGCAACTGGGAGTAGGGCAGCATGTAGGAATGCAGCAGAGCCGCGAAGATCCCGCACATCAGGTAGAACATGACGAAGCGGACATGCCCCATGGCGTCCTCGATATTGTCGCCAAACACCCACAGGAACAGCATGTTGCCGATGAGGTGGATCCAGCCCCCGTGCAAGAACATGTAGGTGACGAGCGTCAGGCGCTCCGGCACGA
>CAZHCN010000059.1:0-12162 GCA_964530895.1 uncultured Methyloceanibacter sp. | reverse complement strand
AAGGACAGCTCGAGCGCCTCGTGTTCGCGGCGGACACTGCGGTGGGTAAGCTGAAATGCCGCGAGAAGCTATCAGAGAAGGCTCGATAGCGCGGCAGCAGCTCGCGAGGAGACACGCTGTCGAACGCTGTCGGAAGGTCGTGACGCCGGGTTACGGCTCGGCGAAGACCTTTTCGAGGTCGACCGTGACCGGAACTGGCTGATCGATCGCGCCTTGCGTCTTCCAGGTCTTTGCCGTGACGGTATGTGGACCCGAGAATGTGAAGTCACCCGAGATGGTCGGCTTGCCCCCGATCAGGTCGCTGAGCTTGGCAAACGCGTTTGCCTTGCGGCTGTAGACCGCGATGGGAAACGACCAGGGCTGATGGCCGCCGGATGAGGTGAGGCTGTAGACAAAGAACTGCGAGTCTGGAGACCATTTCGCGGCGACGACGTAATAGCCGTTCATGCCGCGCGGGGATGCGTAGTCCTCCGAGTTCAGCGTGTCGCCGCTGCTTGAACGCAGCACCACACGGCTCTCCATGTCTGGCGTCACATAAAGGCTGACGTCGACCGGAAGTACGGAGGCATTGATCGCCCCATCCGGAGCCATGAAGATCTCGGGCGCCAGCGCGAGGCAGCTCGCGGCCGGTCGCGGTGTCGAGAAGGCCTCATGACCGGTGCATGGGGCTTCGGCGTAGGCAAGCGCCGGCGCCAGCACGATCGGCAGCAGGGTCGAAAGAACTCCGCCGACACCAAATCCCGATGTCATTGGCCGGTAACCGCGCAGGTCAAAAACCATGGATCATGATGCCAACGAAGAACGCAGCGAATGGCGCTATATACACAACGCCGGCCAACGCCGCTAGACTCGCCGCGAGAAACAGGCGCCGGTTCATGATTGCCAGGGCGATGGCCGACAAAGCCAACGCCGGCCCAAAGACGCCCACGGCAAGGTCGGACAACACATTGAACCAGCGCTCGTCCCGAGTTCGTCAGCGAGTTCCAAGCCAGCGACAATCCATCGGAAAATTGCCAGATTAGGAAGGCCGCTGCGGCGGCGATGGCGATGCGAAGAACGATGTTCACTCGTGTAGCACCCCGCCGCGCATTACAGCAGGACGGATTTCGACAGCACGCCTCTAATGCCGGAAATGCCTCATGCCGGTGAACACCATGGCGAGACCGGCGTCGTCGGCCGCCGCGATCACTTCTTCGTCGCGCATGGAGCCGCCCGGCTGGATCACCGCGGTGGCACCCGCTTCCGCCACCACCAGAAGCCCGTCGGCAAAGGGGAAGAACGCGTCCGACGCCGCGACCGAGCCTATGGTGAGCGGCGTCGATAGGCCGAGCGCCTCGGCCGCATCTTGTGCTTTGCGCGCGGCGATGCGCGCCGAATCCACGCGCGACATCTGGCCGGCACCGATGCCGACCGTGGCGCCGTCCTTCGCATAGACGATGGTGTTCGATTTCACGTGCTTTGCCACGGTGAAGGCGAAGATGAGATCGGCGAACTCCTGATCGCTCGGCTTGCGTTTGGTCACCACCTGGAGATCGGCCGCCTCGACCATGCCGTTGTCTCTGCCCTGCACCAGGAAGCCGCCCGAAAGCGAGCGGAACGTGGTGCCCGCCGCGCGCGGGTCTGGCAGGCCGCCGGCGAGCAGGAGACGCAGGTTCTTCTTTGTGGCGATGATCTCCTTCGCCTCGTCGCTCGCTTCCGGCGCGATGATCACCTCGGTGAAGATCTTGACGATCTCTTTCGCCGCTTCCGCATCGAGGTCGCGGTTGAGGGCGACGATGCCACCGAACGCGCTGACCGAGTCGCACGCGAGTGCTCTTTCGTAGGCTTGAGCCAATGTGTGTCCCACCGCCACGCCGCACGGATTGGCGTGCTTGATGATGGCGACCGCCGGCGACTGTTTCGGATCGAACTCGGCGACTAGCTCGTACGCAGCGTCGGTGTCGTTGAGATTGTTGTAGGAGAGTTCCTTGCCTTGCACCTGGACAGCGGTCGCCACACCCGGGCGCGCGTCCGCCGTCTGGTAGAACGCGGCCCATTGATGCGGGTTCTCGCCATAACGGAGCGCGCGTTCGAGCGTGCCGGCGATGACGCGCTTCTCGGGCGTGAGCTCCTCGAGCTGATCCGCGAACCACGTGGCGATGGCGCCGTCATAGGCGCCTGTATGCGCGAAGGCCTTGGCCGCGAGGCGCGTCCGCAAGGGCAGGGCGGTCCCGCCCTCGAGGCGCTCGATCTCGTCGAGCACGTCCATGTAGTCGGCGGGATCGACCACGACGGCGACGCTCCCATGATTCTTCGCCGCGGCGCGGATCATCGCGGGTCCGCCGATATCGATATGCTCGATGCAAGTCTCGAAATCGCCCCCGGCGCGGACTGTCGCCTCGAAAGGATAGAGATTGACCACGAGGAGATCGATCGGCGGGATGGCGTGATCGGAAAGGGCCTTCTCGTGCTCGGCATTGCCGCGCATGGCGAGCAGCCCGCCATGGATCTTCGGGTGCAGCGTCTTCACCCGACCGTCCATCATCTCCGGGCTGCCCGTGACCTCGGAGACGTCGATGACGTCGAGGCCGGCATTGCGCAGCGCCTTCGCCGTGCCGCCCGTCGAGACGAGAGCGACGCCGCGCCCCGCAAGTGCCGTGGCAAATTCGACGAGACCCGTCTTGTCGCTGACCGAGAGCAGCGCACGGGCAATCTTGCGTGTCTCCATGAGACTAGGCGCCGCCAGCGCCGGGGTCGCTGGGATCGACCAGAGGATGGACCGGAGTTTCCTCGCCGGTCTTCTCGAGGTTCCACAGGATGCGGACCTCTCTCGCCTCGCCCATCATGCCGCTCAGCACCACCTGCGTGGTCGGCTGCGGCCCGCGCTGGTCGGCGAGCAGCACGCTCTCTTCGATCGCGGTTTCCTCGGCGTTGGAGCTGAGCCGCCAGGTCTCGCCGTTCTTCAGGATCAGGGTGACGGTGTTGCCGTCGCCGGTCACTTGCGCCTTCACGCTCGGATGCAGATGAAAACGGATGGCATAGGAGCCGGCGATGAGGCCGTCCGGGCTCTTGAGGCCCCGCGTCGAGAGCTTGTCCTCGGCGCTGAGAAGATTGCCCGAGGGCGAGATGAGGATCTGCCGCGAATGGCTCACCCCATAGCGGGCCATATAGCCGTCGTGCGAGCCTTTGATGCGCAGATTGTCGCCCTGATCGGAGAACGCGCCTTGCGGGTTCAGCGGGCCGACCAGCATGGCATCGACCGGCGGCTGCGTACCGTTGGCCCCGCCCGAGAACTCGGCCAGCGAGTCCCCTTCGAGGCTCAGCGTGGAGTGCGCCGGCGTGGTGCGGGCGAACAGCCGCCACTCGTCATGGTCGGCCGACGGCGCGCCGCAATTGATGATCATCGGCTCCTCGCCCGAGCTCATCTCGAAGGACAGGAACCCGGCATGGGCCTTGGTGCTGAGCGAGGAGACCGGCGGCGGTCCGAGGTCGCAGAGGATGAGCGTCGTGCCGGCCTCGACCCGCACATAGCCGGAATTGGTCGCGGCACGCACCGGCGCGCCCTCGATGTCGTCATAGGCGAGCACGGTGGCGAGCGCGTCGGTCGGCGTCGGCCCGGCCCCGTTGAACCGCGCCATCGTGCCGTCGCCGAGCCGGAAGAAGCGCAGCATCGGCATGATGCGGTCGATGGCGTCGGTCAGCTCCTTGGGCGGCGCGCGGTCCCGCGCCACGAAGCATTGCCGCAAGGGCAGGAGGTCGAGCAGGAGCTCGATCAAAGCTTCGGGATTGCGCGAGATGTGACCGCCGTCGGGCAGGATCTGCCGGTCGAGCTCCCGGCAGAAGGGCCGCGTGTAGCGATCCACCACCGCCTGCTGCTCCGCGATGCAGAGCCCCGCATAGAGCAGCGCCGTGAGGCTGAGGAGCCGCGGCACCCCGTCCGGCGCGTCGCGATAGCTCGCCGAGAGATAGCGGAGTTGCGTGGTGAGCGCCTTCAGAAAGCTCTCATAGGCCTGCGGTTCACCGGCATCGAGAATGAGCACCGAGTTGGAGAGCCACGAGATCACGCGGCGGGCGACGATCTCCGGCTGCCAGGCGAGGCCGTGGATCTGGCGGCGCAGGCGGATGAAATCGTGGACCAGCGCCTTGGCTTGCTCGCGCGACAGCTCGCTGTCGGCGGCGCGCAAATGGCGCAGCCATCCGAAGCCGTAAAGCTCCCGCGCCCAATTGGCCGACGGCGGCCTGATCTCGAAGGGCGAATCCGAGCCGAGCTCGGCGAGCTTTCCGGCGAGCCCGAAATGGCCATTATAGACCTCGGTGGCGAAACTCGGGTCGGCGGTCCGAAGCTCTTGGGGGGCGAGGAGAAGCTGCTCGGCCTGGCCGCCCGGATAGCTGATGGAGGCCATGCTCGAGAGCATCAGGCGGCGAAATGCGCTGGGGCCGCCAAGATGCACCTCTTGAACGCGAGATCCGCGCTCGAAGGCCTGATCAGCCGCCATATGGGTCATTCTCCACAAGCCCGCGCTGACGAGCACAGGCTTCCCCGCCGCATCCGTACTCCCAAGGCGGGCATTTTCGGGCAGTGGGCGTCCGGGAGCAAGTGGGATACGGAGAATCGTTAACCGGTCCGGCGAAGCCTGGCCGCGAAAAACCCATCCATTCCGCTCCATTCCGGCGTATCGAGCCGGAACTCGTAGGGGAAAGTGCGCAAAACCCCGCTTGCTTGTGCCCATTCGGTGCCGCCGAACGGCTCCTCGTGGGTAATGGGCTCGATCCGGACGCCATCGTTCCGCGCCATCAGCGCGGCGATCTGGCTCTCCCCCTCTTGCGGCTCGAGCGAGCAGGTGGAGTAGACGAGAAGGCCGCCGGGCTTGAGCAGGGCGACGGCGTTGTCGAGGAGCCGCGCCTGGAGGGAAGCGAGCTCCACCACGTCCTTGTCGGATTTCAAATACGGGATGTCGGGATGGCGCCTGATCGTGCCCGTGGACGAGCAGGGGGCATCGAGCAGGATCGCATCGAACCGCTCCTCCGGCCGCCATTGGCTGGCATCCGCGACCACGGTCTCTGCCGCGAGGCCGAGACGCTTCAGGTTCTCGTCGAGCAGCGCGAGCCGCGGCTTCGAGCTGTCGACGGCCACGACCGACGCGCCGGCGTTGAGAAGCTGCGCCGTCTTGCCGCCCGGCGCGGCGCAGAGATCAGCCACGCGCTTGCCTGAAACGTCGCCGAGAAGCTGTGCCGGGAGCGAGGCGGCCGCGTCCTGCACCCACCAGGCGCCTTCCGCGAAGCCCGGCATCGCCTCAATCCGGCCCTTGGGCAGGAGGCGGACGCTCCCTGTCGGCAGCACGCGGCCCGAGAGCTGTTCGGCCCAAGTCTCCGGGTCCGCCCTGACGGTAAGGTCGAGCGGCGCCTCGAAGAGATGGGCGGCGGCGATCGCCCGGGCGCGCTTCTCGCCCCATTCGGCGACCCAGCGCGTCCACAGCCAGTCGGGCGTGTTGATCCGCGCCGCATCGAGGCTCGCGGCAATGCTCGCGCCCTTCTCGGCCACGCGGCGCAGCACGGCGTTGACGAGCTTGTCGTAGCGCTTGGCGCGCGGGTCCCATTGGGCGAGCCGCACGGCGAGATCGATGGCGGCGTGCGGGGCCACGTTGAGGAACAGAAGCTGCGCCGCGCCCGACAAGAGGATCGGGTAGAGCGTGCCCGACTTCACCGGCAGCCCGCGCTCGAGAAACGTGTTCAGCACGTAGTCGATCTGTCCGCGCCGGCGCAACGACACGCCGACGATGGCGCGCGCGAGCGCCCGGTCGCGCACCGGCAGGTCGAACATGTAGCCGCCGTCCTGCGAGCGGCCGAGAACCTCGTCGAGAGGCTGCTTCTTCTGCAGCACGGCATCGAGCAGCGCGGCCGCGGCGCGCCGTGCCGGCAGCCCGACCTGAAGGTCGCGCGTGGGCGACAGGCGCTTGGCCTCTTTGTTTGCGGACATGCTCATGGGTTTAACAGCAGCGTGGGCCTAGCCCCAAGAGGCTTAGCCCCAAGGACCGGTTTGGCGTCCCGCGGTCCCAGACGGGTGTCCGGCAGCCCAGGGCCCCGACGGCACGGCCGCCATGCGCGGGACGGCGCCCGTCCCGCCCATCGCCTTCGACATCTCGACGAGCCGCGCCACCCGGTTCTCCACACTCGGATGGGTCGAGAACAAATTATCCATCCGCGCGCCGGACAACGGGTTGACGATGAAGAGATGGGCGGACGCGGGGTTGCGCTCGGCCGTCATGTTGGGGATCTGGTGCGCGGCGCCGGCGATCTTCTCCAACGCCGAGGCGAGCCACAAGGGCTGCCCGCTGATCTCCGCGCCTTCGCGGTCGGCCTCGTATTCGCGCGTGCGGCTTATGGCCATCTGCACGAGACCGGCCGCCAGCGGCCCGAGGATCATCAGCGCGAGCGCACCGATGAAGCCGACTTGGTTGTTGCCATTGCCGCGTCCGCCGAAGAAGAAGGCGAAGTTCGCGAGCATGGAGATGGCGCCGGCGATGGTCGCGGTGATCGTCATGAGCAGCGTGTCGTGATGCTTGACGTGGCCGAGCTCGTGCGCGAGCACCCCGGCAAGCTCTTCATGCGTGACGGTGCGCAAGAGCCCGGTGGTGACGGCGACCGCGGCGTGCTCCGGGTTGCGGCCCGTGGCAAAGGCATTCGGCTGCGGGTTCTCCATGACGTAGACCTTCGGCATGGGAAGGCCCGCGTTCTGGGAAAGCTGCCGCACCAGGTCGTACAGCTCCGGCGCGGAAGCCGCGTCCACTTCGCGCGCGCCATACATGTGCAAGACCATCTTGTCGGAGTTCCAATAGGCGAACAGGTTCATGCCGCCCGCGACGAGGAGCGCGATGATCATGCCGCTCTGGCCGCCGAGCAGGAATCCGATCCCCATGAACAGCGCGGTCATCGCCGCGAGGAGAATGGCGGTGCGGAAATAGCTCATGGAAACCCTTCGACCTCCGAGACTGAACGTGTGCCGGCAAAATCCGGCGCCCTCAATATGTTGGAGGCCGGAGGGCCCGGCACAAGAGCCTGGGGAAACAAGGAAAAACAGGCGCCCTCGTCCGATCGGGCGCCAATCGCTTAAGCCCGCGCTTACCTTAACGCTTCGTCAATCCGATGCCCGCATGCTGCCTGGCAAACCGCGTTCGAGGAGTTGCCTCATCATGACAGCCGCCCTTCAGACTTCCGCCGCCGCCCCGAAATCGAGAGCGCGCCGGGCCAAGAGCCTGCCGTCTTCGGACACCCAGCTGACGCCGGAGCAGAAGCGCCTCATCCGCGTGAGCTTCCTGCGCGTCGAGCCGGCGCTCGAGCTTGTGGCCCAGCTGTTCTTCCTCAAGCTGTTCCGCCTCGATCCGAGCTTGCGCAAGAAGTTCTCGGGCCCGGTCGACGTGCAGGCGCGCAAATTCGCCGCCGGCGCTAAGCTCGCCATGATTTCGCTCGGTCACGAGGATGGCCTGGCGCCGACGCTCAAGCTCCTCGGCGCACGGCATCGCCAGATCGGCATCCGCACCCGCCACTACCGCACCATGTCACGGGCGCTGGTGTGGACGATGGAGCGGTCGCTCGAGAAGGAGTTCGACCGCGACACCAAGGACGCGTGGACGACGCTCCTGGCCTATTTCACCAAGGTGATGTCCAACTAGGCCCCGCCAAGCACGACGTCTCAGTTAGGGGCCTCTTCGGGGGCTCCTTCGCCTTCGCCGACGACCTTCACCTGCACATTGCCGTCCTCGGCCACGTAGACCATGACGTCCTGGTCCGGCTCCAAGACTTGCGTGTTGCCGTCGACCGTGAGTTGGTCGTCCGTGATCTGGATTTCGTGGCCGTCCACGACGACCTTCATGCCATTGGAAATCGACTCCTGCGTCATGTCCTTGTAGTGGCCCGCGACCGTCACCGTCCGGTTGCCGACGGACAAGGAGAGGGCCTGGGTCGAGTCGTCGCGCGTGCCCCAATTTCCGATCACGAGCACGAAGACGATCACCAGCGCCAGGATGATCCCAAGCGCGGCCAGTATGCGTAGCAGCCACGACATCCACTTATCCTTCCCCAACACGAAGTCTGAGGCAGGGCCTATCTAAGCCGGCCTCCGGTTTTGACGGTTGTCGATGAGATCCGTGACGACGCCGGGATCAGCCAGCGTGGACGTGTCGCCGAGATTGCCGAATTCGTCCTCGGCGATCTTGCGCAGGATCCGCCGCATGATCTTGCCTGACCTTGTCTTCGGCAGTCCCGGTGAGAACTGGATGAGATCCGGCGATGCGATCGGGCCGATCTCCTGACGCACCCAGTCCCGCAACTCCTTTTTCAGCGCGTCTGAACCTTGCTCGCCCGCCATCAAGGTCACGTAGCAATAGATGCCTTGGCCCTTGAGGTCGTGCGGGTAGCCGACCACGGCGGCTTCGGACACTTTGGGATGGGCGACGAGCGCGGACTCCACCTCCGCCGTGCCCATGCGGTGCCCGGACACGTTGATCACGTCGTCGACCCGGCCGGTGATCCAGTAATAGCCGTCGTCGTCGCGCCGGCACCCATCGCCGGTAAAATACATGCCTTTGTATGTGGAGAAGTAGGTCTCTACGAAGCGCTGATGGTCGCCGTAGACCGTGCGCATCATGCCGGGCCAGGCATCGAGGAGGACGAGATTGCCCGTGGCCTCGCCTTCAATCAGATGTCCTTCGCTATCGACCACGGCCGGCTGGACGCCGAAGAACGGCAATGTCGCCGAGCCGGGCTTGAGCTTGGTCGCACCTGGCAGCGGCGTGATGAGTATGCCGCCGGTCTCGGTCTGCCACCATGTGTCGACAATGGGACAACGCCCCTCGCCCACCACGTGGTAGTACCACTCCCACGCTTCCGGGTTGATCGGTTCGCCT
The DNA here is from genome assembly GCA_964530895.1 of uncultured Methyloceanibacter sp. Lineage (GTDB taxonomy): Bacteria > Pseudomonadota > Alphaproteobacteria > Rhizobiales > Methyloligellaceae > Methyloceanibacter. The sequence continues at coordinate 3,280 of CAZHCN010000059.1, read as the reverse complement.
ACGCTGCCGAGCAGCTTGAGCGACTTGCGGCTGGTTTCCGTCACGAAGTCGTTTCCGGCGCCCATGAGCGCGCGGATCGCCGTTGGCGCTGTGTAGAAGATGTTGACCTTGTGCTTGTCGACGACCTGCCAGAAGCGCGAGGCGTCCGGAAAGTTGGGCACGCCCTCGAACATCAGCGTGGTCCCGCCGTTCGCGAGCGGCCCATAGACGATATAGCTGTGGCCCGTAACCCAGCCCACGTCCGCCGTGCACCAATAGACGTCGCCGTCGTGATAGTCGAACACGTATTGATGGGTCATCGCGGCGTAGACCAGGTAGCCGCCTGAGGTGTGAAGCACCCCCTTGGGTTTTCCCGTCGAGCCAGACGTGTAGAGGATAAAGAGCGGATCCTCCGCGCCCACCTCCTCGGGCGGACACTCGGCGGAAACCTTGGCCATCTCCTCATCGAGCCAGAGATCGCGGCCTTGCGTCCAGGGCACGCTGCCGCCGGTATGCCGGACCACGAGAACGTTCTTCACGTGTCCATTGTCCTTGAGCCCTGTGTCGGTATTGGCTTTCAGCGGAATCTTGCGGCCGCCGCGCAAGCCCTCGTCCGCAGTGATGACGAAGGTCGATTTGCAGTCCTCGACGCGTCCAGCAAGCGCGTCCGGCGAAAATCCGCCGAACACGATCGAATGGATCGCGCCGATCCGCGCGCAAGCCAGCATGGCGTAAGCGGCTTCCGGGATCATCGGCAGATAGATCGTCACGCGGTCGCCCTTCTTGACGCCGTGCGCCTTCAGCACGTTGGCGAAGCGGCAGACGTTCTCGTAAAGCTCGCGATAGGTGATGTGCCGCGCTTCAGTCTTGGGGTCGTCCGGTTCCCAAATGATGGCGGTCTGCTTGCCGCGCTTCTTCAAATGCCGGTCGACGCAGTTGGCGGCGACGTTCAGCGTGCCGTCCTCGAACCATTTGATCGACACGTGGGGAAATTCGAACGTGGTGTTCTTGACGCGCGTGTAGGGCTTGATCCAGTCGAGGCGCTTGCCTTCTTTGCCCCAGAACTTGTCGGGATTGTCGACGCTTTTCTCGTAGAGCTTCTCGTACTCGCTCTTATCGATGAAGGCCTGCTCCTTCCACTTTTTCGGAACTTTCACCGGCTCGACTTTGAATTTTTCATGCTCGGACATCTGCCCGTTCCTCCCTAGACGAGCGCGTCGTTTTTCGCGCGCCCAACTTGTTTGTTGCCATTTGCTGCGGGACATCATCCCGCGAGTTGAAGCTCCTTCCTAGACGCCGAAGGCGCCGATCACCGCGCCTTGAATGAGCAACACGGCGAGCCAGTGGCCGCCGTCAATCAGCGTAAGCATTGGCTTCGCGCCGGAAAAGGCATGATTGACGCCCATGGTGGTGATCACGAAGCCGATCCAGACAAAGAAGCCGCTGAACATCCCGCCTCGAACCGTGATGTCGCCGAGATGACCCATCAAGCCGGCCAGCATCAGGGCCATGACGAAGAGCGCGACAAGGGCGATGACGAACGGCAGCGCCTTGGCCGAGCCCTCGGCCCTCATCTGGTCTTTCGTCTTGCCGAGGGCGTGCATCCAGGCGCCGCCGAGCACCATGTACCACACCGCGCCGAGGCCGAAGCCCGCGAGCGTGGCGATGATGACGGCGAGATAGTTGATCCCCGAGAATGTCATGGCCTCTCCCTCGAACCGCGAGTGTCATGACTTTACCTCAGGAGTGGGATTCGGGCACTAGGCTGTTGGCGGATCGGCGAGGCCGCCGAGCGCGCAGAGTTTCCGCCATTCCGCCGCCTTCACCGGCTGCACGGAAAGGCGCGAATTCCTGACGAGAACCATGTCCTTCAATTGCGGTGTGGCCTTGATTTCGGCCAGGGTGACGGGCCTTGGCAGGTCGGCGACCGCCGCCACGTCGACGCATTCCCACTGGCCGCTACCGTCGGTCGAGTCCGGATGCGCCTCGGCCACGACCTTGACGATGCCGACGCAGGCCCTCTCACCGCCCGAGTGGTAGAAGAAGGCGAGGTCGCCTTTTTTCATCGCGCGCATATTGTTGCGCGCCTGGAAGTTGCGCACGCCGTCCCACTCGGCGCCTTTTTTGCCTTCCTTCTTCTGCTGCGCCCAAGACCAGGTCTCGGGCTCCGATTTCATCAGCCAATACGCCATGGGGACTACGCGGCTACTCTTCCTCGTCTGTCTCGTCCGTGTTGTCGATGGTCCACAGCCACGGCCGGATATCGACGCTCGCGAACAGTCCCGCCTTGGCGAAGGGATCGCCGTCGGCGACGGCGCGCGCATCGCGGAGCGAATCCGCGTCGATGACGATCAGGCTGCCGTTCATGGTCTGCCCGTCCTCTTCGGTGAACGGGCCGGCGAACACGAGCGTATCGCCGAGGCTCTCCAGATAAGCGAGGTGATCGGGCCTGTGCGCCTTGCGAATGGCGAGCCCGTTCGGCTTGTCGGTACAGATCAACGCATACAGCATCGGACGTCCTCTTGCTCGCGGATGAGGCTATTGCGGCGCCTTGGCTCTGTCCATCGCCCTTAGATCTCCGACCTGAGCGGCCGGGCGAGCAGTGCCTCGATCGCCTCGTCGACCGTAACGCGCCCCGAAACCACCGCATGCACGGCTTCCGCGATCGGCAGCTCGATGCCGCGGGCGCCGGCAACCTCCACCATGGCGCTCGCCGTGGGCACCCCTTCTGTCACCGTCAGCCGGCCGCGAAGCGCCTCGTCGACGCTTTGCCCCTGTCCGAGTGCGATGCCGAGCGACATGTTGCGCGACTGGGGGCTGCCGCAAGTGAGCACCAGATCGCCCAGCCCCGAGAGCCCGATCATCGTCTCGAGCCGCGCCCCCAGCCCCACGCCGAACCGCGCCATCTCGGCAAAGCCCCGCGTCACGAGCCCGGCCTGGGCGCTCGCGCCGAGCGCCTTGCCGACGACGATGCCCGCGGCGATGGCGTAGACGTTCTTCACGGCCCCGCCGATCTCGGCGCCGATCACGTCGCCGCTCCAATAGCAGCGGAACGGTGGGTGGCTCAGAGCGTGAGCGAGCGCGCGGCCAAGCTGCTCGTCCGCGGTCGCCATGGTCACCGCGGCAGGCAAGCCGTTTGCCACGTCGGTCGCGAAGCTCGGGCCCGACAGCACGGCGATCTCGGCCGTGGGCAGCAGGTCCGCGGCAATCTGCGACATCAGTCTGCCGGTTTCCTGTTCGATGCCCTTGGAGCAGATGACGAAGGGCTGGCCTTCCCTCACGAAAGGATTGAGCTCGGCGG